>JBDGSA010000137.1:2561-21858 GCA_042217755.1 Haloglomus sp. | reverse complement strand
ACTCTGAGGATGATAGACTGAGCGGCGGACTCTGAGGATGATAGACTGAGCGGCGAGCGCCCGGGAGCAGGAGATCGAGCGTCGACGTCCGAGAAGGCGGACTACCGCGGATCCGGGAGTTTGGAAGCACGCTTTTCCGCGCCTCGGCCCGTAGGCGATCACATGTTCCAGGATCGCGCGGATGCGGGCGAACAGCTCGCAGACCGGCTCGAAGAGCGGGGCGTCGAGGCGGACGTCGTCCTCGGGATTCCCCGGGGGGCGCTCCCCGTCGCTCGTCCGGTCGCCGACCGACTGGACGCGGCGCTGGACATCATCGCCGCGAAGAAGATGGGGATGCCGGGGAACTCCGAGTTCGCCGTCGGCGCGGCCGCGGCCGACGGGAGCGCGTGGATCGACGACGAACTCGTCGAGCGCTACGGCATCGACGAGGAGTATCTCGAGGCCGAGCGCGAGCGGGCGGCCGAGACCGCCCGCGAGAAGCTCGAGACATACCGCGGCGACCGACCGGAGCCCGACCTCGAAGGCAAGCGGGTCGTCGTCGTCGACGACGGCGTCGCGACGGGCGCAACCGCGCGGGCCTGTCTCCGACAGATCCGGGCCGCGGACGCGGCGCGGGTCGTCCTCGCGGTCCCGGTCGGGCCGCCGGCGTCGCTGTCCGAGCTCGAGCCGGAGGCCGACAAGGTCGTCGCCGTCGAGGAGCCCGCGAGCTTCACCGCCGTCGGCGCGTTCTACCGCGACTTCGGACAGGTCACGGACGAGGAGGCCCGGCAGTACCTCGGCTGGACAGCCGACGCGTAGTGGATCTCCGGCGTCGACTGCCGCGAGAGTGCGCGTCCGGTCCGGGGCGGGGCTCGCCGGTTCGGGAAACTCGACGGTTTGGGACGGGTATTTTGAGCGTCCTGGTTCCAGCGCCACAGCGACCCGTGACTGATACCAGCGACCCTTCGGACGAATCTGAATCTGCCGACGGGCCGTCCGACCGCGACGACGCCGAGAACAGCGCGTCTCCGGCGTCCGAACGCCGGGAGGCGAGGCCCCCCGGCCACGACAACCGCCGCGAGCGGCGGCTGGATGACCGCACGAGGCGGGACACTCCGTCCGCGTGGACAGCCGAGCCTGGCGCGGGGCGGGCCGGGCGCTCTCCGCCCGGGACCGAGGAGGAGTCGCTTCCGCGGTGGGGACTCCAGGCCCACCCTGACGTCGACGTGGCCGAGCACCCCGACGAACTCCACGTCTGGTGTGACCTCCCGGGGTGTGCCGAGGAGACCATCGAGCTCTCGGGCGACGAGTGGACGCTCTACGTGAGCGCCGAGCGCGCCGAGGCCCACTGGGAGGAGGGCGGTATCCAGCGCCGCGAGCGCTCCCGGCACGCCGAGCGCTCGGTCAGTCTCCCCGCGCGGGCCGACATCGACGCCGCCGAGGCGTCGTTCGACGACGGCGTCCTCTTCGTCCGCGTGCCGAAACACGCGTCCGAGCGCACCCAGCCCATCGGGTTCGAGTAGCCGCGACGATGGACGAATCGACCATCGGGGAGACGCCGCTCGTCGAACTCCCACTCGAGGTCCCGCCGACGGTGTATGCGAAGCTGGAGTGGTTCAACGCCCGCGACCAGCCCTACGGCGGCGGGTCGGTCAAGACCCGCATCGCGGCCGCGATGCTCGACGCCGCGGCCGAGGCCGGCGCCCTCGACGACGACCCGACAGTGGTCGAGCCCTCCTCGGGGAACACGGGGACAGCCGTCGCGCGCATCGCCGGCGAACGTGGCTACGACGTGGAGATTTTCATGCCGCCGCGGCCGAGTCAGGCGAAGGTGCTCGCTATCGAGGACGCCGGCGGGACGGTCCATCGCTCGCTGACCTACGAGCAGATGATCGAAGACTGCGCCGACCGGGTGGCGGCCGCCCCCGACCGGTACTACCAGCCCGACCAGTACACGAACCCGGTCAATCCCGGCACGCACGCGCTGACGACCGGCCCCGAGGTGTGGCGCCAGACCGACGGTGCAGTCACGACGTTCGTCGGCGGCATCGGGACCGGCGGCACCGTCACGGGCGTCGGTCGGGCGCTCCACGATGCGGGCGAGGTCGAGGTGGTCGGCTACGAGCCCGAGTTGCCCTCACACGCCATCTCTGGCCTCCACTACGCCCGGGGCCCCCCGTTCGACTACCCCGAGGTCTTCGACCCGTCGGTGCCCGACCGCCGGCCGGTCGTCGACAGCGAGGCCGCCCGGCGGTGGGCCGCACGCGTCCGCGAGCGCGCTGCCGACCGGGAACTGCGCGTCCACGACGCCGGCCAGCACGACCGGGCGACGGTCCGCGAGCATCTCCGGGTGGACGGCCAGTTCCTCGTCGGGCCCTCGAGCGGCGGCGCCGTCGCCGCCTGCCACGACCTCGCGACCGACGGCCACTTCGACACCGACGACGTCGTCGTCCTGCTGTTCGCCGACCGCGGCGACCGCTATACGTCGCTCCCGAACTGGGCGGCCGAGTGGATTCCGCCGCGCTGGGGTCGCTAACGGGGATACCGACGGACCGGCGGCCCGCCCCCGCCACATCCGCGGCCACGAATTGGCCGGGGACCTAACCGACGGGCGCCTCGAGTCCGGGTATGTCCGCCTACGACTCGATACTGGTTGCGGTCGACGGGAGCGACTCGGCCGAGGCGGCCGCCCGGGCGGCCGTCCGGTTCGCGGACGCGTTCGACGCCGACATCTCGGGCGTGAGTGCCATCCAGAAACACGACATCTCGCTCCTGTCGGACTCGGAGACGGAGCTCGAACTGGACGAAGCCGCGGCCGGCGCGGTCGAGGACCTCGAGTCGCGTGCCGCGGACGCCGGCGTCGCCTGCCGGACGGTCGTCGCACGCGGCGCCGCCCACGAGGTCATCTCGGCGTACACCGACCAGCTGGACGCCGACCTCGTGGCGATGGGGACCCACGGGCGGACGGGGCTCGACCGCCTCCTGCTCGGCAGCGTCGCCGAGCGGACCCTCCGGACGAGCGACGTGCCCGTCTTCGTGACTCCCGAGAACGCCGGAGCGCCCACGATCGATTCGGTGCTCGTCCCGACCGACGGGAGCGACACCGCGGTGCGGGCTGCCGACCACGGCATCGCCGTCGCTCGGCGCTTCGACGCCACCGTCCACGTCGTCTCGGCCGTCGACGTGCGGACCATCTCGGCGGCCTACGAGACCGGGCCGGCCATCCCGGAGATCGTCGCGAAACTCGAATCCGACCACCGAGCGGCGGTCGACACGGTCGTCGAGCGGGCCGAGGCCCACGACCTCGACGTCGCCACGGCGGTCCCCCAGGGTCCGCCGGCGCGGCTCCTCCGGGAGTACGCCGACGAGGAGGACGTGGACCTCGTGGCGATGGGGACACACGGCCGGAGCGGGCTGGAACGCCACCTCATCGGGAGCACCACGGAGCGTCTCGTCCGGACCAGTCCCGCGCCCGTGGTGGCTGTGCCGCCGGCGGAGTGAGGCCCGTCGCCTACCGACGACGCCAGGACGTACTGCCGGGCGAAACCAGCCGCTCCACCTCGCTCGACGGGGCTTGGCCTCGTCTTGAAGTGACTCACCGACGCCCGAGACGACATGGGCACGGCTCACGAGTCGGGTGCCGAGACGACGAACCGGTCGGGAGAGGCTCCGGAGCAGGTTGCCAGCCCGACGGCGGCCGAGGGCGAGACCACCGTCACCGAGGAGGGAACCGAACTGGAGCGCTCCATCAGCCTCACCGGGGGAATCGCCATCGGCATCGGGACGATGATCGGTGCGGGTATCTTCGTCTTCCCCGGCCTCGCTGCGGGCCGGGCGGGGCCGGCCGCGGCCGGGTCGTTCGCCATCGGGGCCGTCATCGCCCTGCTTGTGGCGCTGCCAGCCTCCGAACTGGCCACCGCGATGCCGAAGTCCGGCGGGGGGTACTACTTCATCTCGCGTGCGCTCGGGGCGCTCCCCGGCGCGGTCGTCGGCATCAGCATCTGGCTCGGGCTGGTGTTCGCGACCGCGTTCTACCTCGTCGGCTTCGGGAACTACGCCGCCGCGCTGCTGGCAGAGGCCGGCGTCGATGTCGGCGGCGTCCCCGTCGTCATCCCGCTGGCGCTGGTCTTCGGGGCACTCCTGACGGCGCTCAACCTGCTCGGGACCGAGAACGCCACGAAACTCCAGAACTACGTCGTCGGCCTTCTGCTGACGATTCTCGTCATCTTCCTCAGCTACGGGGGGCTCGACGCGCTCGGCGTCTTCGGCACCCAGTCGACGCCGGAGACGTTCTTCCGGTTCGGGCCGCTGCCGATGTTCACGACCGCGGCGCTCGTGTTCACCTCGTACCTGGGCTTTGCCCAGGTCGCGACGGTCGCGGGCGACATCAAGAACCCCGGCCGGAACCTGCCGGTGGCGATGGTCGGATCGGTACTCATCGTCGGCGTGCTGTACGTCGTGACAATCTTCGTCGCGACGAGCGCCTTCGGCAGTCCGAGACTCGAACAGTTCGGCGAGACGGCCATCGTCGAGGTGGCTCGGCAGTTCGTCGGCGACACCGGCGCGCTCGCCATCCTGCTGGCGGGACTGCTCGCGACGGTCTCCTCGGCGAACGCGTCCATCCTGTCGACCTCCCGGGCAGTGTTCGCCGTCAGCCGGGACGCCATCCTCCCGAAGTTCGCCGGGCGGATGAACCTGAAGTACGGCACGCCCCACGTCGCGCTGGCAATGGCCGGCGGGCCCGTCCTGGTACTCGTGGCGCTGGGCGAGGTGGAGGTGCTCGCCGAGGTGGCCTCGTTCCTCCACCTCGTCATGTACGGGCTGATGTGCGTCGCGCTCATCTCGATGCGCCGGGACGAACCCGAGTGGTACGACCCGGACTTCCGGGTGCCGGCCCATCGCGCCGTAGCGGGCCTCGGCGCGCTCGCGAGTTTCGGCCTCATCTTCTTCATGCAACCTGCCTCGCAGATCATCGGCATCGCCATCATGCTCGCGTCCGCCGGGTGGTACAAGTACTACGCCGACGACGTGCGGCTCAAGGGGGTGCTCTGAGATGACAGAGGACAGCGCGCCCCCGGCCGAGGCCATCATGACGGACAACGACCTCGACATCCGCGAACCGCCCCGGGTCCTGATTCCCGTCCAGGTGCTCGAGGGCGAGGCCATCTCCGAGTCGCTCGTCGAGTTCCTCGCGCCTGCCGAGGTCGTCCTGCTGGGCTATCACGTCCTGCCCGAGCAGACGCCGACGGAGCAGGCGAGCATGCAGTTCGAGGACCGCGCCCGGGAGGCAATCGAGGACATCGCGACGACGTTCCACGAGGCCGGCCGCGACGTCGAGACGCGCGTCGCCTTCACCCACGACCGCGACGCGACGGTCGAGCGGGTGGCCGCCGAGGTCGGCGCGACCGCCACGCTCCTCCCGAACCCCGCCGGCGACATCGAGGACGTGGTCGTCCCGCTCCGTGGCGCCATCGACGTCGGCCGCCTGGCGGATCTCGTGGCGACGCTGCTGGGCGGCCGCGAGGGGTCGGTCACGCTCTGGGGGCTCGGCCGCGACGAGTTCGACGCCCAGGCCGCCATCGAGCGCGCTCGCGAGACGCTCACCGAGCGCGGCCTCCCCGACGCACAAATCACGACCGAGGTGTCGGCCTCCGACTCCCCGGTCTGGGACATCGTCGACCGCTCCGGCGAGTTCGACGTCATCGTGATGGGCGAGGGCGGTCCCTCGCTGTTCTCGTCGCTGTTCGGCGACGCGACTGAGCGCGTCGCGGAGGGCGCCGTCGCTCCCGTCATCGTCGTCCACGAACGCGACGAGACGGCCGACTGAGGGCATGACCCGGATTCGCGTTCGCCGGAGGCGTCGACCGACCGCCGCTGCCCTCGCCGACCGCGACGCCCGCGGCCGTTAGGAACCACGTTTATCCGACCACTCGGGCTACCTCCGGGGACTCCACACCGCATGCTCGGCCCTCTCGTGCAGGTGTCCGTGGGCCTCGCGGCGCTGGTCTACGGCGGCGAACGCGTCGTCGACCACGCGAGCGCCATCGCCCACGAACTGGGCCTCTCTACGCTGTTCATCGGCGTCACGTTCGTCGCGGTCGGCAGCTCGATCCCCGAGATCGCGACCTCGGTCTACGCCGGCCTCTACGACGCGCCGGTGCTCGTCGCCGGCCACATCATCGGGTCGGCGACCTCACAGATCACGGTCGGCATCGGCGTGGTCGCACTCCTCTCGCCAATCGCCATCCCGCGCTCGAAGCTCCGGCTCTACGGCGGCGGGATGCTGGCCGCGATGGGGCTGATGCTGGCCGTGCTCTGGTCCGGACGCGTCACGCGGGTCGAGGGCGCGCTGCTGACGGGGGCGTATCTGACCTTCCTCGGCGTGAGCTACGAGGAGCTGGACCTGGAGGCGGCCGTCGACCACCGGGCGTCGAGTGAGACGAGCGCCCGCACGGTCGTCTGGCTGATCGGCGGTCTCGCGCTGGTCGTCGTCGGAGGGCACCTTTTCGTCGCCGGAAGCCGACAGGCCGCGCTCGCGCTCGGCGTCCCGCAACTCGTCCTCGGGCTGGTCACCGGCCTCGGCACGACCACGCCGGAGATCGCCATCGCCGCCGCGGCCGTCCTCGACGATCAGGCCGGCATCGCCATCGGGACGCTCTTCGGCAGCAACGTCACCGACCCGCTGTTCTCGTTCGGCGTCGGCGCGCTCGTCGGCGGCTTCACCTTCACGGACGTCGGCGTGGTGCTGGCCTCGGCGGCCTACATGCTCGTCGCGTCGACGCTCGTGGTCGCGCTCTTTCTCGTCCACGGCGAGGTCGACGCGCGCGGCGCACTGGGGTGTATCGCCCTCTACCTCCCGACATTTCTCGTCTGACCCGGCAGCTTTGTTACCTGTCGTCTGTGGAGCTTGTCGTCTGGGGGACCTGTCATCCGCGGGCGCCGGCCACGGCGCACACACTGCACGGGTGCGCCCACCGAGCGTTCAGTCGGTTGGGTGGACAGTCAGGACGGGCACGTCGGCGCGGCGGACGACGCGCTCGGTCGTGCTCCCGAGCGCGAGACGCTCCAGCCCCGACCGGCCGTGGGATCCCATCACGATGAGATCGGCGTCGAGTGACGCCGCGTGTTCCGTGATCGTCTCCGAGGGCGTTCCCTCCTCGACCACGGTCACGACGGAGAGTTCGTCGGGGACGCCCGCAGCGGCCTGCTCGACGAGCGTCTCACCCTGGTCGGCCATCGTCTCGACGGCCTGGTCGGAAAGCGAGTCCGCCGCACCGACCGCTCGCGCCTCCGGGAACTCGACGACGGTGACGAGGTGCAGACGAGCGTCGTGTTCCTGGGCGAGCTGGCTGGCGTGCTCGACGGCTTGTCCGCTCGCGTCGCTCCCGTCGACTGGGACGAGTATCGAGTCGTACACACCGGCCGTCACGCCGCTCCGGGGATAGTCAGCAGCCCTAACCGCTCGCCCGGAGATGCTCAGCAGCCCTGACCGCTCGCCCGGGAAGTCCAGGCGCCGGTGGGCAAGGTGTCGGCGGATTCAGGAACAGTACCTCGGCCAGCGCACCGACTGCGAGCAGCGACGAGCCGTCCAGCGCGAGATGCATCTGGAGGTCGAAGACCCACCAGACGACTAGCCCGGGCAGGGAGACCAGCGGTATCGAGGCGACGAGGTCGCCGTGGTCGACGTGGTCGAGCTGGCCCCACATCCGGTCGCGATGCGCTCTTCGGGCTCTGGATCGCTCATCAGCGGGACTTCGGGGCTGGACGCGCCTGGGACCGGGACGGCGTCACGAGATGGGGACCTCGTGTGCCTCGTCGGCCTCCTCGCGTGCCTTCGGGAGCCGGACCGTCAGCACGCCGTCCTCGTGGGTCGCCGAGACGGCGGCCTCGTCGACGTCCTCGGGGAGCGAGATCGACCGTGACACGTCGGTTCGCTTGCGCTCGCGATGGAGGTAGTCCTCCTCCTCGACCGCCTCCTCGGTCGTGTGTTCGGCGTGGAGATGGAGCGTGTGGTCGGTCACCCGGAGGTCGATATCGTCTTTCTCGAAGCCGGGGAGGTCACAGGTCACGACGAACTCGCCGTCCTGCTCGGCGACGTCGACGGCTGTCGTCGCGTGCTCCTCGCCCAGCATCCGCGTGTGCGGGAAGTCGGTTCCTGCCGCTTCGAGCATGCGCTCGATGCGCTCGAACGGGTTCTCGTGCATGAGTTCGACCCATCGGCGTCGTGAGTCCACGCCGGGTAATGTCACCGGGCTAACTGCATCCCCGGCTGTCCGGAGGCAACTGGCGCCCGGCGGCGCGGGGACCGGCCGGCTCAGTCCCGGACGGCGCTCCGACGGCCGCTGCCGGGGATGTTCCGGCGGGCGATGCGGTTTGGTTCATGATTTACCCCTGTGGCCGGACCCGGACCGGACATGTCCCAGCCGGACCTGCTGGCGCTGACTCGCGAGAGCGACCGGTTCAAATCCGACGACGAGGCCGACCGGACCATCCGAGCGACGCTCGACGCGCTCGCCGACTCCCTCACCCCGGGCGAGCGCCGGGACCTCGCCGAGCCGCTCCCGGAGCGGTACGCCAGTCACCTCGAGGAGGCGCCCGGAGGGCGGACCACCCCGCTCGACCTGGAGGAGTTCCTCGACCGCGTCGAGACCGAGGCGGACGTGGGGTCGGCAGAACCCAGAGTCCGGGCAGTCCTGGCCGCGCTCGGGGAGATCGTCGGAGAGGACGAACTCGCCGACGCACGGGCTCAGCTCCCCCCGGAGTACGGGCGGCTCTTCGAGCCCGCGACGGTCACCCCCGAGACGACGTTCGCCGACCTGGTCGGCGAGGCCGGTGGGTTCGACGAAGCCGAGGCCGAGACGGCGGCCCGGGCGACGCTCGACGAACTCGGCCGCCGGCTCTCCGAGGGAGAGGCCGAGGACATCGCCCAGTACCTCCGCGGTGACGCCGCCGACTGGCTCGCCCGGACGGCCAGCCACGAGGCCGAACCTCACTCCCCGAAGGCGTTCGTCGCCGAAGTCGCAGAAAGCGCCGACGCCTCCGAGTCCCGTGCCGAGGCGTACGTCGGTGCCGTGGCCGACGCGCTCGTCGAGACCGTGCCCGAGGCGGAACGCGAGCGGGCCGAGGCCCAGCTCCCCGACCAGTACGCTTCCGTTCTGGATCTCGAGGCGTAGCGGGTCGCTCGCCGGCCGCGCCACCTACTGCCGGTGGCTTCGGCTGACGACACCAGAGACGTATTTTCTGTAAATTCCAGATATATTCATCTTATGCTGTCAGATATACAATTATTTGGATAAATACATGATTTATTCGATATAAGTAAGTAGTACCCCCGTCTTATTTCCGTCTGCTAGTCCCGCTATTCGGGACAGAGACATGCTCACCGTTCGCCCCCGCACCAGCGAGAGTCACAACGGGCCGCGATGTTGGGACGTGGCCCTGGTTCCCGTGCAGCCGCCGCACGGAGCCGACCGACGGTAGCTCGTGTTCCGTACGGAGCTACTACTCATGCCCCACGTCAACGATGATTTCACTGGCGACCCCGCTCCAGACCAGTCTGTCGACGAGGACGGCCCGATGGTCGTCTTCGAGGTGGCCGTTCCGGGCGAGGCGTTCGGCCTGGCGACCGCTCTCGAGGAGTTTCCGGATGTCGTCGTGGAGTTCGAACGTATCGTCCCGGCGGGGGAGCGACCGCTGCTCTACCTCTGGGTGTCGGGCGAGGACACGCCGGCGTTCCGGGAGGCCGTGCGGTCGGACCCACAGGTCGGCCAGTTCGAGCGCCTCTCAGCGTTCGACGAGGGAGCGCTCTACGCCCTCCGGTGGGCCGAGGCCGTCGACGACCTCCTCCAGTGGGCCACGGCGTCGCCGGACGACGTGACGCTCCTGCACGCGGCGGGACACGAGGGCGAGTGGACGCTGAAGCTCCGGTTCCCGTCACGGGACCGGCTCGGGGAGTTCCGGGCGTTCTGCGACCGCCACGGCATCCCCCTGCGCGTCGTCCGGCTCTACGACCTCGACGAGCCGAAACTGGGGCAGTACGACCTCACACGGAAGCAGCGCGATGCGCTCCTCCGGGCGCTGGAACTGGGCTACTTCGAGGTGCCGCGGACGGCCACCCTCGACGACGTCGCCGAGGCACTCGGCATCTCCCCGAAGTCAGCCACAGAGCGGCTCCGCCGCGGGCAGACGAACCTCCTCCGCAACTCCCTCACCGTCGATCCGCCGCGGGGCGTTGGGGTCGCGGGGCGGTAGCAGTCGCCTCTCGATCGCCGACACACGCCCGGCGACGGCGGAGGCGAATACAAATCGACACGTTCTGATATAAATCGTTCAGTCTGTGGAGCCGACGATTTAGGCTCAGGGGGACCACCCGAGTTCGTATGGGGGAACCACTGTGTCCAGTGAGCAAACCGACTAGCCGGTCGAATAGTGGGCATTCGAGCGTACAGAGCTACTTTTCTACCGGTATCGGCCGTAATATGTATATTCACCGGGGGCCAATCTCGGGGGCGACTATGGGACGTGATGGTGGTACCTGGAGACGCTCTCTTCGGGCAGGAACGGCGACCGCGCCGAGGCGGTACTCGGGATGTGAGCCGCGGTCAGGGTCGTCGCGACTTGCTGTAGACACCGCGGGGGGCGGTCGCTCGTCTCGTGTCGGCCGTCGCGCCGAGAGTCAGCCGAAGGCCGGGGGGAACCATGGAGCCGGACGTTGAGCTGAGCGGTGCAGTGGGGGAGACCGCGGCCGCGGCTACCGACTCCGTCCAGCCGGTCGTGCTCATCGTCGACGACGAGCGCGACCTCGCGGACACCTACGCCCGCTGGCTCGACGACGTCTACGACGTCCGGACGGCCTACGGCGGCGACGAGGCCATCGAGACCGTCGACGAGGAGGTCGACGTGGTCCTGCTCGACCGGCGGATGCCCCGCGTCACGGGCGACGAGGTGCTGGAGCACATCCGCGATGAAGGGCTCGACTGCCGGGTCTCGATGCTGACGGCCGTCGAGCCGACCTCGAACCTCACCGACCTCGGCTTCGACGAGTACCTGGTCAAGCCCGTCACGAAGACGGACCTCGTCGAGGTGGTGAACGAACTCCTCCTGCGGGGGTCGCTGACCGAGGAAACCCAGGCATACCTCGCGTTGCAGTCGACTGCCGACACCCTGTCGGATTACGCCGAAGAGGCCGATATCGACCCGGAGACGATCGCGGAACTCCGCGAGGAGGTCGAGGCGGCCGGCGACGACCCGACGGTCCAGGAGGAGTCGGCGGAACTCGAGCGGCTCCAGAAGCTCAACGGCCTCGTCCGGTCGGTGAACCGGGCGGTCGTCGACGTTGGCTCACGGGACGAACTCGAACGGCGGATCTGCGAGCAGTTCGTCGACGTCGAACCGTACACGCACGCTGTCGCGGGCGAGTACGCGCCCGCCTACGATCGGTTCATCCCGACCGCGACGGCCGCCGGCGACGTCGACGCGGACCCGGTCTCCTGTGACGGCGAGGGCGTCCTCCACGAGGCGCTGACGGCGGGCAAGGTGCGGGTCGCCGACGTCGACGCGCTCGACGAGACGGTCCGCGCGGCGTTCGGCGAACTCCTCGAGGTGGACCCGTCCTCGGGGTCGGTCATCGTCCTCCCGGTCACGTACGGGGAGACGGTCCACGGCGGCGTGGTGCTGTGGGCCGACGAGTCGCTCGACCTCTCCGAGCGCGAGCGGACAGTCCTCGCCGAACTCGGGACGACCGTCGGCAACGCGCTCGACTCGCTCCAGACCAAGGCCATCGTCCACGCCGACCGGGTCGTGGCGGTGGAACTCGAGGTCTCCGACCGGCGAGACATCTTCGTCGACCTCTCGGCGGAACTCGGCTGTCGCGTCCGGCTGGAGGGGCTCAACGTCTGCTCGGGGGCGGGCGTCGTCTGCTATCTGACGGTCGCCACCCAGCGCGCCGACGCGGTCGTCGAATTCCTCGCCGCGAGCGACGCCGTCGACAACTGCCGGGCCGTCGACGACCGCGGCGACGATGTCCTCGTCGAGTGTGCCGTCCGCGACGATTCCCTCCTGCTCGAGTCACTCGAGGCAAACGGCAACGTGACGGAGTTCTTCGTCGACGAGGGCCGTGGCCAGGTCGGCCTCGAGGTTCCGCCCTCGCGGAACCTGCGGAGCGTGTTCGAGGAGCTTCGCGACCCGTTCGAGGACATCGACCTCGTGAGCAAGCGGACGACCGACCGGGACTACCAGTCCATCGAGGGATTCCGGGCCTCGCTCGAGTCAGAACTCACCGACCGGCAGAACGCGGTCATCGAGGCGGCCTACCGCGCCGGCTACTTCGACTGGCCCCGCGAGAGCACCGCCGAGGAGGTCGCGGAGGGCCTCGGGATGGCGCCGCCGACGTTCCACGAGCACCTCCGCGAGGCGGAGTCGAAACTGGCCGGCATCTACCTCGACGAGAAAGAGTTGGACGGCCCGGACGGGAGCAACTGAGCCGGCACACGATTAGGCCGGGTGTTTATCCGTTAGATTCTCCCGTCCCCGGTATGTCCGAGGTGCTCCCCGACGCCGACGTCGACGTCGGGACGCTCTCCGAGGTGGTGCCGATGGTCCCGCCCGGGCGCCTCGTCGTCGACCGGGAGGGGGTGCCGGTCTGGACGGACGACCGGACGCGGTCCCTGTTCGGCCTCGAGTCGGACGCCGACCCGACAGTGTGGGGGCCGGTGACGATTCACGTGAGCGACGGCGGCGACGAGACGCTCCGCGACCGGGTGTTCCGACAGAATGGCCCTGTCCACGACGTGACGTGTCGCCTGGCGGTCGGTGACGAGCGACGGCGGGTCTCGCTGGACGCGACGCCCCTGACCGACGGGGAGGGACAGGTCGCCTACGCGCTGCTCTCGTTCGACGGGACGACAGACGATCTCGACGGGACGACAGACGATCTCGACGGGACGACAGACGACCAGTCGACGGCCGGCGACGGCACCGCCACTGGCACCGACAGCGGTGGTGCCGATAGCAGCAGCCGGGTCGCTCGCGACCGCTCCCGCTCCGGGGCCGGAGATGCCGCGGCCGGTGGCAGTCGCCGTGTCGGTAGCGGTCGTCGCGCTGGGGGCGGCGGTGATGTCAGCCTCGAACCCGATCCGTCGTCCGGGGGGCCGGTCGGGACGGTCGGAGAGGTGTTCGAGCGCATCGACGACGCCTTCTTCGCGCTCGACCCGGACTGGCGGTTCACCTACGTCAACGACCGGACGGAGGTACTTCTCGACCGCGACCGAGGGCAGTTGCTCGGGGAGTCGGTCTGGGACTGCTTCCCCGCGGCCGTCGACACGACGTTCCAGCGGGAGTTCGAGCGGGCGATGGAGACCCAGGAGCCGGTCTCGTTCGAGGAGCACTTCGCGCCGCTCGACGAGTGGTTCGAGGTCAGGGCGTACCCCTCCGAGACCGGGCTCTCGGTCTACTTCTGCGACGTCACGGAGCGCAAGGAGCGCGAGCGGAAACTCGAACGCTACCGGACCGCGGTCGAGGCCGCCGAGGAGGGCATCTACATCGTCGACGAGGACGGCTACTTCACGGAGGTCAACGACGCGTACGCGTCGATGATGGGGATGTCACGCGAGGAACTCATCGGGGCGCACGTCTCCTCGGTCGCCGAGGACGAGGACGTCCTCGCGGAGGCCCAGCGCCTGGAGGCGGAACTCGTCGCGGGCGAGCGCGAGACGGCGTCGCTCGAGGCCGAGTTCACCACCGACGACGACGACACCTGGGTCGGCGAGGCGGTGTTCGCCGTCATCGAGACCGACTGGGGCCACGAGCGCGTCGGCGTCGTCCGCGACATCACCGAGCGGGCAGAGCGCGAGCGCGAACTGGAGGCACGGACACACCAGGGTGCGGCGGTGGCCAACCTGGGCCGACGGGCACTCGAGATGGACTCGCTCGACGACTTCCTCGAAACCGCGGCCGAGACCGTCGCGGACGTGCTCGACACCGACTACTGCGAGGTGCTCGACCTCGACGCCCACGCGGACGAACTCCACCTCCGCCAGGGCGTCGGCTGGCACGACGGCGTCGTCGGCGAGGCTTCGGTCGCGGCCAGCGGTGATGACTCGCAGGCGGCCTACACACTCCGCAGCGAGTCGCCGGTCGTCGTCGAGAACATCGACGCGGAGACGCGCTTCTCGGGGCCGGACCTCCTGACCGACCACGACGTCACGAGCGGCATCAGCACCATCGTCGGCCCCATCGAAGAGCCCTGGGGCATCCTCGGGGCCCACGACACCGACCAGCGGCCCTTCTCCGAGCACGACGTGGACTTCGTGCGGAGCGTCGCCCACCTGCTGGCGGCGACCATCGACAACCGCGACCGGCGGGCGGCCCTCGAGAATGCCACCGAGGCGTTCCGCGCGGCCAACGCGGCAGTCATCAGTGATGCACCGCTCGAGGAGCGAACCCGGGAGCTACTGGACATCGGTCGGACGTTCCTCGGCCTCGAGGTGGGCTTCCAGACCAGAATCGACGACGGCGTCCAGACGTTCGAGTGCGTCAGCGGCGACGTCTCGGAGATCGAAGAGGGTGGAGAGTGCTCCCTCGAGAAGGCCTACTGCAAGACGGTCATGGACCGAGAGGGACTGGTCGCGGTCCACGACGCGGCCGCGGCGGGCTGGACGGACGACCTGGCCTACGAGACCTGGGGGTTCGACGCGTACGTGGGCCACGTCGTCACCGTCGACGAGGAATCGTACGGGACCATCGGCTTCCTCTCGAACGAGCCGCGCCGCGACGGATTCGAACCCATCGAGCGGGCGTTCGTCGAACAGCTCGCCCGGTGGATGAGCTACGCGCTGACCCGGCGGCGAAACGAGCAGGAGCTGCGGGCCAGCCGCCGGCGCTACCGGACGCTCATCGACAACTTCCCGAACGGCGTGGTGGCGCTGTTCGACAAGGAACTCCGCTACAACATCGTCGGTGGGACGACCTTCGACGAAATGGACCAGTCCGCGGCGGAGATAGAGGGCGAGCCGATCGAGTCGGCCGCGCCGGCAGACGTCGCCGGTCGCCTGCTGCGGAACTTCCGGGCCACCATCGAGGGAGAGCGCCGGACCTTTGCTATCGCCAACGGAGGCGAGGTCCGGCGGGTACAGACCGTTCCCATCCGCGACGACGAGGGAGAGATCAGTTCGGGGATGGCGATCTCCCAGGAGGTCACCGAACAGCTCGTTCGGGAACGGCGGCTCCGGCAGAAACGGGAGGAACTGGACGCGCTCAACGCCATCAACTCGCTCGTCCAGGAGGTCTCCGAGACGGTGGTCCAGCAGTCCGACCCGGAGACCATCCGCAACACCGTCCAGGAGCGGCTCGAGGCCTCCGATTCCTACGCACGAGCCCGGCTGTGGGAGATCGGTCCGGACCGCGAGTCGATCGTCCGGTCCGACGACACCGACCCAGAGATGGCCTCGGCGCTCGATATCACCTCGGACACCACCGAGCCCCACCCGGTGGTCCGAGCGGCCCGTACCGGCGAGAGCCAGGTCGAACGGCGGCTCGCCGGGGCGGCGAGTGGTCCCTGGGCCGCCAGTGATGACGAACACAGCGTGCTCGCGGCCGTGCCGATGACCTCGGAACACGCGATGTACGGCATCCTGACGATCCGGACGACGCGCGAGCGGGCCTTCGGCGACGCCGAACGGGCTGCCCTCACCCGGCTCGGAACCGTCGTCGCCCACGCAATCCGGTCGGTCCACCGCGAGTCACAGCTCCGCCGGAGCGAACAGCTCTACCGGTCGCTCGCCGAGAACGTCCCCGACGGGGCCGTGGCGATGACCGACACCGACCTCCGGTTCCAGGCGGTCGCCGGTGAACTGCTCAACGAACTGGACTTCCGCCAGCGTGACTTCCGCAGCAGGCGACCGATGGAGGTCAACGGGCTCTCCGAGGGACCGGCCGAGCGGCTGGAATCGGTACTGGAGACGGTCCTCGAGGGGGAAGTCGTCACGGACCAGATAGAGTACGAGGACCACGTGCTCGACCTCCAGGCCATCCCGGTGTGGGACGAGAACGACAGCGAGGTAGCCGGCACGATGACGCTCGCTCGCGACATCACCGAGCGCGTCGAACAACGCGAGCAACTGGAGTACGAGCGCGAGCGGCTGGAGTTCCTCATCCGGCTGGTCCGGCACAACCTCCTGAACAGCCTCAACGTGGTCGACGGGCGGCTCGAACTGATGCGGGGTCGCGTCGACCCGGAGGTGATGAACGACCTCGAGACCGCAAAGGAGCGGACCGAGAAGATGATCGACCTGGTTGAGACCATCCGGAGCGTGACGGACGCGGCCGCGCGGGACAGCGACCGCCAGCTCGAGCCGGTCGCCATCGCCGACCTGCTCACCGACCAGGTGGAGTCGACCGCCGTCACCTTCCCCGACGCGACGGTGGAACTGGAGTCGGTGCCGGATGTGACCGTTCTGGGCGACGACCTGCTCGAGGAGGCCATCGAGAACCTCCTCCACAACGCCGTCCAGCACAACGACGGGCCGACGCCCGAGGTGCGTGTCGAGGCGACGGCGGACCGGGAGACGCTCACGGTCTCAATCGCGGATGACGGACCGGGGCTCCCCGACCACATCCGCCGGCAGGTCGACGGCGACACCGTCCGCGACTTCGACGACCTCGGCTCGGGCTTTGGCCTCTACATCGCACAGGAGGTCGTCGACTCCTACGGCGGCGGCATCACCGTCGAGGACAGCGACCTCGGCGGGACGGTCTTCCACGTCACGCTCCCCCGCGCCGACGCGGGAGTCTGAGACGGCGGGGCGGGCGAGGGCCCCGTAGAACCGGCGCTCGTCACGGCCGTCGTGGGGGTCGCTGACAGCGCTTCACTCGGTCTCCTGGAGGACCGCGAAGGCCTCCGCGTGGTCGTCGAACTCCTGGAGGTACTCGTCGACGCGCGCCTCTTGCTCCTCGATTCGCGACTCGAGTTCGTCCCGAGCCGCCGCGACGTCCTCGCTGGTCCCGGCCTCGAGCGCGCCCAGCTTCGACGTGAGGCGGAACAGCTCCTGCATCTCCGCGTCGAGTGACTGTCGGTCCCGGAGGCGCTCGACGGCGTCGAGGAGGTCCTGCCGGGAAACCGGCTTCGTGAGGTACTCGTCGAAGGGCAGGTCGAGAACGTCCGCCTGCGGCTCGACGGCCGTCAGCATCGACACCTGTTGGTCTCCCTCCCGCTCGCGGAGTTCCCGAAGCACCTCGTCGCCCGGGACGTGCGGCATCCGACGGTCGAGCAGGACCACGTCCATCTCTGGGTCGAACCGGGCGAGCGCCTCGTCGCCACCGTAGGCCGTCAGAGCCTCGTAGCCGGCTTGCTCCAGCCAGACTTCGAACGTGTCGGCGAGGTCCTCGTCGTCGTCCACGACCAGTACGGTCGCGTCTGAGTCGGTCATCGGGAGAGTGCCTCCGGCCCGTCCCGCGGGATGTCGCCGGCGAGCGCGGGCGTGCGTGTCCAGTCGGTCCGGCCGCCCGATGCGTCGGCCACCGGGCACGAGCAGTCGGTCACCATACCCGAACCGTGTGGTTGCTACCCTATACGGGGGCGGCCAAGCCGCTTAGGAAGCGGGGCCTCCACGGCGGACGTCGCTCTGGTCGGTCGCGAGCGGACGCTGTCGGCGGGCTCGCCGTCGTCTCGACTCCGAGAGGGCGAAGCACGTTTCGTCCACGGGAATCTCGACCAGTCGCCGGGTCCAGCTCACGAGCGAGCCCCGTGGCTATCGTCTGAAAAACAACGGCCTAAGCGCCCCGCTCACGGCCGCGGTGGATCCTCGGTCCGACACGGCGGCCTCCCGGCCGCGTTCGGGAGGAGCACTCCAGTTCCGTGGTTGCTCGTTTCGGATCACCACACGGTCGTGTCGGCGAGCGGCAGACGTTTTGAACGAGTTACGTAATATATGATAGAATTTATTGTTTATATCCAGAATAAATCAGATAATTTCCGAATAATATAATAATCATACTCGGACGGCAGTGCGGGAGCCACGAAGGGATTTCGACGCGGGACCGGGAGCACGTGGCGATGGTCACCAGTGGAATCGCACTCGCGGTCGGGGCGCTGCCGTCGTTTGGCGGTCAGGCAGTGACGGCGGGGCTGGCGACGCGGTCGGTTTCGACCGTGAACGCCGTCTTTCTCTCCGACGTCGCGACTATCGCAATCGCGGGGACGCACATGCTCTTCGCCCGGCGACCGATCACCGGAACGCGAACGGAGGTCGGCCTGGCGCTGGCCTCGGGCACGTTCCTCGCGGCCGGGAGCATCAGTTTCTACGCGGGAGAGTATGGCCATCGTCTCGGCGGTGGCGGCGCTGTGCCTCGTCGTCCCCGCACTGGTCAGCGTCGTGTACCTCGGCGAAGCGCTCAGCGCGGCGAACGTCACCGGCCCGGCGCTCGCCGTCGTCGCCGTGGTACTGATCGCGATGTGAGCGCGGATTCGAGAGGGTGAGAGGTTCTCGAGGGCGAGCGCGCGGTCACGGAGGGGGAGCCGGTGATGGGGCGACCGACAGCGGGCCCGCCGGGCTTTTCACCGCGCCCGCCGGCGGGTCCGATATGACCGACGAAGACGACGCCGACGGCAGCGCGGGCGCGTCAGCCAGGGTCGGCGGCGACGACCCGCTGGCGTGGGAGACGCTCGCGTCGGAGACCGACTACGACTGTCCTGGCTTCGCCGTCCGCCGCGACGAGGTCGAGCTCCCGAACGGCACCGAGACGGAGTTCCACACCGTCGAGAACGGCGCCTCCGTCGTCATCCTGCCGTTCACCGAGGACGGCGACGTCGTCCTCGTCGAGGAGTGGCGCCAGGCCGTCGGACGCGTCAACCGGGGGCTCCCGGCGGGCAACGTCGAGAGCGGCGAACCGCTCGCCGACGCCGCGCGACGGGAACTGGCCGAGGAAACCGGGTACGAGGCCGCTGCCGTGGAGTTCCTCGTCGCACACGAGCCCTCGAACGGGCTGCTCGACGCGACCTTCCATTACTTCGTCGCCCACGGCTGCGAGCCGACCGCCGAGCAGGAACTGGACGAGAACGAGTCCATCCGCGTGACGACCGCGAACTTCGACGAGTTACGGGACGCCGCCCTCGGCGGCGGGATGCGCGACGGGCGCTCCGCGCTGGGCGTCCTGCAGTACGCGCTCCGGACCGAATAGAACGGTCCGAGGAGAACAGACCGAAGAAGACGAACCGAGGAGAACAGACCGAAGAAGACGAACCGAGGAGAACAGACCGAAGAAGACGAACCGAGGAGAACAGACCGAAGAAGACGAACCGAGGAGAACAGACCGAAGAAGACGA
>JBDGSA010000137.1:0-2461 GCA_042217755.1 Haloglomus sp. | reverse complement strand
CCGAGGAGAACAGACCGAAGAAGACGAACCGAGGAGAACAGACCGAAGAAGACGAGCCAAGGAGAGCGGTTCCCGGCGCCGAGCCGCTGCCGGGACCGACGCCCGTTTGCGGCTCCGGCCCCAATCTGACCCATGAGCCGTCGCGTGCCCGAGGCCGCCGTTCTCACGGGGGTGGTGCTGTCGGTCTCGTTCGCGCTGTACGGCGCGCTGTTCGCCGATCCGCTCTCGACGGCGCTGGTGAGCGTCCTGGTCCTGTACGCGTTTGTCGGGTACGCCGTCCGCATCGACGACGCGCCCGCCGAGACGCTGCGCCCCGACGTGACACTCGCGGCGGCCGCACTGGCAGGCGCACTCGCGCTCGCCGGCGGGCTGGTGACGGTCCGGCCGTTCCTCGGGCTGCTGGTCGCGCTCGTCCTCGTGGTGCCGGCGGCACTGTTCCACGCGACCCACGGCGACACCGTGAATCCGCTCTCGCCGGACGCGACCCTCGCACTCGCGGCCGCGGGCGGCGTCGTGGTTCTGCTCGCCGGGGTCGTCGTGGGCCGCGTCACGACCGACGTCGTCGGCCCCGTCAGCACGGCCGCATTCGCCGGCAGCCTGCTCGTCCTCGGGGGCGCCGAGTACCACGCGCGTCGCGCCGCGACGCGGCTCCCCCGCCGGGTCGAACAAGCGGCCGTCGTCGCGGCGCTCGCCGGCGCCGCGCTCGCGATGGGCTACTTCACGCTCGTGGTCGCCGCGCCACTCGCCGGGCTGGCGGTGGCGGTCACGATGCTCGCCGTCGGCGCCTACTTCGCGCTCGTCGACGAACGCCGCGAGCGCGCTCGCCGGCGCCGACGCCGACAGCGCGGAGACGACGGCTGGTTCTGAGCCCCGCTCGAGTGGAAACCGGGGGATGAGACCACGGCCCGGCGGACTCGAAAAGAGCGCGTTCCGGGACGAAACAGGACGGAACACATGCCGACGGAGACCAACTGAAAAGCGACGGAAGACCGGCCGGAGTGTCCGAACGCGGTCTTAGCTCGTCGACGGCGTCGTCTGGATGTTGAACGTCTTCCGGATGACCTGGGTGAACCCCATCGAGCAGAGGAAGTACCAGACGATCCAGACCTGGATCGGCCCCAGCACGCCGGCAGTCCAGGACCGCTCGCCGATCAGCGGGATGACCATGCTCCCCAGTTCGTTCGGGTGCTCGAGGATCATCCAGTACATCCAGAGGAAGACGGGGATGGTGAACAGCATGATCCAGACCATCGGGCGGAACTGCTCTTTGAACATGCCGAGGTTGTCGCCCATGGCCTCCATCTTCTCCTCCTGGATGCGGTCGAGCGCCTCCTCGTCGTCGCGCTCTTTGGCCTCCTTCTCGCGCTCCTGGATCTCCTGGAGGCGCTCCTGGTACTTCGCCATCTTCGAGGTGTCCATCAGGTTGTCCTGCAGGATGGTCGAGTACAGCCCCGTGAACAGCGCGAGCACGAGGATGACCGCGTAGAACGGGAGCGCGGCCTCGATGGGACCCAGCGCGACGTCGAGCACCCGCGCGATGGCGTTCCGGATGTTCGGGAGCGAGTAGCCCGCGAACAGGCCGACCGCCCCGACCGCCGCCAGCTTGTCGTACATCGACCACGAGGAGTCCTCGTCGTCGAGGTCAACGTCCGACGACGTGGACGTCGCGCCACCGGACGCGTCCGACGCGGCTCCCCCCGCGGCCACACCGCCGTTGGCGATACTCGCAGCGCTCTGGCCCTCGACCACGGCGGCGACGTCCTCGGGGTCGTTGAGTTCACACCCCTCGCCGTCGGTCTTGTCGAGGACGCCGCGCTCGATGAGTCGGCCCCACTGCCCGCTCGTGAGGTCGTCGCTCACGTCGTCCCACGTCACCCGGCCGTTCTCGGCCCGGTCGAGGACCGTCCGAAGCGCGTCGCGCATGTCGGGGTCCTCGTCGATGAGGGACTCTACTCGCTGTGCGGTCCGTGCCATTACCCCCTCATATCCGTCGCTGGGTAATCAACCTTTCACGTTCCGGGGGTCCGAAACCCACCGCACCGGAGCGACGCCCCGCCGCTGCCAGGGGGACGCTGTCGCGACGTGATGATGTCTGTAGCGGACAAACGAGATAATACCGTACATGTTAGAAATATTTACGATTTATTTGCATAATTACGCCAAAAAATTCTCGATTAGTGATGGATTTCAGCAGCCGTGCTGGATACAGGGCGTTTCGTCAGCACGGTCGTCGTTCTGACCGAGCGAGAGGGAGAACAGCGCGGGAGAGCGATCAGTGAACAGTCCGAGAGCGAGTGAGGACGACCAGAAATGCGTGATGCAGATCGACTCGGGGATTGTCACGTTCCTCGCTGGGTGGTCTCACTCGCCGCCGCCTCCACCACCGCCACCTCCACCACCGTCGCCACCACCACCACCGTCGCCGCCGAATCCACCTCCCCAGTCGCCCCCATCTCCACCG
>JBDGSA010000119.1:0-22433 GCA_042217755.1 Haloglomus sp. | reverse complement strand
CGGGACTGGCGTTCACACTCGGCCTGGGCGCGGTCGGCGTCTTCTGGGCGGTCACGCTCTCGAATGTCGCCGCGGCAGCCGGGCTCGCGGCGTACTACCGCCGCGAGACGGCCACCGGGATGCTCGACCGGGCCGCCGCCACCGCGACGAGTGGTGGCTGACTTCGGCAAATAACCGTAATGTTCTAGAAAAATGGAATATATCGAAAATAAATGCCCCAAGCTGGCAAATTGTCTAACAAATAAGCCGGTAAAAGGAATAGTAGTCCTGTCTTTGCACGCCCCGCGAGCGTGACGCGTCGTCGACGCCCGACGCGAGACGGTCCTGCTGTGTCCGCCCTGACGACGGCGACCTGACGCCCGACGCTCGACGCCGTTCGGCGGCGCCCTCGTCGTCCCCCTCGCCTTTTCGTCTGGGGTGGACGGGTCTGCCGTGCCGTATGAGAAACGCCTTTGCCTGCCCGCGCCCGTCATCCAGTATCCCCTGCTGGCGCCGGATTCTCGGCGCCGCACCCCCCACTATGCGAGTAGACGAGGCCGTCCCCGAGTTCGCCGACGCGTTCCCGTTCGAGACGTTCAACCGGATGCAGACGGAGGCGCTCCCTGCCGTCCTCGAGTCCGGCGAGAACGTCGTCGTCAGCGCCCCCACGGCCTCTGGGAAGACGGCGCTCGCCGAACTCGCTATCTGCCGGGCACTGCGCAACGACGGAACTGCCCTCTTTCTGGCCCCGCTGCGCGCGCTCACAAACGAGAAGGAGTCGGAGTGGGAGCGCTTCGAGGACCTGGGCTACTCGGTGTACGTCGTGACAGGCGAGCGAGACCTCAATCCCCGGCAGGCCGAGCGCGCGGACGTGCTGGTGATGACGCCGGAGAAGGCCGACTCGGCCACGCGAAAGCACGACACCGCCCGGCACTCGTTCATCACCGACGTCGACTGCTGCATCATCGACGAGGTTCACCTACTGGACTCGGACAAGCGCGGGTCCGTACTGGAGGTGACCGTCTCGCGGCTGCGCCGGCTCTGTGACCCCCGCGTCGTCGCGCTCTCGGCGACGATGCCCAACATCGAGGACGTGGCCGACTGGCTCGACGCGCCCGACGACCACACGTTCTCCTTCGGCGAGGAGTACCGCCCCGTCCCGCTGCACGCCGGCGTGGAGACCTACTCCCGCGGCGAGAATCCGTTCCAGGACAAATACCGCCGGCTGTTTCGCGCGCTCGACCTCGCCCAGCCGCACGTCGAGGACGGCGGGCAGGCGCTGGTCTTCGTCTCCAGCCGGCAGGACACCGTCCGCGCCGCCGAGAAGGCCCGCGACGTGGTCGCAGAGCGCGACATCGAGATGGGCGCCCGCGGCGACTACGACGTGCACACCGAGGCCCAGGAACTGAACAACGACACGCTCCGCCAGTCCGTCGTCGACGGCGTCGCCTTCCACCACGCCGGCCTCTCACGCGAGGACAAGGACCGCGTCGAGGCGTGGTTCCGCGACGGCACCGTCCAGCTCCTCTTCTCGACGTCGACGCTGGCGTGGGGCGTCAATCTGCCCGCGCGCTGTGTCGTCATCAGGGACACCAAGTACCACGACCCGCTGGAGGGCGAGGTCGACATGAGCCCGCTGGACGTGCTCCAGATGCTCGGCCGCGCGGGCCGGCCGGGCTACGACGACGCCGGCTACGCGTACGTCGTCTGCGACGGTTCGGACGCCGACAAGTATCGCACGCTGCTCCGGGAGGGCAAGGCGATCGAATCGCGCCTCGCCGAGGACCTCGACGCCCACCTGAACGCCGAGGTAGCGCTCGGCTACGTCCGCGAGATGGACGACGTGATGGAGTGGTTGGAGACGACCTTCTACTACGTCCGGGCGCAGTCCGCCCCCGGCGGCGCCAGCGACGGCTCCGTCGACTACCCGTTCGGCGGTAACCTCCGCACTCGCGCGCGTGAGACGCTCGACACACTCGTCGACGAGGGGTTCGTCGAGGAGGATGGTCTCCGCCTGCGGCCGACGGCGCTCGGGCGGCTCGCGTCGAAGTTCTACCTCCGCCTCGACACCGCCCGCGAGTTCGCCGACCTGACCGAGGGGGCCGGCGGCAACGGCGGGGATACCGTCGACGAGGCCGCCGTCCTCCGGACGGTCGCTGCCGCCGCGGAGTTCGACTCTGTGAGTGCGCGCCGCGCCGAGCGCGACGCCGTCGAGTCGGTGCTCGGCGAGTCCCTGGCCTCCAGTGCGGAGGGGGAGGGGCTCGAACCCGGTCACCGGAAGGTGCTGGCCATCTGCCGCTCGGCGATGCGCGGGTCGACGCCGAGCGAACTCCAGAGCGACGCCTGGGTCATCAAGCAGAACGTTCTGCGCCTGCTCGCGGCGCTGCACGCGTTCGCGTGCGAGTTCGCGGACGCCCGCACTGCGAACCTCGTCCGCCGGGTCGAGGCTCGCGTCGAGACCGGCATCTCGGCCGACGCTGTCGGCCTCACTGCCGTCGACGGCGTCGCCCGCGGCCGGGCGCAGAAACTCGCCGCCGAGGGGCTCACGACCCCCGCCGACGTCGTCGACGCGGGCGTCGACGGGCTGGTGGAGGCGGGCCTCTCGGAGGGCGTCGCCGAGCGCGTCCTGCGGAACGCGCGCGAGTTGCCCGTCGTCGAGGTCGAGTGGGGCGACTTCCCGGACAGCATCGAGCTCGGCGAGCGGGCGATGTGTCCCGTCACGGTGCGCTCGACGGCCGGGGCCGCCCGCGCCGGGGTACGCGTGACGGTCAACGGCCGCGAGATGTCGAGCACCGAGACCCGCCTCGGCGAGATCGAGACGACGGCCGGCGTCTTCGGCACCGACCAGGCCGACGAACTCACGTATCGCGTGGCGGTGGCGTTCCCGGACCTGCCGCTGTCGCCGGTCACGGAGTCACGGACCGTCCGGGTGGAGTAGCACCGTTCTACCGCCAGCGACCCCAGGGGAACGAGCCTCCCGAATCGAGCGGCCGAGGGATTTCTTGCCGATTCCACCGGCAGCTATACGCTCGAAGTTGGCCACGAATGTCGATGATTGTCCAATAGATCCTGGAGAAATGATCGAAACGAACGGCTAGCGGCACTACTCGTCCGATTCACCGGCTCCCGTCGCCCGGAGGTACTCCTCGAGCAACGTGGGAAAGCGGCCGCCCCGGACGTAGCGGAGGCCGAACTCGTCGGCCCAGGAGATCACGCCACGGTCCTCTGTGACGACGCCGGCGTCGAGTTCCCGCGCGAGGATGAGCAGGTCGAAGTCCTCGCGCGAATCGAGCACGCCCTGCCGGAGTGCGCGGCGGTACTTGTCGCGCATCCGCGAGAGGATGCGGTCGGCCTCAGTCATGTAGTCGCTCCCCTCGGCTGCCAGCGCGTCCGGGTCGAGTTGCTCGACCTCGCGGAGCGCCTCCTCGGAGACGCGGAGGCCGCGGTCGACGCGGCCGGACATCTCGTCGATGAACTCGTAGACGATGTCCGCGGGAATCTGGACGCCGTAGCGGTTCGGGCTCTTGCGGACGACCCAGGTGTCGAGCCGCTCGAACACCTCCTCGCCGACGTCGCGGTCCCGGAGCATCGTCGTCAACTCGTCGTGGATCGAGGGCGGCATGTAACAGGAGATGTTGAGTTCCAGCCGCGCGGTCGCCACGAGGTCCAGCAGCCGGAGGACAGCGGTCTCCAGGTCCTCGTCCTCGGCCCGGATCTCCTCGGTGATGAACAGCGACGTGTCGAGGACGAACTGCTGTCGGGGGAGTTCGCCGGCCATAGTCGGCTGTTCTGGACGGACGCACAAAAGCTATCACCCATCGGAGGGGTCGTCCCCCGAACTTTTCACCGCGACCAGCCTCCCCGGGGACATGGACCGGGAGGCGTGCCTGTCGCGGCTGGGCGCCACGGCCGAGACGCCGTCGGAGCTGTTCGAACACATCCGCGAGCGGGCGTTCGAGGGCCGGCCCTACCGGGCGCTTCCGGACGCCCACCACGGCGTCGAGCGGGGAACGGTTCTGCTCGACCGGGACGGTCCCGCGGCGATCGTCCGGGGCTACCCGAGCGTTCCGCGCGTGCTCGTGCTCGAGGAGGGCGTCCACGCCTTCTTCGACGCCGCGGATGCGCCCGTGGCCGTCGAGGAGAAACTCAACGGCTTCAACGTCCGGGTCGTCCGGGTCGAGAACTGGGACGGCGACGGGAGCGATGGTGGTGGTGGTGACGGCGGTCCGGATGGCGGCCTCTTCGCGTTCACTCGCGGCGGATACGTCTGTCCGTACACGACGGCACGCGCCCGGAAACTGCTCGACGCGGACGAGTTCTTCGACGACCATCCCGAGGCGATGCTGTGTGCCGAACTCGTCGGCCCGGAGACGCCCTACACAAGCCACGACTACGCGGAGGTCGACTCGCACGCCTTCCGCGTGTTCGGAATCCGCAACCGGGAGTCCGGCGAACCTCTGCCGGTCGCCGAGCGGCGCGAGCGTTGCGAGGCGCACGACCTCCCTCAGCCGCGGCTGTTCGGCACGGGCGACCGCGGCGACGCCGTCGACGTCGCCCGCGAGGCCATCGACGAACTCGACGCGAGCGGTCGCGAGGGCGTCGTCCTGAAGAGCGCCGACGGGTCGCGCCTCGTGAAGTACACCACCGAGGCACAGCACCACGCCGAACTGGCGTACGCGTTCTCGGTCCCGTTCGACCGCGGCTCGGATTTCCTGTTCTCGCGGGTCACCCGCGAGGCGTTCCAGGCCGCAGAGCGCGACGAGGACGGCGACCGGCTCCGCGAGCGCGCCCACGACCTCGGTGAGTCCATCCTCGAGCCGTTCGTCGAGTGCATCCGCGACGTGGCCGCCGGCGAGCCGGTCGGCGAGCGACAGACCGTCCGCGGGACGGACGCCGAACTCGACGCGCTGCTCGACCACCTCGAACACGTCGGCCTGACGGTCGACGTCCGCGCCGACCGGCGCGAGGACGGCCAGCGCGTCGTCGAGTTCGTCAAGCGCTCGGAATCGACGGCCGACCGCATCGAGTACTACCTCTCGGGCGGCACCCGCGATGAGTGAAGCACTTCGGGTTCCCGGGCGCCCGACTCGTCACTCGGCCCGGTCGACGGTCAGCGGCACCCGGTAGCCGTCGTCGGTCTCCCGTCCCTGCTCGGCGGCGGTGCCCGCGAACGGTCCCGGCTCTGGGTACTCGACGCCGGCGCGCTCGAAGACGACCCGCGGCAGGCCGATGTCCGCGAGGACGAGGTCGCTGCCACAGGCCGCGAGCCCGGTCTTCGGGAGCGCGAGCGTCAGCGTCCGTGCGGGTGCGGCCGCGACTCCGGGCGTCTCGTCGGTCGTCGTTTTGGGCGTCTCGTCGGTCGTCGTTTTGGGCGCTTCGCCGGTCGTCGCGTCGACGCCGCTGGGCACGTCCAGCGAGAGCACCCGGTGCTCGCCGAACCCGGCCACGAGGTCGGCAGCCGTCCCCCGGAGCGCCCCCGAGAGCCCGTATCCCACGAGCGCGTCGATAACTAGGTCCGCGTCCGCGTTCGCGACGGTGATGGCCGACGGCTCGTCGCCGCCTGGTGTCACGGCCGTGACGCCCATCGCCTCCAGCACGCTCCACTGCTCGGCTGCCGCGCCGTGCAGTTCGTCCGCGGGCCGGTCGAGCACGATCCGGACGTCTTGCGAGCGGTTCAGCAGGTGCCGGGCGGCACAGAGCCCGCCGCCGCCGTTGCCGCCGTCGCCCGCGGCGACGACGATGGGGCCGTCCGACCCGCCTGCTTCCTCGGTCATCGCGAGCGCTTCGCGGGCGAGGTTCCGCCCCGCGTGTTCCATCATCTGCAGGAGGCCGACGCCGACCTCGTCGGTCGCGACGCGGTCGACCTCGCGCATCTCGTCGGCCGTGACCGCCGGGACGCGGCGACCGTCCGGCGTGGTGAATTCGGCGCCACTGGACACGGGGACACGGTCGGCCTCGGTCGGGAAAACAGGCACGGCGGAAATCATAGCGGCGCACAGCAGAAATTATAGATATATTCAGATAATACCGACGGAAATAGATTTATTATGAGGGTTGTATAGTTATTTCTGCTCGAGACTTCTCCGCCACCGTTCCCAGCACGTGGGAGTCGGTGGCACCATCAAGGGTGACGGCGGCCCTTCCGCCGTGCGATGACCGACGAAGCCGACGCGGCCGGCGCGGGAGGCGTCCGGGCGAGCGCCGACACCGACCGACGCCGGATGACGGCCCCGCGTGCGGACGACCAGCCGGAGTGGGAACTATTCCTGCGCGAGTCGCCGACCGAGCCGCTCTGTCACGCCGGGAGCGTGACGGCCGAGAGCGCCGAAGCGGCCCACGAGCGCGCGTCCGAGCTGTTCCCCGAGGCCACGACGCTGTGGTGCTGTCCGGCGAGCCGGGTCGCCCGGTTTACCGAACGCGATCTCGGAAGCGAGTATCGGGGCGGGACAGCCGACGGCCCCGACGACGAGCCGGCTGACGGATCCGGCGGTAAGGGGGATGACGGACCCGACGGCGAAGCGACCGACGCCGCCGCGGACGCCGCGTCTGCGGGAGGTGAGCACTCGTGATCTCCATCAGCAAGCTCCTCTACGATCTCGACGCCGAGGGCGACGGGCTCCGGTACGGCGCCGACAGCGACGCGGCGCAGATCCGCGAGCGCAAACAGCAGCGGCCGGTCGTCGTCTGGAACACGACGAAGCAGTGCAACCTGTCGTGTGCACACTGCTATGCGGGAGCCGACCGCGGCCGCGCGCCCGGGGAGCTCTCGACCGCCGAGGCGAGAGCGATGCTCGACGAACTCGCGGCCTACGGCGTGCCCGTGGTCCTCTTCTCGGGCGGCGAGCCGCTCGTCCGCGAGGACCTGCCGGAACTCGTATCGCACGCGAGCGACGCCGGCCTGCGGCCAGTGCTCTCGACGAACGGGACGCTCCTCACACGCGAGCGGGCCCGCGAACTCCGCGAGGCGGGGCTGGCGTACGCCGGGGTATCGGTCGACGGCGGGCGCGAGACGAACGACGCATTCCGGGGCCAGGAGGGCGCGTTCGACGCCGCGGTCCGGGGCATCGAGGCGTGTCTCGACGCCGGGCTGAAGACGGGCCTGCGCTACACCGTCACCGAGGACACCGTCGGGGACATCCCCCAGGTGGTTGACCTGCTGACGGACGTGGGCGTCGACCGCTTTTGCTTCTATCACCTCGCGTACGGCGGTCGCGGGGTGCCCGAGGCCGACATCTCGCCCGCGCGGCGGCGCGAAGCGGTCGCGGAACTGATCGAGTTGACCCGCGAGTACCACGAGCGCGGCGCCGAGATCGAGACGCTGCTGGTGGGCAACTACTGCGACGCCGCCGCCATCGTGGCGTACGCCCGCGAGCAGTTCGGTCCCGAGCGAGCCCGGCGCGTCCGGCGCTACCTGGAGCGCAACGGCGGCGACCCCGCCGGCGAGCGCGTCGCGGACATCGACTACCAGGGCAACGTCCACCTCACGCAGTTCTGGCAGTCGTACGCCCTTGGCAACGTCCGCGACCGCCCCTTCGGCGCCATCTGGGACGACGAGTCGAACCCCCTGCTCCGGCGGCTCCGCGACCGGCCGGACTCCCTCGGCGAGCAGTGTCGCGCCTGTGCCTACGCCGACGTCTGTCGCGGGGCCTCGCGGCTCCGGGCGCTGGCCGTGACCGGTGACATCGCCGCGCCCGACCCGCAGTGCTATCTCACGTCCGCCGAGCGCGCGGGCGACACGAGCGGGGAGTTCTCCGCGGCCAATTGACGGCGCACTGAAAGAGAGGGCCCCCTCGGAGTTCGGGGCAACGGGCTACTCCGGGGCGGGGGCAGTGGTAGACGTGTCTCCACCCAGGGATCTTCGAACTGCCGCCGGCCGTCGCCGTCGACCGGCACCTGAAGGTAGCGGCGGCGGCCTCCAGTGCCGTCTCCCCGAATTCTGGGGGAATTGAAGTGGAGAGTGATATGCGAGCGGTGCGAGTGGCCCGCGGCGTGGAGGTGGGGGCAACTGAGGGCAGAGAGCAACACGACGCGGGTGACAGGGGTCGAGCGAACAGTCGGCCGCGAAGTGAGAGATCGTGGCGCAACGGCGAGGGGCGGTAGGGCAGTGCGTGGACCGCCGGTCACTCTGCCAGGACCTCCGAGAGGAGCTTTCCCTGTGCGGCCGCGAGGTGTTCGGCCAGCGCCGACAGGCCGATGTCGAGTTCGTCGGCGACCGCCGTGGCGTTGGCCTCGCGGGGGTACTCGAAGTAGCCCATCTCGTAGGCCGTCCGGAGGACCTCGCGCTGGCGGTCGGTCAACTGGCCGCGGTCGAAGATGGTCCGGTCGCTCCCCCCCTCGCCGTCGGCCGCGGCGTGGACGAGATACTGGACGGTCACGTCCTCGGCGACGGCGTCGAGCTCCGCGACGATCTCACGGAGCCGCTCGACGCTCGGCAGGTGGAGTGTCAGCACGAGCGTCCCCGACTCGACCCAGACGTCGGCGACCGGGCTGCCCAACCCCTCGATCACTTCGCAGGCGCAGGTCCCGTCCGTGTCGCGCTCGAACTGGTAGACGCGCTCGTCGCCCACGTCGAGCACCGGCTCCGCGTCGGCCAGCGCGGCCGCGTCGTCGTCGACCGCGCTGTCGACGCGGAACTCCTCGACGACGGTCTCGCCGGCGCGTCCCCAGGTCACCTCCGTCACCGGGGCCGTTTCGGACACCGCGGCCACCGGACAGTTCGCCGGCTCGTGGACTGCCAACTCGGCGCGGACGCCCGTCGTCATACGTCCTCGTAGGGACGATGCCCCGAAAAGCCTGACCGTTCCGCGTAGTCTGTTGTCACGGGTCACGCGGGCTTCAGGCGAGCATCCGCGGTAGTTCGGCGCTCGCCCGTAGTGACTCAGGCGAGCATCCGCGGCGTGTCCTCGCGCGGCTCGAACGCCGCCTCCGTGACCGTCGCGTCACAGTTCACACAGCCGACCGCGAGTAGTTCTTTCCGTGCGGGCTCGTCAACGGCGAACGCAGCCGTGCAGGACGGACACGTGAACTCGTACCAGACGGACATGCTCGGGCGCTACGCGGTGACGAGTCGTGGGTACCGGCCCACAGTATTCGGGGTACCGTGTCGCTCGGCTCGCCGTCGTAACTGTTCACCGTCCTTGTGGCCTGTCGACCGACCTTTCGCCGTCCGCGCCCCCCGTGGCCGTCCGCTTGCCGCCGTGGTGTTTCCGGTGTTCGTCGCTATGATCTCCCGGGCCCGCCACGACCGTCCGCGTTCCCTGCGGTCGCTCCGCGGGTCCCCTCTGCGACCGTCCTTCCCCACAGTGCTGTGGGTCACGACGAATCGGAGTTCCGGCCGCAGGAACACTCGTGCGACGCCACGTCAGAACGCTCGGTGCGGTACCGCTGACGACCGCCGCGGCCCTCATGGCGCTGGTCGCGGGCGAGGGACTGGCCGAGATCGTCCTGCCGGCCGGCTCTCCGTCGACGACAGGGGTGCCGGTCGGAGAGGTCCTCATCGGGGCCGTGCTGGTTCTGTGCGTCTGCTCCGTCGCGGCCCGCGAGACGACCGTCGCCCGGCGGGCCGTCGAGGCGACGGTTGCACCTACCCGGGCGGACGCCGCGAACGCGCTGGCGGTGATCCTGGCGGCCCCGGTGACCCGCTGGCTGGCTGTCGGGGCGGGGCTGGGCGTCGTCGTCGCGTCGGCCTTGGTCGGCCTGCTCGCGGGGATACTCGTTCCCAACTACGAGGCTCCGGCCTACTGCGGCTCGTTTGTCGGGATGGTCGCACCGGGCGTGCTGGCGGGACTCGTCCCCGTGATCGCCGCCGGCGCCGTTGCCGGACTGGCCTACGTCGCCGCGGACGGCGTATTCGACGGGTTCGGCGGCAAGCTCGGCACCACTGCCTTCGTCGGCTGTGGCGCCGTAGCCCTCGGCACCGGCGCGACTCCCGGCTCGGGATCGCTCCCCGGCGTCAGAACGGCGGCCCTGCTTGTCGGTGTCGCGGGCGCGGCGGCTCCGGCCACGTTCGTCGTCAGCGTCCGCCTGGACCGGGGACCGGTCGTCGGCTCGGCCGCCGTGGGGCTGGTCGCCGGGCTCGTCGCGCCGCCACTGCTGGCCGGCGGCGGGACCGTCGCCGCGGCGGCGTTCTGCGCCTCGTTCATCGGTATGGTCAGCCCGGACCGGCTGCCGGACGGGCCTCCCGTCGCGCTGGCCGGGCTGGTTTCGGGACTGGTCTTCGTCGGCGCGATGCCCGCGTTCGTCGGCTTCGGCGGCAAACTCGGGACCATCGCGTTCACTTCGTGCCTGCTCACGGGGGCGCTCCTCTCGGCCGCCCCGGGCCGCGACCCGGTCGAGCGCTGGACCGCCTCCCGCTGACCGACCGGGCTCCCTAAACCGCCACAGTATGCGGGGTCGGCCCACAGTGCTGCGGGGACCGTACGGAACTCCGACGGCATGACCGACGAGGAATCCGACCGGATCTTCGAGGCCCGGAAGAGCATCTGTCCGTTCTGCGGGGTCGGCTGCACGCTCGAGTACGACGGCACTGCCGCACGCGGCGCCACAGGCCCCGTGAACACGCGCGGCGAGATCTGTCCGAAGGGCGCCGCCGCCGGCGACATCGTCACGGACGAGGACCGGCTGACTGAGCCGCTCGTCCGGGAATACGGTCGTTTCGTGACAGCCCCCTGGGACGCAGCGCTGGACCGCGTCGAGGACCGGCTCGGCGAGATCATCGCCGAGCACGGCCCGGACGCCGTCCAGTTCTTCGCTTCCTCGAACTGCACCAACGAGGAGAACTACGTGCTCGGTAAACTCGCGCGCGTCCTCGGAACGAACAACGTCGACAACTGTGCCCGGCTCTGCCACGCATCGACGGTCGCGGCGATGAGCGAGCGGCTGGGGGCCGGCGCCATGACGAATACCCTGGACGACCTCTCGGGGACCGACTGCCTGCTCGTCACCGGCGCCAATCCCGCCGAACAGCACCCCGTCGCCTTCCGGTCGTACCTGCTCCCGGCCGTCCAGAACGGCGCGACGCTGATTCACGTCGACCCCCGCGCGAACGACACCACCGAAGCCGCCGAGGTCCATCTCCCCATCCGCCCGGGCTACGACATCCAGCTGCTGAACGCGATGGCGGCGGTGATCGTCGAGGCGGGGCTGGTGGACGAAGCGTTCGTCGCCGAGCGGACGGCCGGCTACGACACGCTGGCCGCGCACCTCGACGACGTCGACCCCGACGCGCTGGCCCGCGAAGCCGGCGTCGATCCGAATGACCTCCGGGCGGCCGCCCGCGCATACGGCGAGGCCGGCGCCGCGGCCGCCATCACTGGCATGGGAATGAGTCAGCACCACTGTGGCACGGACAACGTTCACGCCCTGCTGAATCTCGCGCTCCTGACCGGCAACATCGGGCGGCCGGGGACCGGCGTCAACCCGCTCCGCGGGCAGAACAACGTCCAGGGCGCCGGTGACGTCGGTGCGCTTCCGGACGTGCTTCCGGGGTACGAGCCCGTCACGGACGCCGACGCTCGCGAGCGTGTCGCCGCGGAGTGGGGTGTCGAGCCGCCTGCCGACCCCGGCCTGACGGAGGTCGCCGCCACGCACCGCTTCGGCGACGAGGTCCGGGCGGCCGTCGTGTTCGGCGAGAACCCAGCCGTGACGGAACCGAACGCCAACGCGGTCGCGACCGCGTTCGACGAGCTTGACTTCTGCATCGTCATCGACCTGTTCGAGACGGCCACGGTCGAGCACGCGGACGTGGTGCTGCCGGGCAGCGCGTGGGCAGAGAAGCGCGGCACCGTCACCAACACCGACCGCCGGGTCCTGCCGATGCGGCCGATCACGACTCCCCCCGGGAACGCCCGCCGTGACCTTGATATCCTGACCGAGCTCGGCCGCCGCTTGACCGACTATCCCGACGAGTTCCGCTACGACGGCCCCGAGGCCGTCTTCGAGGAACTCACCCGCATCAATCCGCTGTACGCCGGGATGGACTACGACGGTATCGACGCCGGCTGCCAGCGGTGGCCGTTCCCCGCCGGCGCCGAGTCCGGCACGGGGATCCTCCACGCCGAGACGTTCGCGAGCGGTGATCGGACGGCGCCGCTGGTTCCCGTCGACGCCGTCCCGCCGGCCGACGACCTCGACGAGGACGAACTCGTACTGACGACCGGGCGGGTGCTCCAGCAGTTCAACAGCGGCGCGCTCACCCGGCGGTCAGGCCGGCTGGTGGCGATGCGCGGCGAGGACAGCCTCCAGATCAACCCGGCCGACGCGGGCGCTCGCGGCATCGAGGACGGCGACCGGGTCGCCGTCGTCAACGACCGCGGCCGCGTCGCCGTCACGGCCGAGGTGACGCCCGATGTCCGGGAGGGAACCGTCTTCTGTACCTTCCACTACGCCGAACCGCTGGTGAACGCCCTGACCGGCGACGCGCTCGACCCCGTCGCTGAGATTCCTGAGTACAAGCACTCGGCCGTGACCGTCGAGCCCGTCCCGGCGACCGATGCGGACGACGCGGAGAGCACCGAGGCCGACTGAGCGGCCACCCGACCTCCGGCGGGTGGTGCCAGCAGTCGACCAGCTCTCCAGCGTGTGGCAGATTCTACTGTCCAGCCCGAGCCCACTCGACAGCCCAGCGGCCCACAATACGGCGGTGTCGGGTTGACGCTGTCCGGACCGCTACTGTCCCGTGATGTCCGACGCCGACACGGAGCCCCCCCGAAGCATCACCGAGGACCACGGCCGCACGGACAGCCCACAGATGACCGTCATCGGCCTGATCGTAGCCGCCGGTGCTGCCCTCGTCCTGCTCCCACTGCTCCCGTTCCTGGCGGTCCTGTGGCTGGTCGCCGACGACCGGGACCGTACGACCGGGTCGGTGCAAGCCTCCGACGCGACCGACTGAAACGCGAGATCGGTTCCCGGGTCGGCGGCCGACCATCCTGATCGGGACCGGGGGGATCGTCCGTACCCGGTGTGCCCGGGACACGCTCGATGCGCCCGGGGCGCCGTCGCGGGCCGCGCGCCCGTCCACGACCACTGGAGTTTTGTCCGGCTCTCGAGATACGCCGTCGTGGCGCTCGATTCGATGCGACGCGCGTGGCTGGTACTGGCTGGATGTTTCCTGGTCGCGTCGGGGTTCAACGCGTATCTCTTCGCGCCCGCGAGCATCGTCCCGCCGTTCGTCGGGACGTTCGACATCGACACGCCCGCGGTGGGACTCGCCATCAGCGTCGCGTTCCTCGGATGGCTGGTGGTCCAGATTCCCGCGGGATTCCTGATGGACCGCTACGACAACCGGAAGCTCGTGTGGGCCGGCGTCGCGGTCTTCTTTGTCGCTGCTGCTGCCGGCATCTTCGCCCCAAACTACCCGGCCTTCCTCGCCACCCGGATCGTCGCCGGCACGGCGGCAGCCGCTCTCTGGACGGCGAACGCCAATATCGTGGGCCAGGCGTTCCCCGTCGAGCGCCGGGCAGTCGGCACGAGCCTGTTCGTCACCAGCGCCCCTGCCGGCGTGACGCTCGCGCAGGCGGCCGGACCGCCCCTCGCCGCGGCCTTCGGGTGGCGGAGTGTGCTGATCGCGTATCCGCTCGTCACCGTCTGCGGGTTGCCTCTGTTCGCCGCCACACTCCGCACGCCGGTCCGGAACGAGGCCCAGCTCTCGCTGTCGGCGTTCGCCACGGCGCTGGCCGACCGGCAGATCCTGGCCGTCTCGGTCAGCAGCTTCTGTGCGTACTCGCTTTTCGTCTTCTTCAACTCCTGGATGCCGACCTACGCCACGGACGTCCTCAGAGTCGACCTCGGAACGGCGGGGGTGCTCGCCGCACTCGTCCCCGCGATGGGGCTGGCCGCCCGCCCGGGCGGCGGCTGGCTCTCGGATCGCCTCGGCGGCCGCCGCCGGCCGGTCATCATCGGCGCGTTCTTGCTCGTGCTCCCGGCGCTCGTCGGCGCGGCGATGAGTTCGACCACCCTCGGCTTCGCGGCGGCGCTCCTGCTCGCGGGCGTCGGCTCGCAGCTCGGAACGGGCGTGTTCTACGTCTACGTCGAGGAGGTGTCGCCCGCAGAATCGGGCGGGACGGGGCTCTCGGTGCTGATGACGCTCTCGATCGCGGGGTCGCTCGTCGCGCCCGTCGTGGCCGGCTGGCTCATCGACGTCCTCTCGTGGACAGCGGCGTTCGGCTTCGGTGGAGTGCTCGCTGTCGTCGGCATCGCTGCGGTCGTTCGGCTCCCCGAGCCGTGACCCGGGTTCGGCGTGCCACGCACCCGCTCTCTTTCGTCAGGCGTCCAGTCGGTCACACAGCGCGTCCAGCGACTCGACGACGATCGACGGCTCGCCGCTGAACGACGTCCAGTCACCGTCGCCGCGGCGCAGCCAGACGCCCTGCATCCCGGCCTTCGACGCCCCCTGGACGTCCATCCAGTGGGCGGTGACGTGGGCGACGCGCTCGACGGGCGTTCCGAGCCGCTCGGCGGCGTGCTCGTAGAGTTCGGCCGCCGGCTTGAACGTCCGTATCTCGTCTGCGCTGACGAGTTCCGCGACCGACGCCTCGATGCCGACCGTGTCGACCAGCGAGTCGAGCATCGCGGGGTCCCCGTTCGAGAGGATTGACGGGTCGTAGCCGGCCTCGGCGAGCCGGGCGAATCCGCCGGCCACGTCCGGATACGGGTCGAGGTCGTGGTAGACGCCATTCAGCTCCTGGATCCGCTCGTCGTCGAGGTCGTGATCCGCTGCCCGGAGCGCGTCTCGCAACCCGTCGAGGTGGAGGTCGAAGTACGTCGCGTACTCGTCAAGCGGGCCGGCGACGACCGAGAAGAAGAGCGCGTTCTCGCGCCACCGCCGCGCGACTGCCTCCGGGTCGTCGACCACGCCCTCCAGGACCCGTGCCGCGGCGCCGGTGTCGACGAGCGTGCCGTACGAGTCGAACGTGACCGCCTCGACGCGGCCGGCGTCGAAGCCAGGTGCCATGTGATATTACACCAATGGCGTCGGTATCGTCTTTGCGCCCGCCGGGGCCCTCGCGGAGTACTTGAAGGCCCACAGGATTCGGGGCCGCGGGCCAGTCCGGCTCCGGCCGTATCCCCTGGCGATGAGCGTCACGCGCGTCCGGAACCTGGCGTTCGAGAGCGTCGAATCGACTGCGCTGACGGCCTCACGCGCGGCGCTGGTCGGCCTCGTCCTCCTGTTTGCGGGCTTCCGGCTGGTCGATTTCAGGCCCTCGCTCGCGACGCAGGCCGCCGTCTACCTCGTCGGCATGGTCGCGCTCAACCTGCCCCACGGCGGGTACGAGCACTTCGCCAACCTCCGCCGCCGTGCCCGACAGTTTCGCTACGGGTACGTGGCCGGATATCTCGCCGCGGCGACGGCCTTCGCCGGCCTGTTCCTCGTCGCACCGGTCGCGGGACTGACGCTGGCCATCACCGTCGCCGTTCTGAAGGGCGGCGGCGGTGATCTACATGTCCTCCGGGCCACCACGGGAACGAGTCACCTCCGCTCGCGGCCCCAGCGGTGGCTCGCGGTCGCGGCCCGTGGCGGCGCGGTCATGGCCGTTCCCATCGTCGTCTCTCCGGAGACGTTCTACGCGTTCAGCGCGATGATGGTGGCGATGGTCGACCCCGGGGCGCTGGCGCCCGCCGCGCGGCACATCGACGCCACGCGCCTGCTCGTGGGGACCGGCTACGGCGCGGTCGTCCTCGCACATCTCGGCTGGGGCGGTTGCACCCGAACCGGCGACGGCGCCTGGCGCGCCGACGCCGCCGAGACGTGCCTGCTTGTGACGTACTTCGCGGTCGTCCCCGTCGTGGTCGCAGTGGGACTGTACTTCCCGCTGTGGTACTCGCTCCGGCAGGTGGCCCGCGAACTGCGCGTCGACGCGACCGTCGACGAGGGCCCGGACCTGCTCGGCGGGGACGCCACCGGCGCGGGAACCGTCGCTCTCCGGGCGTGGGGCGTGCTCGTCGCAGGTGCCCTGGCGACGGCGGCCGTCGCTGTCGGGTTCGCTCTCGCCCTTCCGAACCCGTTCCCGACGGGGTCGCTCCGCTTCGACGGCGTCGCCTTCTGGAGCGTCTTCATCAGTGTCATCGCGCTCCCACACGTCGTCGTCGGGAGTGTCCTCGACCGCGGTCGCGGCATCTGGCACGTGCCCTGAGAGCGGGCCGTCCCCGTCGTCGCCCCCCGGCCCCCGGATATCGGCGGCCGCGCCTCACGGCCGCCGCTCCAACGGCCGCTCTCGCCCGGCCGAGCCCCTCTCGCCCCGGCGTGCTACGACACCGTGCTCGGCTCCGGGTATCCGTCGGGGACCGTGAACCCGTGTCGGCGGAGCCGCGCTGTATCGGTGGTGAGCCGCTCGAACCAGTCTCGCCCCCGCGCCGTGAGCGCGGCCGCCCCGTAGCGGATGGGCGCGCCCCGGACGGTCCGGTCGTCGAGTTCGAGCGAGACCGAGGCGTACGTCTCCGCGAGCGCCGGGTCGGAGAAGTCGAACCGGGCCGGCAGATCTATCGCCGGGAGGTCGTACTCCGCGGCCATGTTCCGGTATACGAAGGCCGCGTCGAGTCCACCGGTGCCGAGTGCCCGGCCGAGCTGCACCTCCGGCAGGATCATCGCCTTCCGCAGGACGGCCGCCGGCCGTTCGATGCGACCCGCCCGCGCCGCGAGCCGGAGCGCCAGCACCGTCCGGTAGCCCAGGGGGTCGGTCTCGGGGTCGGTCCGACCGATCGTGAGGTCCCGCTCCTGGAGCGCCGTCGCCCAGTCCTCGCGGATCGCACTGGCCGCGTCCGCATCTGGGTCGTACGCCAGTGCCAGCGCGTTCGTCGCGAACAGCCGCACCTCGTCGGCGATTCCCTCGAACAGCGTCGGGTCAGCCATCGCCACCACGTCCGGGTCGCGGAACCCGTCGCGGACGTAGTGGCGGACGGTGAGACTGCCGTGAGCCTCCACCTGCGCGCCCGGGACGTCCTCGGCCAGCGACTGGAGGCTTCCGGCGACCAGCGCGCTCGGTTTCGCCCCGTCGGTCCCGCCGCCAGCGCCGGACTCGCCCCCCCGGAGGCTCCCCGCGCCGATGACACCCGCACCGATGGCAGTCCCGCCCCCGGCAAGCAGGAAGCGTCGACGGGTGGTTCGCATAGCGAGTAACTTCTACCGTTATCACAAAACTATTTCGAAACTGCTACTGATTACTCGAGAGCCGGGCTGATTGCCGGTCGATCCGCGCCAGCGGCCCGCCTGGTCGGGTCGCGTCGGCCTTGACGGCGGCCGCCGCGTGCTCGCCGCTGACGAGGCACATGGGCACGCCGATGCCGGGGGTGGTGAACGAGCCGGTGTAGTAGAGCCCCTCCATCGCGTCCGAGCGGTGGCCCGGGCGCAGGGGGCCGGTCTGGGTCAGCGTGTGCGCCAGGCCCAGCGCGGTCCCTCGCGGATAGCCGACGTTCGCGAACTCCGTGACGCAGGCCGACTCCTCGACCACGACCCGGTCTCGGAAGTCCGCGCCGGTGTGGCTCGCGAGGTCGTCGAGTACCTGCTCGCGGTACCGCGCCCGCGTCTCCGGCCCGTCGTCGAGGCCAGGGGCGATGGGCACGAGGACGACTACCGTTTCGCATCCGTCGGGCGCGACCGTCTCGTCCGTCCGCGAGGGGACGTTCACGTAGTAGGACGGGTCCTCGGGCCACGCGGGCGTCTCGAAGATGGCGTCGAAGTGGCCGCGCCAGTCCGTCGGCAGGACGAGCGTGTGGTGTTCCAGTTCGGGGAGCGGGCCTTCCACGCCCATGTACAGCAGGAACGCCGAGGGGGCGTAGGTGCGGTCGTCCCAGTAGCCGGGGTGATGGTCGCGCCCGTCCGGCGGGAGGAGTTCGCGCTCGGCGTACGCGGGCGGCGCGTTGCAGACCACGCGGTCGGGCTGCGGGTTCGTCCGGTCGCTGTCGGTCGTCACGAGGAGGCCGTCGGGCAGGCGCTCGACGGCGGTCACGCGCTCGCCGAGGCGGAACTCGACGCCGAGTTCGCGGGCCAGCATCGCGATGCCGTCGACGACCGCCCGCATCCCGCCGGCCGGATAGTAGACGCCCTGGTTCATGTCGACGTGGCTCATCAGCGAGTACAGCGCCGGCGTGTTGTACGGCGAGCCGCCGAGGAAGACCAGCGTGTACTCGACGAGCTGGCGGAGCTTCGGGTGGTCGAAGAACTCCCGAACGTGGTCGTCCATCGACCCCAGCAGCGTCAGGCCCCGCGCCGCCCGAAGCAGGTCGGGGTCGAGCCAGTCGCGCCACCGCGGCCGGCGCTCGTAGACGAACTCCTCCATCCCGACCTCGTAGGCCTCACGGGCGCCCGCCAGGTACGCCTCGAGCGCGTCGCCCGCGCCGGCCTCGTACGACTCGAACAGTTCGCGCTGTCCCCCGCGGTCGGCCGGCATCGCCGCCTCGTCGCCGTCCTTCCAGAAGACGCGGTAGTTCGGGTCGAGCCGCGTCAGTTCGTAGTAATCCGACGGCTCGCGGCCGAACCGGCCGAAGAAGCGCTCGAACGTCTCCGGCATCAGGTACCACGACGGCCCCGTGTCGAACTGGAAGCCGTCGCGCTCGATGCGTCCGGCGACGCCGCCGGGTTCCTCGCGCTGTTCGACGACGGTCACGTCGGCGCCGGCGTCGGCGAGGTGGCAGGCCGCCGAGAGTCCGCCGACGCCCGCGCCGACGACGACCACCGACTCCGAGGCGAGTGCGTTTCGAGTCATGCTGGGTGAGACGGGTGCGACAGCTCTCTCGCGCACCCCGGACTACGGCCCGCGCTGCCCTCCCGGTCCACCCGCAATCCTGTGGGGATTGAAGTGGCGACGCCGACCGAACATCTTCGCCGCAACACCCACGACGGCGGTCGTCCGAGAATCGGTCGATGACCCCCGAATCCGTCAGTCGCGGAGGTGCCGGCCGATGAGTACCGAACTCGACGTCCGCGATCTCCCTCCGGCGGAGCGCCACGAGCGCATCCACGAGGTCTTCGCCGACCTCGACCCGGGCGAGGCGCTGACGCTGATCAACGACCACGACCCGAAGCCGCTGTTCTACGAGTTACAGGCCGAGGTGGACACGTTCGACGCCGAGGGCTACGCGCTCGAACGGCGCGGCGTGAACGAGTTCGTCGCCACGCTCCCGAAGCGCGACCCCGCGACCGAGGGCGAGGACGAGTCCAGCGCCGGCACGGGACCCGAAGCCGAGGGGGCGGCAGAATGAGCGGCACCGACGCGGGTGCCGATTCCCGGCCCGACGCCGACAGCGACGCTGACGTCGACGTCGACGCCCGAGACCACGACCTCGACGCGGTAGACCCGGACGACGTCGTCGTCGTGGACCCCGCCGACCCCGGTCTGGCCGAGGACCACGACGGCTCCTGGTCGGTCAACCTGGAGCAGCCGGTCCACGCCGAGGACCGCGACCGCGTGGTCCGGGCGGCGCTGCTCGCGGTCGAGCGGACCGCACCCGGCCACCATGTCAACCTCGTGACCCACGGGGAGCACGGCCACCCCGAAACGTACCTGTACGAGGCCCTCGACGAGCACGACCTGACCTACGAGTTCGTCGAGCGCTGTGGCTGTGGCGGCTACGTCACCCGGGTCCACGTCCAGGCGTAGCCCGCGACGCGACGGCTCTCTGACCTCGATTTCGATTCCGGCCCTGATTCCAATTCCGACTTTGCCTCTGACTCTGCTTTGCCTCAGATTCCGATTCCGACTCCGATACGGCCCCGCCCGGTTTCGGGACTGCCTCGAGTCCGAACATCTTCGGGGCCACGACGAGGGCGACGGCGCCCGCACGCTCGGGCATGGATATCCCATCGCCGTTCGGCACGAACGAGACGGAGTTCGACGACTACGACGCGTTCGTCCCGGCCAACCTGCCCGAGCCGGGCCCGTTCCTGGCCGACGTCGACGTGCTGGCCGGCGACGACCACGTCGCCTTTCACCGGACGACCCGCGACCTCTTCGAGGCGCGGTCGGTGAAAGACGCCACGTTCGGCTACAACCTCGCGCGGCTCAACCTCGACCCGCGCCACCCCGAGGCCGGCTTCCGCTACGGCGAGGAGGGAGACGCCGTCCTGCGCGCGGAGTTCACCCCGACGACGGAGTTCTGCCCCCAGAGCGACACGCTCTGCGTCGGCGCCTTCCGCGCCTGGAATGCGCTGGCCGACCGCCACGACTACGAGCTGGTCCGCGTCCGGGTCGATCCGATGCACCAGCGCGCGTGGAACGTGAACGGCCGGCTCCGGAGCCTGGAGGTGAATCTGGACCGCGACGTCGCTCTCGCGTCCGTCGAGCGGGAGACCGGCGGCGGCCTGCAGCGCGAGGGCTCGTCGGAAGTGCCTGCCCAGCGCGAGCGCGAGCGCGACGGGACCGCGTCTCCCCAGGAGTCCGGCGACAGCTCCGCGACGCCGTTCTGACCGCGGCGGAACTGGACGGGTCGGGAGGAGAGGAGGCGGTGCCGGGCGGACGGTCTGCCCGCTTTCGGGCGGTGTCAGTGCTCAGACGGCGTCAGTGCTCGGGCGGCGCCACGTCGAAGTCCGTGTCGAGGCGGTCGGCGACGAACGCCTTGACGACGGCCTCCTCGGCGCGGTGAAGGATCTCGCTGCACGTCGAGTTCGCCATCCCGAGTTCGTCGGCGAGTTCCGAGAGCGTGATCGTGCGCGGCGTGTCGTAGTAGCCCCGCTCCAGCGCCGCCAGCAGCACCTCGCGCTGTTTCTCGGTCAGCGGCGCGGCGGCGTCGACGGACTCGTACAGCCGGTCCAGCGAGTAGGTCACGCCGAGATTGTCGAACGCCTCCCCGAGCGCGGCGATGCGGTCGCGCGAGGCCGTCAGTTCGAGGTGGGCGCGGCCGTCCTGTATCTCGATGGGGAGCGACAGCGGGACGCCCGAGGCCTGCACCGACAGCAGCAACAGCGGCTCCGTCGTCTCGAACTGGATGACGACGCCGTCCTCGTCGCGGCGGATGGGCTCGACCACGGTGAGGGCATCGGCCGACTCCATCCACGCGAGGACGCCCTCGGGGTCGTCGGTCCGGACTTCGACCAGGCCGAAGCCCTCCTCTTCGCGCGGGACCGCAGAGAGTACCCGGAACGTGGCGCCGGCGAACTCCCGCGAGACCGCGCCGATCCAGACCGCCGGCGGCAGCGTGACTGTCAACTCGGCATGGGGCATTGCCCGAAGCCTCGGCCCCGGAGGTGTTCAACCCGTCGCCGACGCGGTCGGTCTCTCTCAGCTCCTGTTTTCTCCATCGATTCCCAGCGCCTGGGACCGGCCCCTGGCATTAGTGCCGGTCTGGCTCCGTTCTCCGGCCATGCGACCGACCGACATCGACACCGACCGGCGGCCGTTCGTCCTCGTCTGGGAGGTGACGCAGGCGTGCGACCTGGCCTGTGACCACTGCCGGGCGGACGCCACGCCCGCGCGCCACCCCCGCGAACTCACCACCGAGGAGGGGAAGGCACTGCTCTCCGAGGCGGCCCGCTTCAGCGACGACGCCGGTGACGGTGACGGTGACGGTGACGGTGACGACGACGAGGACCAACTGGTAGTTCTCTCGGGCGGCGACCCGATGAAGCGCCCGGACCTCCCCGAACTCGTCCGTCACGGCACGGACGCCGGCTGTCGGATGACGCTCACGCCGTCGGGTACCGACGGGCTGGACCGCGAGTCGCTGGCCGAGCTCCACAGGCGCGGCCTCCAGCGGCTCGCGCTCAGTTTCGACGGTGGCGACGCTGCCGGCCACGACGCCTTCCGCGGCGAGGCGGGGAGCTTCGAGACCACCGTTCGGGCCGCCGAGTGGGCCCGCGAACTCGGACTCCCGCTGCAGGTGAACACCACCGTCTGTGCCGACACCGTCGACGAGCTGCCGGCCATCCGCGACCTCGTGTGCGAGTTGGGCGCGGTGCTCTGGTCGGTCTTCTTCCTCGTCCCGGTCGGCCGGGGGGCCACTCTCGACCCCATCTCGCCCGAGCGCGCCGAGCGCGTGATGGACTGGCTCCACGACGTCCGCGAGGACGCGCCCTTCGCCGTGAAGACGACCGAGGCGCCCTTCTACCGCCGGGTGCTGCTGCAACGGATGCGCGAGCGGACGAGCGGCGCCCCCGCCGACGGAGATCGCCCGTCCGGCGGCCAGAGCGGCCGCCCGTCGGACGAGGCGATGGAGCGCCGGACCGGCATCGTCGCCGGCGACGGGTTCGCGTTCGTCAGCCACGTCGGCGACGTCTACCCCTCGGGGTTCCTCCCCGAGCCCGCGGGCAACGTCCGCGAGGAGTCCGTTGTCGGCCTCTACCGCGAGTCGCCGCTGTTCGAGCGGCTGCGCGACCGCGACGCCCTCGGCGGGAAGTGCGGCGCCTGCGAGTTCCGCGGCGTCTGCGGCGGCTCGCGCTCCCGGGCGTACGCCCACACCGGCGACCCGCTCGCCAGCGACCCGCTCTGCCCGTACGTCCCCGACGGCTACGACGGTCCGGTTCC
>JBDGSA010000190.1:0-22527 GCA_042217755.1 Haloglomus sp. | reverse complement strand
GGCGACGTGCCGGTCGAGACCGCCGACGCGGCCGCGGCGCGAATCGCCCCGGGCGACGTGCTCGGGGTCTCTGGCTTCGGGAGCGTGGGCTATCCGAAACTGGTGCCCGAGGCCATCGCGCGCCGCGAGGACGCCGCTGACCTCGCGCTGACGGTGATCAGCGGCGGCAGCGTCGGTCCCGAGGTCGACGAGGCGCTGGTCGAGAGCGGCGCGATGGCGCGGCGCTACCCGTTCGTCGGCCACGGGGCGCTCCGCGAGGCCAGCAACGCCGGCGAGGTGGCGTTTCACGACCGCCACGTTGCGGGCGTGCCCGACGAGGTCAGGTTCGGCGGCCTCCCCACCCCGGACTGGGCCGTCGTCGAGGCCGTCGCCGTCGGCGAGGATTGGCTGGTCCCCTCGCCGTCAGTGGGGTCGACGCCCGCGCTCGTCGCCGCGGCCGACCGTCTCGTCGTCGAGGTGAACGACGCCCAGCCCCGCGACCTGGAGGGGCTACACGACCTCCTCGTCCGGGCGCCGCCGCCCGAACGGGAGCCGCTCTGCCTGGACACCGTCGACGGCCGGATCGGTTCGCCGCGGCTCCACTTTGCTCCGGAGAAACTCGCGAGCGTGGTCCGCACGGACCGTGCGGATACGACCTACACGTTCCGCGAGCCGACCGCCGCGGACCGCGCACTCGCGGCCGAACTCGCGGACTTCCTGAGCGCCGAACTCGAGCGGAATCCCGCCTTCGACCGCGCCCTCAACCTCCAGTTCGGCGTCGGGAGCGTCGGCAACGCGGTCGTCTCGGCACTCGACGACGTCGACCTCGGTGACCGCGACGTCGCCTACTTCGGCGAGGTGGTCCAGGATGGCGTGCTCGACGCACTCGACGACGGCACCCTCGACGCCGCCAGTGCCACCTCCCTCGCGCTCTCGGCCGACGGCCAGAAGCGCCTGTTCGAGAACCTCGACCGCTACGCCGCTGACCTCGTCCTCCGGCCCGTCGACGTCTCGAACGATCCCGCTCTCATCGACTCGTTCGGGGTCGTCGCGGTGAACGGTGCCGTGGAGGTCGACCTGACCGGTCAGGTCAACTCCACCCACATCGGCCCTGACGTCGTCGGCGGCGTCGGCGGGTCGGGGGACTTCTTCCGGAACGCGCTGCTCTCGGTCGCCGCGCTCCCCTCGACGGCCGCCGGCGGCGACGTCTCGCGGGTCGTCCCGCGGGTCGCACACGTCGACCACACGGAACACGACATCGACGTCGTTGTCACCGACCGGGGCGTCGCGGACCTGCGCGGACTCGCGCCCCGCGAGCGGATGCGGACGATGCTCGACGTGGCCCACCCGACGTTCCGCGACGCGCTCGTCGAGTACCGCGAGCGTGCGCTGGAGCGCGGCGGTCACACGCCCGGCGGATTCGACCTCGCGGCGGGATGGCCCCCAGACGACGGGTAGCGACGGAACGGCCGCGGCGAGCGCCCCGAACGCGGCGCGAGTCGCGTTTCCCTCGGCGCCGGCGGTCGGCCCTCTGCCGTCTGGGCAGCAATTCTCGGCGCCGGCGTGTGATTTTCGGTTCCGCGGCTCCATGTGTGAGTATGCCACAGGACACCCCACCATCCGGGGCGGGAAGAGCGCCGCCACGTCCCGCCGGGCTCCCGGTGCTCAAACACACCGTCGACATCGCCCGGGATCGGCTCGGCTTCGTCCGCGAGGCCCGGCGGACCTGTGGCGACGTGTTCGTCGCGGAATCGCTGGGGCTGGGGGAGATCTGCTACCTCACCCACCCCGAGGCGTTCGAACTGGCCCTGAAGACCGACCGAGACGCCTTCGCCAAGGGCGACATCATCGGGTTCGTCTTCGGCGACGGGCTGCTGGCGGTCGACGGCGCGGAGTGGGAAACACAGCGGGAGTTGCTGAGTGAGTTCTTCTATCCGGAGCGCATCCGCTCGTACGCCGAGACCATGGTCGCGGTCATCGAGCGGCGGCTCGACCGCTGGGTCGACGGCGACCGGCGGTCGTTGCTCGACCAGATGACCGCGCTCACCCTCGAGATCATGTCGGAGACGCTGCTGGGCCGGTCGCTCCCGCCGGGCGCGGACCCGGAGCTTCGGGCGGCCGTGAGTGACCTGAACAGCTACTTCACCCCGGCCTCGATCGCGCTGCCGCGGTGGCTGCCGCTGCCCTCACGCCGCCGGTTCGCTCGCGCCGACCAGTACCTCCGCGACGAGCTCCGGGGCCTGCTGGACGAACGGGCCGACCCGAACCGGCGCGGAGACGACCTGCTGTCGGCGCTGGCCGCCCTCGCTGCCGACCCGGAGGCGCCGGTCGACACGGAGAACGCGCTCGATCAGCTGGTCACCTTCCTCTTCGCCGGCCACGAGTCGACGGCGCTGGCGCTCACCTTCACCCTGTACGAACTGGGGCGACACCCGGACGTCCGCGACCGGGTCCACGCCGAGGTGGACGCGACGCTCGACGGGGACGGGACGCTCCCGACGCTGGCCGACACGCGCGAGCTGTCCACCGTCGAGCGGGCTCTCCGGGAGGCGCTGCGGTGCTACCCGCCGGCCCACACTCTTCCGCGACGGACGACTCGTGACGTCCTGGTCCGGGGCTGCCGTATCCCCGCCGGCACGCAGACCCACCTCGCGCTCCACAGCGTCCACCGTGACGACCGGTTCTACGACGACCCCGACGCGTTCCGGCCGGAACGCTGGCGCGACACTACCCCCGAGGAGAAGGAGTACGCCTACGTGCCGTTCGGAGCGGGGCCTCGCACCTGCATCGGCCGTCGATTCGCGCTGCTAGAGGCGAAACTGGTGCTGGCGACGCTGTGCTCCCGGTTCGAGTTAGAACCCAGAGAGCCCCTGGAGCTTGCCCCCCGCATGTCGACCCAGCCCGCCGGAGACGTCCCGGTCACGATCCACGCGCGGGACTGACGCTGGCGTCAACGCTGCTGATATATAGTAAGAGAAATAAAATTCCAATATTCGGAATTTCTCACTTATTCTACGAATCGTGTGAGAATATCTTCTTAACTGAGTTCCCTCGGTTCCGGCGAGTCAGCCCCGGATTCGTTCCGTGACGGCCGCGGCGAGCGACTCGAACTCCGCGACGTCTGGCACCACGTCGACCTCGATGCCGCCGCGCTCGGCGCGCTCGCGGGTCGGCTCGCCGATACAACCCACGACGGCCTCGTTCAGGCCCGCGACCGCGGGCGCTCGGACTCCGCGCTCGTCCGCGGCCGCGAGGAAGTTCTCGACGGTCATCGACGCCGTGAACAGCGCGCCCGCCAGCTGTCCGCGCGCGGCGAGGTCCGCAGACGAGCCGGCGCCCTCCGGGCGGACGAGCCGGTAGAGCGTCGTCTCGTGGACGTACGCGCCGGCCTCGTTCAGACCGTCGAGCAGCACGTCGCTGCCGTGGTCCGAGCGGGCCACCTCGACGCGGGCACCGCCGACTCGGTCGCCGAGCGCCTCGACGAGGCCGGCCGAGGAGTACTCCCCCGGGACGACGTCCACCTCGTAGTCCGCCGCCCGGAGAGCCTCGGCGGTCGACGACCCGATGGCACAGACGGTCGCGTCGCCCGCGTCCCAGCCCGCCTCGGCCAGGAGTTCGACGCCCGACGTGCTCGTGAAGACGGCGTAGTCGGCGTCGGCCCGGGGGGCGTCGCCGGTCGGCTCGATGGCGAGCATCGGGTCGACGACGGGCTCGGCGCCCAGTTCCCGGAGCACCGCGGCCGCCGCCTCGGCGCGCCCGTCGTCCGGCCGGAAGACGGCGATCTTCACGCGGCCACCTCCGGCCCGGCGGTGGCCCGACTCGGGTTCGCTATCGCACTCACCGGTTTATCGACGCACCGCGACCGCTCGACCGCCGACGGTCGACGGCCGGCGGAACGGGCTACAGAGCGCTCGACGCGTCCCGTTCTGGCGACGTCGCCTGTCATGACTCGACGCCTCCGTAGCCCCCGAGTTCCGTTGCGAGGAACGCTTCGACCTTCTCGCGCGTGCCCGCGACGCCGCCGATGACGGTGATGGCGGGCGGCTCGATGTCCTCGCGGTCGCGCACGTCGACGATGGTGTCGAGCGTGCCCGTCGCGACACGCTGGTCGGGCCACGTCGCCCGCTCGACGAGCGCGACGGGCGTGTCGCCCGCCATGCCGGCCTCGCGGAGCGCGGCGGTGTAGTCCGGGAGCCGGCCGACGCCCATCAGGACGACGATGGTGCCGCCGGTCGCGGCTAGCGCCGCCCAGTCCACCGCCGACTCCTCCTTCGTGGGGTCCTCGTGGCCCGTGACGAACGAGACCGAGGAGGCGTGGTCGCGGTGGGTCACGGGGACGCCGGCGACGCCCGGCCCGGCGATGGCGCTGGTGACGCCGGGGACGTACTCGAAGGGAATCTCGTTGGCGGCGAGGTGTTCGGCCTCCTCGCCCCCGCGGCCGAAGACGAAGGGGTCACCGCCCTTCAGGCGGACCACCGTCTTGCCCTCGCGGGCGAGTTCGACCAGCCGGTCGTTGGTGTACTCCTGGGCGGTGCGCTCGCCGCCGGCGCGCTTGCCGACGTCCTCGCGCTTCTCCTCGGGGATCGAACCCAGAATCTCGGGGCCGGGGAGCTTGTCGTGGAGCACGACGTCGGCCGTCGCGAGCAGGCGCTTTGCCTTCACCGTCAGGAGTTCCGGGTCGCCCGGACCGCTCCCGACGAGGTAGACCGTGCCGACCCCTCCCTCCGCGGGAGCGTCGTCGCTCATCGCGGCCCCTCCGTCTCCTCGTGTTCCGCGGCCGTTTTGCGGGCCGCCGCGACGAGTTCGGCCGCACCGCGGTCGGCGAGGTCCGCGGCGAACTCGCGGGCGGCCTCGGCGTAGTCCCGGGCGGGCAGGTCCCGCGTGTCACGGATCGACTCCTCGCCGTCGCGGCCCAGCACCCGCGCGACGGCGTGGACGTATTCGCCGCGGAGGGTCGCGTGAACGCCCAGCGGCGCCACACAGCCCCCGCCGAGTTCCTCCAGGACCGTCCGCTCGACCGTCGTCTCGACCCGCGTCCGGGGGTGGTCCAGCGCCTCGCGGAGTGGCTCTGCGGCGTCGGAGAGCGCGGTCACCGCGACCGCGCCCTGTCCGGGCGCGGGAACAAAGCGCGTCGGCTCGAACCGCTGGTGGGGAACGTGGTCCAGCAGCCCCATCCGCTCCAGCCCCGCCTCGGCGAGGACGATGGCGTCGTACGCCGTGTCGACCGGGTAGCGCGACAGCGCCTGGCGCTCGATCTCCGACAGCGAGTCGAACCACTCGTCGGTCGATTCCTCGAACGTCTCGTCGGGGTCGTCCTCCTCTGCCGCGGTCACGCGGCGTTCGTGTTCTTCGCCGACGCTCGTCGCGAACAGCTTCTCGACGCGCGTGTCGACGTTCCCGCGGAGCGGCCGGACGTCGAGGTCCGGACGCTCGGCCAGCAACTGGGCCTGTCGCCGGAGGCTGGAGGTTCCAACGGTTGCGCCCTCGGGGAGTTCCTCGAGCGTGCGACCCCCGGGCGTCAGCAGCAGGTCGCCCGCGGGCGCGCGCTCGGGGACGCCCGCCACCACGAGATCCTCGGGGAAGTCCGTGGGGACGTCCTTCATCGAGTGGACGGCGGCGTCGACCTCGCCCTCCAGCACGCGCTCGTCGAGCGCCCGGACGAACGCCCCGGTCTTTCCGAGGCGGTGGATGAGTTCGTCGCGGATGCGGTCGCCCTCCGTCTCTACCTCGACGAGTTCGACCTCAGTCCGACGGTCCTCCAGTCGTTCGGCGACCGCGGCGGCCTGCCGCAGCGCCAGGTCCGACCCCCGCGTCGCCAGCCGGACCGTCCGTGTCTCTCGCATACCTCTGCCTCCGTGAGCGGTCGTGAAACCGCTGTCGGGTCGGTGAGCGTCAGACGGGAGTTGTCCCGGTATAAATTACATGTCGCGATAGCGAATGGCGATCCCGTTCGGCGGAGATCGCGGTTGGGATCTCTGCAGATCGACGAATGACGTCTGAGATGTGACGCGTTCGCGATAGGTCGGGAGTCTCTCCGAATTGGAGTGTTCCGGACTGTACTCCCGGGCTTGCCGGAATTAATACATCTCGGAGAGCACCTCATTTTGCTGGCTGTTCGTCGTGTAGTCGACTAGCCCGACCATCTCGCGTACAGTGATGAAGTTCGTCGACTCGTTCGAGCCCTCCGGAAGGTGATAGCGAACCGAACCCCTCTCGATTTCTGCGACGATAGCCCTGTGAACGGCGGGATGCCGCTCGAGGAGCGTCTGTCTCAGTTCGTCGAGGTCCGGGTGTGAGTCGTCGTACTTGTTCTCGAGGATGGCCCGGCGAACAGCATCCTGCACCTCGAATCCCGTATCCTCGGGACGGTACGCGACGGGCATTCCGAAGTCGTTGGCCACGAACACGATCAGGACGCCGTCGACCTCGCCATTTATGTCTCGAACTGTCTCGGTAACGGCCTCTCGGTCGAAGAACTCGCTCCTTCCCTGGCCGCGCAGGCGGGTGAGTTCCTCGCGGAGGATCGTGTACTTCTCGTTCAGATCGTCCGTGGCAGCATACTTTTCCATCCAGTCGGACATGGCGTGGCATAGCGGACACGAGACTTAGTAGTTACATCAGCGGGTACAGCGGTCAGCAGCGAGACTGCGACCAAATTGCGGAAGCGGATTCTGGCACCACGGCCGACGCGGCGCTGGCCGCCGTGTCACGCCCGCCGTCTGGCGCCGCGTCGCGCTCGACGACGCAAGTCTGTCGACGAGCGCCGCGCTTTCCGTGCTCTCGGACTCTGTGGACACCGGGGACACTCTCACCGTCACCAGGGCTCGTCCTTCAGCCCGAGCAGGTAGGCCGCGCCGTTCGCGAGGAGGTGGAGCGCGGGCGTGACGACCGTCACCACGAGCAGGCGGGCGGGCGTGAACGTCTCCTCGAACCAGTCCGGGACGAGCAGGGCGGTCAGCGTGACCGCGACGGTCACGAAGTCGAGTTGGTCGACCAGCGGGAACGCGGCGCCGCGCTCGCGGCCCGTCCGCCGCTTGAGGAACGAGGCGAGCGTATCGCCCAGCATCGCGCCAGCGGGCAACACGAGCGCCGCTCTCGGCGGGAACGACGGCAGCGTCTCCGCTGGGTCGCCCGCCGTCGGGAGGCCGACTGCGTCGCTCGCGCGTTCGCGAACGACGTTGAGCAGGCCCGCCACCAGCACGCCGGCGCCGATGCCGGCGACTGTCCCGCGCCAGGTTTTGCCGTCGCCGAGGATGCGGCGCTCGCCCAGGTTCCGCCCCCCGTCGAGCGGGCGACCGCCGCCGAACAGCACCGCCGCGTTGTTCGGGACGTAGGCCGGCAGCATCGCCCACAGCGCGCCGAGCACGGTTCCGAGCAGCGACATGCCCGGGCGTGCGCGGCCGCCCGGCTTAATCGCCGGGGATTCGACGCGCCGGAGGGCTGGGGGATACCGGAGCAGTCGGCCGGACGCCGCGGGTCGAATCACCGATTTCGTATCGCGGCATGCGATTTATCACCGCGATCGCGTGGCACGTCGGGGGCACGCTCAAGAGTGCCGGTCGCCTATCTCGGCGCATGATTCCGCCCGTCGCGAATCGGTTCGTGGCCGGCGAGCACCCCGCACAGGCCCTCGAGCACGCGCGCGAACTGAACGACCACGGCGTCGGCGCCCTCCTGAATCTGCTCGGCGAACACTACGACGAGCGTGGCCCCGCGGAGGCGGACGTCGCCACGTACCGGCGCCTGCTCGACGATCTCGGGCGATCTGCCCTCGACGCTTGTATCTCGGTCAAGCCCTCGCAACTGGGCGTCCAGGTCGACGAGGCGGTATTCCGGAAGAATCTGGCCGACGTCGCCGCCCACGCGGACCGCCGGGACGCCTTCGTCTGGGTCGACATGGAGGACCACACGACCGTCGACGCGACCCTCGACGGCTTCTGTGACCTCGTCGTCGACCACCACGATATGGGACTGTGCCTGCAGGCCAACATGAAGCGGACGCCGGCGGACCTCGCGCGCCTCGCCGACCTCCCGGGGAAGGTGCGGCTCGTGAAGGGTGCCTACGAGCCACCCCGCGACATCGCCTACCGGGGCAAGACCCGGGTGAACGAGGCCTACCGCGACCTGCTCGAGGATGCGTTCCGCACCTTCGACGGCGGGGTCGCGGTCGGCAGTCACGACCCCGCGATGATCGAGTACGCCCGCGACCTGCACGAGACGTACGGGACGGACTACGAGGTCCAGATGCTGATGGGTGTCCGCGAAGCGGCACAGACGGACCTGGCCCGGGAGGTGCCCGTCTACCAGTACGTGCCCTACGGCGAGAAGTGGCTCTCGTACTTCTACCGGCGCGTAAAGGAGAACACCGGGAACGCGGCGTTCGCGCTCAGGGCCATCGTGAGCGGATAAGATCTCCTTAGAAATATATTAATGCTGATATAAGTAATATGTTTGCACTTCTTATCTATAATAGAAGAGATAACAGGTAGAAACGTTCAAAAAATCTGGTACCGAGTCATCGTCGAGTGACGCCGAGAGAGGGTATCCCGAGCGGTGTTCGGGTGGCGGTGCGTCGCTCGACCGGGACCGCGCTACTCCAGGTCGAAGCGGTCGTTGGTCATCACCTTGTGCCACGCGTCGACGAAGTCCTCGACGAACTCCTCCTCGCCGTCCTCGGCGGCGTAGACCTCCGAGATGGCGCGGAGCCGGGAGTTCGAGCCGAAGATGAGGTCGAAGCGGGTCGCCCGCCACTCGAGGTCTCCGGTCTCGCGGTCGCGACCCTCGTAGACGCCGCCGTCGGCCGGCTCCCACTCCGTGTCCATGCCGAGCAGGTTGTCGAAGAAGTCGTTGGTCAGTGTCCCGGGTTCGTCGGTGAGCACGCCGAGGTCCGAGTCCTCGTAGGTCGCACCCAGCGTGCGCAGGCCGCCGACCAGCACCGTCATCTCGTCGGGAGCGAGGTTCAGGAGGTCCGCTCTGTCGACCAGTAGCTCCTCCGGCTGCTCGTGGTCGACGTCGTCAGGGAGGTAGTTGCGGAAGCCGTCGGTCCTCGGCTCGAGCGCCTCGAACGACTCGACGTCGGTCTGTTCCTCCGTGGCGTCCGTGCGTCCCGGCTCGAACGGGACCGTTACGTCGTAGCCGGCCTCGGCGGCCGCCTGTTCGATGGCCGCGTTGCCACCCAGCACGATGAGGTCGGCGAGCGAGACCTGCGTCCCGTCCGAGCGCGAGTCGTTGAACTCCCGCTGGATGTCCTCGAGGGTTCCCAGCACGCGCTCGAGTTGGTCGGGCTCGTTCACCTCCCAGCTCCGCTGGGGCTCGAGGCGGATGCGGGCGCCGTTGGCCCCGCCGCGCTTGTCGCTGTCGCGGTACGTCGACGCCGACGCCCAGGCGGTCTTGACCAGCTGGGAGCGCGAGAGGTCCGAGTCGAGGATCGCCTGCTTGAGCGTCTCAGCCTCCGCCTCGCCGACGAGTCCGTAGTCGGCGTCGGGAACGGGGTCCTGCCAGATCATCGTCTCGTCGGGGACCTCCGGGCCGAGGAACCGCTCGGGCGGCCCCATGTCGCGGTGGATGAGCTTGTACCAGGCCTTCGCGAAGGCGTCCAGGAACTCCATGGGATCGTCCTGGAACTCCTCGATGATCTCCCGGTAGTCCGGGTCCCTCTTGAGGGCGACGTCGGTCGTCAGCATCATCGGCGTCTGCTCTCCCTCTCCGTGGGCGGCCGGCGCGTCGTCGACCACGTCCGCGTCGACCGGTCGCCACTGCCACGCGCCGCCGGGGCCCTTGTGGGGTTCCCACTCGTGGCCGAGCAGGTTGTCGAGGTAGGAGGTGTCCCACATCGTCGGCGTGCTGTTCCAGGGCCCCTCGATGCCGCTCGTGATGGTGTCGTCGCCCTTCCCGGAGCCGTAGTCGCTCTCCCAGCCGAGGCCCATGTTCTCGATGGGTGCGGCCTCGGGCTCCGGGCCGAGGTGTTCCTCGGGGTCCCCGGCGCCGTGGACCTTCCCGAACGTATGCCCGCCGGCGATGAGCGCGGCCGTCTCCTTGTCGTTCATCGCCATGCGACTGAACGACTGCCGGATGCGCTCTGCGGACCACTCCGGGTCCGGCTCGCTCTCTGGCCCCTCGGGGTTCACGTAGATGAGGCCCATCACGGTCGCGCCGAGTGGCTCCTGGAGGAAGTCCTCCTCGTCGAAGCGGTGCCAGGTCTCCATCTCGTCTTCGGGGCCCCAGTCGACGGCCGCGTCGGGCTCGAAGTCGTCCTCGCGGCCGCCCGCGAAGCCGAACGTCTCGAAGCCCATCGACTCCAGCGCGACGTTGCCGGCCAGGACGATGAGGTCGGCCCACGAGAGATTGCGGCCGTACTTCTGCTTGACCGGCCAGAGCAGCCGGCGTGCCTTGTCGAGGTTCGCGTTGTCGGGCCAGCTGTTGAGCGGCGCGAACCGCTGGGTGCCGCCCGAGGCGCCGCCGCGACCGTCGGTGGTGCGGTACGTGCCGGCGCTGTGCCACGCCATCCGGATGAACAGCGGTCCGTAGTGGCCGTAGTCGGCCGGCCACCAGTCCTGCGAGGTCGTCATCACCTCCTCGATGTCGGCCTTCACCGCCTCGAGGTCGAGCGACTCGAACGCCTCGGCGTAATCAAAATCCTCGTCCATCGGCCCGGCGTCGCGGGCGTTCTGGTCGAGGGTGCGCAGGTCGAGTTGGTTCGGCCACCAGTCGTCGCCGCCTTTCCTGTGTCGGGGGGAGTGCTCCTCCATCGTTGCTGTGCGGAACGTCGCCCCGAACAAGTTTGAATTCGTTGCCCGGTCCGCGATTCTGCCGGGATTCACCCTGGGTGGGCCGGCCGAGGTGGTCAAAACGAGAGAGTCAGACAGGCCGGCCGAGGTGGTCAAAACGAGAGATTCGGCCGCGTCGGCGGACTACTCGATCCGCGCGTCGACGACGACGTGCAACACGCCCTCGGCGTGACTCTTGACCTCGCGGACCGCCTGCACCTCACACGAGCGCCCGGCATCCGCGACGGCCTCTCGCAACCGCCCGACGGGCCGGTCCGGCAACTCCGCCTCGGGCGTCGCCTCGTGCAGGTGCATCGTCCCTCCCGGACGCAATGCGGCCACGCCGGCGGGCAGGCGTTCGTAGGCGTCGTAGTGGCCCATCACCACGCGGTCGACTGGCTCGAGTTCCACGTCGCGACAGTCCGCCCGGACGGCGCGGAAGCGGTCGGTCACGCCGTTGAGAACGGCGTTCTCGACGAGGTACTGGTACGTGGTCGGGTCGAGTTCGGCGGCGACCACCTCGGCGCCCGCGCGGGCCATCGGGAGCGCGAAGTAGCCGACACCGGCGAACATGTCGAAGACGCGCTCACCCCGGGCGACGATCTCGCCCATCCGGGCGCGCTCGGCCTTGTTGCCCGGTGAGAACATCGTCTCGGCGAGGTCGAGTGCGTACTTCGTCCCGTGCTCGGTGTGGACGGTTTCGGTGTCGCCGGCGCCCGCGACGACGCGCACGTCGGGGTCGCGGGTCCGTCCGTCGATGCCGCCGCGGTCGAGGACGGTGTCGGCCTCGCCGTGGAGGTCGAGCAGCGCCTCGCCCACCGCTTCGGGTCGAGAACAGCCGTCGAAGTCCGCGAGGATGACGGTGCCGATGACGGCCCACGACCCCGGCGCGGCGTCGATCTCGGCCTCCGAGAACCCCCGCGTCCGGAGGCGGTCGGCGAGCGTCGTGTCTCGCGCCGGCAGGTCGTGCTCGACGACGTCCGCGACGGCCGAGACGGCCGCGACCGTCCCCTCGCGTTCGGCGGGGTCGTTGCCGACGACGGGCAGGGCCACGCGGTCGTCGTCGTACGCCTCGATGCCGCGCGAGCCGTCGTAGACATCCAGCGCCGACAGTTCGCGTCGGGCGCGCTCGGCCGCGGGCTTCGGGACGAGCGCCGCCAGCCGCCCGCGCTCAGTCATCGCCCTCCTCGCCCCCGCCGCTCTCGCGTTCGGGCAGCACGTGCAGGCCAGCCCGCGAGCGGAGGACGGGCACCTCCTCTGCGTCCGGGTCCATGTAGTCCGGGCGCGGGATGGTGCGTGCCTCGTAGGTTTCGGGGTCGAGTACCTGCACGGCGTGTTCATCCTCGACGGCGACGACTGTGGTGTGCTGGCCGTCCTCGCGGTCGCCCAGGCGGCGCGCGTCGGGGTCGTTGCCCGCCTCGTAGCTCGCCTCGTAGCGGTCGCCGGACGTCAGGCGGACGCCCTTCAGGTTCCCCTGTGCGCTCGTGACGAGGACGGGTCCGTCCTCGTCTTTCGGGTCGATGACGTCGCCTGGGGTGTACGGCGGCAGGCGCGCGACGAACGTGACGCGGTAGAGTTCGTTCCCGTCGCTGTCCTCGCTGACGAGCGTCTCCGCGGCCGAGACCTCGCCGCCGAACTCCCGGACGATGCGATTGGCGATGGCCTCGCCCATCTGGTTCGCCGAGATCTTGAGGTCGACGCCGCTCTCGGTCCGGTCGACGGTGGTGATGAACGCGTTCCGGTCGCCCTTGTTCTCGCGCTCGGCGACGTACGCCTCGGCGATCTCGACGGCGCGGTCGCACTCTGCCTCGGTGGGCGTGCGATCGGTCGCGCGTACCTGGACCAGCGCCTCCCAGTAGTCGCCGGCGATGCGACCGCAGCGGTCGCACGTCCCCCGCGAGATGTAGACCGGGACGGTGACCTCCTCCTCGATCGGGGTGTTCCGGATGACGCCGGTGAACATGGCGTGCATCCGGATGGTGTTCTCGTCGACCTGCTCGGGGTCGACGACCCACTCCACGCCCCGCGCGTCGACGTGGACTCCCAGCGCGTCGCTGGTCTCCTCGACGGCGATGTCGGTGTAGTCCCGGGCGCCGACGTCCACCCACCGGTTGCCGCGGTGGACGGCGCCACACCGCGAGCAGACCTGCACCTCGACGCGCTCGGGCGCGTCCACGAGGTCGAAGTCCTCGAAGTAGCAGGCGTCACACAGCACCGCGTCGGGGTCGGCGGGCCCGCCCGGCAGGTCCACGCCGGGCGACCGCTCGATAGGGTCGCCACAGCGCGGGCAGAACCCGCGCTCGCCCCGGTCTCGCTCCTCGGAGTCGCTCATTACTACTGGATGGGGCGTTGTGCCGTTTAAACTCCGCGTCCGGCCGTGGCGGTGGACGTGAGTGTTTCGTCGGCTGGTCGCGGCGTCGACGATGACGGGAACCTGTGCGATGCCCTCGTGCTTTCTCTGAGCCCTCATCGCGACGACAGGGCCGCCGCCGAAGCCCTCGCGCTTTCTCTGAGCCCTCATCGCGACGACAGGGCCGCCGCCGAAGCTCTCGCCCTCTCGACCGGTTGCGGCTCGTTGCGCTCCTCGGCTTCGCTTCGCTCGGCCCGCGGTGCTCACGGCTTCGCCGTTCGCTCAGGGCGCGGAGCGCCCCGCTGCTTACATCGCCTCACCGGGTCGGGAGCGCTCGCCCTTCGATTCCGCCAGGAGAGCACGCGCTCCTGAGCCCTCGCTCGCCACGCTCGCGAGGACACCAGGACCGCACGTTGGTCAGTCGGATAGCGTGGGCCTCACACCTCCCCATCCGCTTGCGGTGCTCGCTCGCGCTGCTCGCTGCGCTCCTCACCCCTCGCGCGGTGTGTGGCGGCTGGCCTCCGGCACAGCCGCCAGCGCGCGCCCACTCGACTGACGGCGGTACGAACCCTCCGCGATCCACGGGCTGAGCGCGCGAGGGCTCCGGCGGTTTTTCACAAATAAATCCACTATTTGAAAACGAAATATCGACTTAATATATAAAATAACCATATAATAATTTTATTTAGAGTTTTATTCATTTATTTGTCTTCCTCCGGCCAGCCAGCGGGTGCGTCGTGTCCCTCGTCCGGACGCGGGCCGAGCCGGGTGCCCCTGTCGGGCGGGTCCCAGTCGGTCGTCAGGTCGAGCAGGGTACGAACGATGAATCCCGTGAGGCCCCAGACGACGTGTCCGTCGACCCGGAAGAATGGGAGTTGGGCGGTCCCCCGGTCCGGATGCGAGTGCGTCTCGCTCTCGTAGGCGCCGGGCGCGGTCAGGTCCGCGACGGCGATGACGACCACGGCGGCCACCTCGCGTTCGTCGGGGTGGTAGACGCGGTCGGGCACGCGTGCCACGAACGGCCGGACGACGTGGCCGTACGGGCCCGGGAGGTCGTCGAGCGGGCCGACCACGTCGGCCGACATCGTCTCCAGGCCGATCTCCTCGTGGGCCTCGCGGAGCGCGGTCGTCTCGAGGTTGCCGTCGTCGGCCTCGTAGCCGCCGCCCGGGAAACTCATCTCGCCGGCGTGATTCCGCATGTCGGCGGCGCGCTCGGTGAACAGCAGGTGGTGGCCGTCCCCCCGCTCGATGACGGGCACGAGGACGCCGGCCCACTCCGCGCGCTCGACGCCAGTCACCTCGCGAGGCCGGTGGGCCCGGACGGCCTCGAGGTCGAGCCGCGTGACGTGTGGCGCCCCCTGGTTCGAATCACGGTCGCCGTCGTGGTCGCGGTCCTCACTCGTCATCGTCCACCGTCGCGAAGAAGTCGAGCAGCGCGTCGTTGACCGGCCGCGAGGACTCGACGTGGGCGAGGCGGCGACCGGCCATCGGCTCGAACCGGCCGCGCGGGAGGTCGGCGGCGAGTCGCTCGGCCGCCGCGTGGTCGACCACGGGGTCGTCGGTCCCCCGGAGGACGAACGCGGGCGTCGTTACTTCGTACAGCGGGCCGGGGTCGTAGTCGAGCCAGGCGTCGACCTGCGTCCGGCGGGCGCACGGCGGGGCGTCCTCGGCGCGGCGCCAGTCGACGACCCGCTCCAGCAAGGCGGGGTCGGCGTCCCGGAACGCGTCCGAGAACAGCGCGGGCAGCGTCTTGCGGACGGCGGTCTCGTCAGTGTCGTCGGGGTAGCAGCGGGCGAGGCCGTCCGCGTCGACGGCGTCACCCGGACAGGTCCCGAGGAGCGTCAGCGACCGGACGCCCCGGTCGCGGGCGTAGCGCAGCGTCACGGCTCCTCCGAGACCGAAGCCGACGAGGTGGGCCGGCTTCGCGTCGGTGGCCGCGAGCACCGCACCGAGGTCGGCCGCCAGCCGGTCGACGCCGAACGGTCCCTCCGCGGCGCCACCGGAGTCACCCGTCCCGCGGTGGTCGTAGGTGACGACGCGACGGCGCCCCGCCAGCGGCTCGTGCTGCCAGCCCCAGGCCCACGCCCCGAAGCCGGCGCCGTTGACGAGCGCGACCGGCGGCTCGGTCCCCTCACCCGCCACGGCGTAGCGCAGGGTCGTCCCGTCGTCGGCGGTTGCGGTCGGCACGACTGGACGATAGACGGGTCGGCACATACCGCTTGCGGGCGTCGCTGGCGCTGTGGGCTGAACGCGGGGCGTTGGGACGTGGGCGGCCGTTGCTGGCGTCGGGAACGCGGATGGGCGTCGGTGCGGCGGTTCGGGCGGTCGTCGTCGGCGTCGGGAACGCGGGCAGTCGACAGCAGGGCCGCTTTTGACCCACCCGTCCGAACCACCACCATGGATCCGGTCGACGTCGCCGCCGACATCGATCTCGACGACACCGCGTACCTGAACTGGGGCGCCAGCGGCCCGGCGCCCGACCGCGTGCTGGCCGCCGCGCGCGACGAACAGCGCCGCCACGAGCGCCACGCCCACTCGACCGTCGACCCCTACCAGTACGCCGCCGAGGCGTTCGCCGACACGCGCGGGGCCATCGCGGACCTGCTCGACACCGCGCCCGAGCGGATCGCGCTCACCGACTCGACCGCCGACGGCATCAGCCGGGTCGCCAACGCCGTCGACTGGACCGAGGGCGACGTCGTCGTTCGGACTGATCTCGAGCACCCCGCCGGCGAGTTGCCGTGGGAACGGCTCCGCGAGGAGGGTGTCGCGGTCCGCGAGGTGCCCTGCCCGGGTGGGCACTTCGACCGCGACGCCTACCGCGAGGCCGTCGACGGGGCGAAACTGGTTTGTTTCAACAGCATCTCCTGGTTCCACGGCACCCACCTCGATGTCGAGTGGGCGACCGACGTGGCCCACGACGCCGGCGCGGCCGTCCTGGTCGATGCGGTGCAGTCGCCCGGCCAGGCCCCGCTGCCGGTCGAGGACTGGGACGCCGACTTCGTCGCCGCGGCCGGTCACAAGTGGCTCGCGGGCGTCTGGGGCGCCGGCTTCCTCTATGTCCGCGACCCCGAGCGGTGGCGCCCCCGCCACCTCGGCTACAACGCCATCGGGGATTACGCGGCCGCCGACCAGCCGGCGTATCACGCCGACGCCCGCCGGTTCGAGATCGGTACCACCGCACTCGGGCCGTACGCCGCGCTCCGCGAGGCCATCGACCTCCACCACGAGGTCGGCCTCGAGGCCATCCGCGAGCGCCAGCGTGCGCTGATCGAGCGCTTACACGACGCGCTGGGCGACCGCTGTCTCTCCCCCCGCGATCCCGAGTCCGGCCTCGTTGCGTTCGAGTTGAGTGATGATGCGGCGGCCCAGGGCCTCGTCGAGCGCGCGACCGAGGCCGGCGTCGTCGTCCGGTCGGTGCCCCGCGACGGCTGGGTCCGGGCCTCCGTCCACGCGTTCAACACCGAGCGCGACGTCGAGCGGCTGGTGGATCTGCTCTGAGCGAGAACAGGTGTACCTGCTCTGAACGAGAACAGGAGCGATCTAACCGCGTCGCGCTCCGCGCTCGTCGCTGGCCGCGGTGCCGGGCAGCGCTCGCCCCGGGTTCCTGTTCGCGTCCCCGCACGTCCCCGCACGTCGCTGCACGTCGCCGCGCACCCCGCACGTCCCCGCACGTCGCTGCACGTCACCGGTGCCCCAACGGTCAAGCCGCCGCCGCGCGACGCCCGTCCATGGCCGAGAACCGACAGTGGCGCCTGGCGAAGCGACCGACCGGCGAACCCGACCGCGACACCTTCGAACTGGTCGAGACCGAGATTCCGGCCCCCGACGAGGGCGAGGTGCTCGTCCGGACAGTCTACCAGTCGGTCGATCCGTACATGCGCGGGCGGATGCGCGACGCTGAATCGTACGCCGAGCCCTGGGCGGTCGGCGAGCCGATGCGGGCGGGCGTCGTCGGCGAGGTGGTCGAGAGCCGCCACTCGGGCTTCGACGAGGGCGACGTCGTCACGGGCGACCTGCTGTGGGCCGAGTACGCGACCGCCGACGGCGACGAGCTCCGGCGGGTCGACCCGGACCTCGCGCCCATCTCGACCGCCGTGGGCGTGCTCGGGATGCCCGGCGTGACGGCGTACTACGGCTTCACGGAGAAGGGCGACCCGGAGCCGGGCGACGCGGTCGTCGTGAGTGCGGCCGCCGGCGCGGTGGGGAGCGTCGTCGGCCAACTCGCCCGCGTGATGGGCTGTGAGGTCGTCGGCATCGCGGGCGCCGACGAGAAGTGCGACTGGCTGACCGACGAACTCGGCTTCGACGCCGCCGTCAACTACGAGACCGAGGACGTTCGCGCGGGCGTCCGCGAGGCCGTCGGCGGGGTGGACGTCTACTTCGACAACGTCGGCGGGCCCGTCACGGACGCCGTCTGGCCGACGCTCGACGACTTCGCCCGCGTCGTCGCCTGCGGACAGATCTCACTGTACAACGCGACGGAGCTCCCGACGGGCCCCCGGAAGCTGACGGACGCGGTCCAGAAGCGCCTCCGCATCGAGGGGTTCATCGTCAGCGACTACGACCGCTGGGGGCACGCCCTCCAGCGCCTGGGCGGCCTCATCGCGAGCGACGACCTCCGATATCGGGAGCACGTCGTCGAGGGCTTCGAGAACGCGCCCGACGCCTTCCTCGGCCTGTTCGAGGGCGTCAACATCGGAAAGACGCTGGTGAAGGTCGGCGAGGAGCCGTAGCGCCGCCGGCTGTCTGGCCCCCGCCCGGCGAGGCGCGATGGGCTTTTGTCAGTTGCAAACGCATCTCGTGGCGATGGTGGACGTCCCCTGGCGCCGGTCGTCGGACGGTGACGCGGACGCGGACGCGGACGAGGGGCCGACCCCGGACCCCCACGCGGACGCGGTCGTCGTCTGCGAGTTCCAGGACGGGACCATCGCCGTCTACGACGACCGGGTCGTCATCGAGCGGGTCTCGCGGTCGCGGTTCGACGACCGGACCATCTCGCTCGACGAGGTCACCGGCGTCGACTACTCCGAAGGCATCACCATCGGCCATCTTCAGCTCGAGCAGACGGGAGTCGACGCCTCCAGCGGCGGCCTCCTCAGCGACCCCGTCGACGAGAACACCGTCCACTTCGGCCGCGGCAGTCGCGACTGTGCCCGGGAGGTCCGTGACGCCGTCCTGGAACGGGCGAGTGGCTGAGCGCTGCCATCGTCGGGGGCCGGTCGAGGCGTCGCTGCTGCGTCGTCGGGTTGGCGCGCCGCCCCGGCCTCGGGTGGTGGCGCGAAGAGAAGGGGTGGTCTCCGCTGGGGTCGACCGCGGGTCGGCTACCGGCCCAGCTTCTCGCGGGCGACCTTCATACCGCCCGGCGTGATGATGACCTGGTCGTCGTCCTTCTGGACGACGTCGCCGCCGACCTCCTGGGCGACCTGTTTCAGTTCGTCGTAGATGTGCTCCATCGTGCGGTCGGAGGTGGTGTGCCGGGTGATGTCCGCGATGACGAGACCGCCGTCGTAGACGGCGTCCTTGATGTCCACGACGTCCTGCTTGTCGCTGATTTCCGCGATGTGGACCTGCGTGCTGGCCTCGTTCGCGGTCGCGTCGAAGTCGTCAATGTCGAGTTCGACGTATTCGTCTGCACTCCGCTGTCCTCCCCCAATGAGCTTGCTCATCAGACCCATAGGAACGCGACGAACCTCCTCGGACATAAATCCGCGTCAGACACGCGTCACACCGGCGCTCTGGGGCGAACGCGTCCCGCCCGAGTGAACCGACGCCGCACTCTGTGTCGCCAGTCGTAGCGGCCCTCATCTCCGGCCTTCCAGTCGTAGCGGCCCGCGTCTCTACCCCTCCGACGGTAATTCGCATTTCTCCTCCAGCGATAATAAATCAAATATTTGATAATTTTTGAAATATTCAGCCACATAATTCAATAATATTGTTATTTTCTAGATAATATCGAAAGACATATTGATATCTGGTTTCGGCGTACGTACATCGTTTATGCAGACAACCTCCGTCCCACGCCGACGGTTGTTCCGCCTCCTCGGAGCGGGGGCCGTCCTGGGTGCCGTCGGTACGGCCGCGGCGAGCGAGGAACGGTATATCATCTGCACGCGCTCGCGCGGTGCGCGTCGCGAGGCCCAGCGGCGGGCCCGGTCGATCCACCGCGTCCTCGATTTCGGCGCCTACGGGAGTGCCGTCGGCGGAATCTTCTCCGAGGAGGCGTTGCGGGGGCTCTCGCGGCGCCCCGACGTCGACTACGTCGAGGTCGACGGCCGGATGTGCGCCATCAGTATCGACCCGACTGCCACGGGCGAGTTAGCCAACTCGTGGGGCGTCGACCGCATCGACGCCGAGAAGACGGGGACCAGCACCGGCACCGGCGCGAAGGTCGTCATCCTCGATACGGCCGTCGATTACTCCCACCCGGACCCCGACGGAAACTTCGAGGACCCCACTACGGTGCTGCTGGGCTACGACTACGTCAACGATGACTCCGACCTCACGGACGACAACGGCCACGGCACCCACTGTGCCGGCATCGCGGCCGCGTCCGGCGGCGACGGTGGTGTCGTCGGTGTCGCCCCGTCGGCGGGCCTCTGGCGGGCCTCTACGGCCTGAACCACTCCTACACCGTCACGATGACTATCACCGACGCTGCCGGCAACACCGGAACGGCGACTGGAACGGTCACCGAGTCGTAGACTCCGACGACACGCTATCCGCCATCCGCGACAGCCACCGAGTTCGAGACCGGGCCCCGAGCGGCGGGCCGTCCCGGACAGGCGATTTTTTGCGGTTCCCCGTCCTGGATCCGTCCATGACCTTCAGCATCTGCGTCCACGAGGCGTACGAGGACGACGAGGGCGACGAACAGCATCGGTTCGGCGTCGCGGTCACGACCCGCCTCGCGGGCGTCGGCACCCTCTGTCCGTTCGTCAACGAGCACGGCGCGGTCGCCACGCAGTCGCTGGTCAACGTCTCGCTGGGCGAGCGCGGCATCGAGTACCTCGCCGATGGGCTCGCCGTCGAGGACGCGCTGGAGGCGCTGCTCAACGCCGACGACGGCCGCGAGACTCGGCAACTCCACGGCGTCGACGCCGAGGGAACGTTCGCCTTCTCCGGCGAGGAGTGCGGCGAGTGGTTCGGCGACGCCGAGGGCGAGGGTTACACCGTCGCGGGGAACCTGCTGACCGGGCCGGAGGTGCTTGACGCCGTCGCCACGACGTGGGAGGCGGCCGATCCGGACGACCCGCTGCCCGCCCGCCTCATCGCGGCACTCGCCGCGGGTCACGAGACGGGCGGCGATAAGCGCGAGGACCTCGAGGTCCAGAGTGCCGCGCTCAAGGTGGTCGACACGGCGAAGGCCGACCCCGCGACGGCGCCGTACCAGCACGACCTGCGGGTCGACGCCTCGGAGACGCCCGTCGCGGACCTCCGCGAGACGTACGAACTCGCCGTCCAGAGCCACGAGACGGCCATGGAGCTGTACGAGGACGCCTACGAGGACGACGCGATGGACGAGGCCGAGGGCGTGGAGTAGGGGGACGATGGGATTAGTCGCTCCTCGGGCTCGGAGGAGGCTGTTGTGACAGCTACTGAAACCACGTAGGAAGCCCCGGCGGGCTCGACCGATTGCGACTCGCTGTGGTTCTCGGGTTCGCTCCGCTCACCCTGCGGTCCTTGCGTCGTCTCACTGGGTCGAGCCCACCGCCCCCTCCATTCCCACCCGAGGATGTCCGGCCGACGGAGCGACGCACCGAGCTATCTCGGTGTGGACGCTGACCCGGACGGCCGGGGTTCGACGCACCGTGCTGGCTCGGTGCGTACGCTCCCCGGAGAACGGTGCCGAGCGGGACTGAACGGAGCCGCCGGGGGCTTTCGGTCGGGTCGTGGTGGAGGCTGGACAGTCGAAGACCCCGATACATCGTCAGAAACTGCACCTCTGTGCGACGACATCCTATACGGGCCGCCAGCCGCGGAGGAACGCCACGCACAGCCCCCCAGCGCCCAGCCCGAAGGGGATGGTGGCGGTCCGGAGGAGCAGGACGGCCGCGGCGGCCGCGGCCTGCGGCGTACCTGTCACCAGAACGAGCGCGCCCGCCAGCAGGAGGTCGTACGCGCCCAGACTTGCGGGGACGGGAACCACGCTCGCGGCCTGTGGGAGCGGGATGACGACGACGAGGGGGAGCCACGCGACCGGCGCGCCGGCCCCCGAGAGCGCGACCCACAGCGCCGTCGCCGTCAGGACCTGTTCGAGGAGGCCGCCGAGCGCGATGAGGCCCAGCAGGTCCGGGCGGTCGCGGAACAGGCCCACGCGCTCGCGGTAGCGCGCGACCGCGGCCTCGACGGTCGCGCGGTCGCGCGGCTCGTCACGCCACAGGCCCGTGACCCGGACCAGGACCGGGGCGAGGACGGCCACGAGCCCCCGCGAGAGCTGGTGGCGGAGCACCACGAGCACTACGCCGAGGATCAGGATGACGCCCAGCGCGCCGGCCAGGGTGAGGAGGACGACGCGCTGTGAGTTCCCGCCGAGCAGGAGCGCCGTGCCGAGCGCAAGCGAGGCGACCACCTGCGCGCCCGACTTGACGTACTTCGCGACCGAGCGCACCGCGAGTGCGCCGCTGTAGGTGGTGTCGGTCGTCACGCCGATGAACCGCGCCATGATGGGCTCGGAGGTGACCGGGCCGGCCGGGCTGAGGGTGTCGAAGAAGTCGCCCGCGAGCGCGAACTGGACCCCCTGCGCGGGTGTCAGCCCCTCGCCCAGCGGCCGCACCGAGGCCCAGACGCCGATGCCGTCGGCGGCGCCCTCCAGTACCACGAGGACGGCGACGGCGGCGACCGTCGCGAGCGCGATTGCGGTCAGGCGCTGGACGACGGTGCCGATGCCGACGAAGAGGAGGTAGGCGACGAGCGCTGCCGCTCCCAGCGTCGCGCCGACGGCCAACCGCACGTAGCCGCGCACGCTCGCCGGGTCGGAGGGTCGCCGCAAAAGGACATCGGCCGACGGTGCACGCGCCGGCGCGTCCGGCACTCGAACTATATGCCCGGGATCCGCACGGCCGTCATGTCGTCCATCCCCGAGGACTATCACGACCTGTTCGAGAAGCCGACAATCGCCCACCTGTCGACGATTCTGCCCGACGGGTCGCCACACTCGGCGCCGGTGTGGATCGACTACGACGCCGAGGCCGACCGGCTGCTGGTGAACACCGAGCGCGGGCGGCGAAAGGAGAAGAACGTCCGGCAGGACCCCCGCGTCGCCGTCAGCATGACCGACCCCGAGAACCCCTACCGGATGTTGTCGGTTCGGGGCGAGGTTGCGGAGGTAACGACAGAGGGCGCGCGCGAGCACATCGACGAACTGACAAAGCGGTACATGGGCCAGGAGGAGTACCCGAACCCCATCCAGACCGAACGGGTCCTCCTCGA
>JBDGSA010000094.1:0-22606 GCA_042217755.1 Haloglomus sp. | reverse complement strand
GCCTCTACCTCCGTCTCCGCTCCCGCCTCTGCCTCTACCTCCGTCTCCGCTCCCGCCTCTGCCTCTACCTCCGTCTCCGCTCCCGTTCGGGCAACTGCCGGCCGCCCCGATCCGACGCCGACGTCTCTCGGGACTCTCCCCGAGAGGGTCGACGGACGGACTCGCCTGCTGCCGTCACTCACGCTTCCGGTTCGTCGCCCCCCTCGTCGCGCTCCCGTGACCGCTTTGCGACGACGCTGGGGTGCATCGTCGGCGCCTCGGGGTGTGGCTCCGCGAACGCCTCGCGCATCCGCTCGATGGCGGCCTGCTCGCGCTGCTCCCACTCGGCCGCGGGAATCTCCTCGCAGCCGGGCGGCACCTCGCGACCGCGCTCGGTGAAGTACCCCTCCGGGACGGTCCAGTCGTGGTAGTACGCCCGCTCGCTGTCCTCGACGACCGCGAGACCGACCTCGGCGCCGTGGCCCGCACAGACCACCGTCTGGTGTGCTTTCGCCGCCAGTCGCCCGGCCGCGTACAGCCCGTCGACGGCGGTCCGACCGCAGTCGTCGGTATCGACGAACGTCTTCGAGCCACGCTCGAGCAGCGCTGCGCCGGTTTCCTCGAGATAGTCGGCATCGCTCCACGAGGCGGCCACGACGGCGGGTGCCGTGCACACGGTTTCGTCGTCCGCCCGCTCGACCCGCGCCGCGTGGGCAGTCTCGTCGGGGTCGAGGTCCGTGACCCGTCCCTCGAGGAACGTCGCGCCGTTCGCGCCGGCCTGCTCGGCCAGCAGGTCGAGGAACAGCCGCGCGTTCACGCCGGCCGGGAAGCCAGGGACGTTCTCGAGGTGTGCGTTCCGCCGGAGAATCGACTCGCCGTCGTCGACGACCAGCGTCTCCAGGCCGGCGCGAGCCGTAAAGAGGGCCGTCGTCAGCCCGGCGACCCCACCGCCGACCACCAGGACGTCCGTGTTCGTGACCGCGTCGTCGTCGCTCATACGCCTCCATCGACCACCGGGCGACAGGAACCTGACGGTTGAACTCAGAGAACGTCCCCAGCGTCGGCACCCCCCCGGGACGCACCGCCGGCGTCGACACACATCCGGGTCACACCGCCAGCCTCCACACGCTTCCGGGACGCACCGCCGGGGACGACGCGTCCCGCAGAACGCTTACTATCCGGGAACCCGTTGACAGGGCGTGGACACCGTCGAGGTGAGCACCGTCGTCTACATCTCCCCCGAGGCGGCCCACGAGTTCCTCGTGGACTTCCCGGGCTACGCCCGCTACTCGGAGTACCTCGAACGCGTAGACCAGTACGGCGACGGCGGCCCCGGCACGGAGTACGACCTGCACTTTGCGTGGTGGAAGCTCTCGTACACCGCCCGGTCGCGCGTCGTCGCGGTCGAGCCGTCCGAGCGCGTGGACTGGGCTGTCATCGAGGACATCGACGCTCGAGGGCGGTGGCTAATCGAGGAACTCCCCGCCGAGGAGGTTCCCCCGGACCGCGAGCACGCCACCCGCGTCCGACTGCAGGTCCAGTTCCTCCCCGACTCGGCCGACGAATCGGCCATCGACCTCCCCGGGTTCGTCTCGCTGGGCTGGGTCATCGAGAAGGTCAAACCGCTCATCCAGGAGGAGGCCGAACGCGTCGTCCGGCGCATCGTCGCGGACCTCGAGGGCGAACAGCGCGAGGTCGATCTCGAGATCCACACGACCCCGGACTCGGTCTGACCTCGCGTCTCCCCGTCTGGCCGCCGTCATCCGCGCCCGGCCACCGGTCACCCGCAGTCCGCGCTTCAGATCGTGTCGTCCGGGTCGTGTGCCGCTTTCATGCGCTCGGCCTCGGCCGCGTACTGCTCTTCGAGGTCGGGGTCGTTGACCGCTCCGAGGTTGTCCGGCGAAACGTCGACCGCGGCCGTTGTCTCCCGATGTTCGCCAGTGAACGACGTGAGCGCCCGCTCCTTGCGGTAGTACTGTGTTCCGTCGAGCGTGGCGTAGGTCAGGATGATCAGGTTCTGCTCGTCGTCTGAGTACGTGCGCTCGACCAGCCACACCTGCTTGGTGTCGCGGGCAGCTCCAGACATGAGTAGGCCGTGGCCTGCTGCCCACTTCAATCTACGACCGATTTTCGTTCAGGTTCGTGCCATTTCTCTCTGCGCCCGTCTCCGGTCGGCTCGACCCCCTCACGACCGCGGGCGATACGTGGCCGAGCTGTGCGGACGAATCGAATGAGGCGACCTGGGCCCCGGCTCCGATATCGCTGGAAGGCCCGAGTGGCGGAAACGAGCGGGCGCGTTTTTTCACTCCTCGGGCGTCTCGTAGTCGCCGCCGTACTTCATGAAGAAGTAGGCCAGGCCGAGCGTCGAGAGCATCCCGAAGCCGGTGGCGATGCCGAGCGTCTTCGCCGAGTCCGGAATCTCCGGCGGGCCGCTCGAGGGTTTGGGCGTCGGCGACGAGCCGCTCTCGTTGACGATGACCTCGCCGGCCATGCCGGGCGCGTGGGGGAAGCAGACGTACTCGTAGGTGCCCTTGGTCTCGAAGGTGTGCTCGTGGGTGTGACCCTCGTTGTACGTCTTGGTCTGGGGGCCTTTGGTCCCCTTCCAGTTCGCGCCCTCGGGCTGGGACTGCACGACGATGTTGTGGTTGTTCGAGTCCCAGGTCCATTTCACGGTCTCTCCCGGGGCCACGTAGACGGTGGCGGGGTCGAAGACGAGGTTGCCGCCGGGGCCGACCGTGACGGTAGCGGCCTGGGCCGCGGCGCTCCCGCTCGTGACAGCCACGCCGCCCGCGGCCGCGGCGCCGCCGGTCGCAGCACGGAGGAACCCCCGGCGGCTCATCCGCCCGGCCGACGAATCGTGTCCTTCCATGCCCGCCCATAGCTACCACCCGCCCCTGAATATATCGGTTCGACGGCGACACGACAGCGGCGGCGCTCAGCCCCCCGAGTGACGCGCCGGACGGCTCACCGCTCGATCGGGACCGACCGCTCCTCGAACGGCGAGCGGCCCTCGGGTACGGTCAGCAACCGGACGACGTCGACCGGCCTGACGCGGATGTCCTCGCCGGGGGTGACCCGTCCCGTCGGCTGGCCGTCGGCCAGCAACTCGACGGGCGCCTCGTCGCGTTCGACCCGGAGGACGACCGAATCGTCGGCCAGCACCCAGTGGTCCGTGTCCGTCGCGAACGGGGAGATGGGGACGACGCCCACCACGCCGGTCCCAGCATCGATCACCGGGCCACCCGCGGCCCGCGCGTAGTCGGAACTTCCGGCCGGCGTCGCGACGACAACCCCGTCCGCGCGGAACTGGTCGACGGTCGCCGTCTCCGAACGGACGGTGTACTCGGAGATGCGGGCGGGCTCTTCGGTGACCAGCGTGAGGTCGAACAGGGCGCGGACCTCGCCGGGTGCCGCGGCCGCCGCCAGCACGGGGTGTTCGACGGCCTCGAACGCACCGTCGACGAGCGACCCGACGCCCCGTTCTGCCGCCGACCGCGGGACTGCTCCGACACCCGCGACCGGCCCCACCGGCAGCACGGCCGCCGAGACGCCGTGCCGAGCCAGCGACAGCAGCGCCGACTCGCCGACGGCCACGATAGCGTCGACGCCGCGCTCCTCGGCCATCGCCCGGGCTCCCCCCTCAACGGCGTCCAGACCGGCCCGCTCGGCTGCCCCGAGTATCGCGCGGACCGCCTCTCCCTCGCCGACCACCCCAAGCCGCCGGAGGACGCCCTCGTCGCTCATGTCCGAATCCGTCGGCGGGCGGCGATATAAGCCCCTGGAAAGTCGACGCCGATCTGTCCTCTGTGGCGGTTGTGTCGATAAAGTTCTCTATTTTTAGGATATTTCCAGAGTATCTCGTCAATTATCCCCATAAATAAAAATTGATGGCCGCTCGCGGAACCCGGACAGCTGTGGCCGATGCCGGAGTCGGCTCAGATGATGGAGCTCCAGACGGGCTTGATGACGAAGAAGAGCGCCTGGTAGCCGATGTACAGCAGCGCGAGTACCGAGGCGGCGATGGCGCCCTTCGGCCGCTCGATGTCGATCTCCCGTCGGGCCTCGACCTTCCGGGATTCGAACTCGAACAGGTCCGTGATGAACAGACCCAGCACGAGCACGGAGAACACCAACCCGCCGTGGTGGTGGAGCGTCAGATAGTAGAAGGAGCCGACGACCAGCAGGATGTTCGTCCCGACGCGGAGCGGGTTCCGGGAGACGGCCTCGTCGCCGCCCGCCTTCGCCTGGCGCTTGATCTGTTCGTACTCCATGATCCGGGCGCCCATGTTGACGATGAGTAACGCCAGCAGGACGTACTCAATGTACGGTCCCAGGTAGGTGTCCACGGGACCGAAGAGGTTGACGAGTGGCTCGGCCATACCCCACGTTCGGTCGTATGTGCGTTTCAAACTTTCCAATCACCGCCCGCACTGGCGTCGCCGGGGCGAAGGCTCGATTCCACACCGGCGGGTGCCCCCGACTCACTCCGGGAAGGTATCGGGCCAGTCGCCCGTGATACGCATCCCCTCGGCCAGATCCTGCTCGGCGGCATCGGCGGCGACGTCGCTCGGGTCGCGGTGGGCGAGGTCGCGGTCGGTCCGGGCGAGGTCGACGACGAGCGACGTCAGCAGGACCGCGGACTCCCGCAGGTCGCGGGACTCGAGTTTGTCGAGCGTATCGGCCGCGGTGTGGCCCCAGCCCCGCCCGCGACCCTCGGTCTCGGCGTGGACGTGGACCCCGGGAATCCCGCGGGCGACGAAGGGCCAGTGGTCGCTGTGGGGCCCGAGCTCGGGGTTCACGCCGATAGGGTGGTCGAACCGGTCGCTCGCACGCTCGAACGCGGCCCGAAGCCCGGAGAAGCCGTGTGTGGTGGCCGAGAGTGTCCGCCCGCGGACGACGCCGTCGTTGTTGACGACCGCGCGCACGCCAGCGGGGTCGACCCGCTCGGCGTGGTGGTGCGAGCCGACGAGGCCGACCTCCTCGGCGCCGAAGCAGACGAACTCGACGCGCGTCTGGAGGTCGGCCTCCCGCGCGGCAAGTGCCCGCGCGAGTTCCACCACCATCGCCGTCCCGGCGCCGTTGTCCATCGCGCCCTCGGCGATATCGTGTGCGTCGACGTGGCTCGTGACGAGCACGCGTTCTGTGGTGTCGGGGCCAAGTTCGGCGTGGACGTTCTGGCTGGTCGCGTCGCCGACCTCGCATTCGGTGTGGACCGTCACTGCCTCGCCGGCCGCTCGGCGGGCCAGGCGCGCGCCGACCTCCTTCGAGACGCCCACGGCGGGAACATCACCGATCGGCGCGTCCGACCGGCCGACGCTTCCCGTCGGCGCGAGACAGCCCTCGACGTGGTTGCAGAAGACGAACGCGGCCGCCCCTCCCTCGACCGCGTGGTAGTACTTCTCTCGGCGGTGGACCGTCCGGTCGTACCAGTCCGGGACGTGGCTGTCGACCATGACGACCTGCCCCTCGACGTCGGCGTCGGCGAAGTCCTCCGGCAGGCCGTGACCGAGGTCCACCAGGTCGCCCGACGCCTCGCCCGACGGGGAGCGCGGGAGGGCGATGATTTCGTGGCCCGTGTAGGTCGCGTGCGCGGTCGCGATACTGCTCGTCTTCCGCTGCCAGCCCTGGATGGTGAACTCCTCGAGGCGTGCGTCCCGGGCGTGTTCGGCCAGCGCGTCGCGGGTTATCTCGGCGGCCTCGCGCTCGCCCGCGCTCCCGGCCATCCGGTTCCCGACGTCGACGAGCCGCTCGAGGTGCGACCAGCCCGCGTCGCTGACGAACGTCTCTCCGATCCAATCGGTGGGTCCGTCGTACTCCATGCCCGTGGGCGGGACGGGGACCGGTTAGCGGTTTCGACGACCGATGCGGTACATGAGCGGTCCCCGAAACGCGCAAGCGTTTTGTCGCGGCCCGGATTGCGCTTGTGCATGCGCGAGGTACTCGCGGAGTGGCGGCCGGTCGTCGACGAGACCATCGAGGAGCTGCTCCCCCGCGAGATCGACGAGGACTACCTCTCGGACTTCTTCGGCCCTGCCGCCTACCAGTACGACCCGGAGGCCATCCAGACGGCGCTCGCGGACCCCATCTGGGACCTGCTGGACCGCGGCGGCAAGCGCTGGCGTGCGGTTCTCCTGCTCGTCCTCGTCGACGGATTCGGCGAGGACCCCGAAGCCCACCTCGAATACGCCTGCATCCCCGAGATCCTCCACAACGGCACCATCATCGTCGACGACGTGGAAGACGGCGCCACGATGCGCCGCGGCGAACCCGCCCTCCACCACGTCTACGGCGTCGACATCGCGCTGAACGCCGGCAACGCGATGTACTTTCTCCCGCTGAAGGTCATCACCCGCAATCCGGGAGAACTGGACGCCGAGACGCGGCTCTCGGCCTACGAGATGCTGATGCACGAACTCAACCGGACCCACCTCGGCCAGGGGATGGACATCCGGTGGCACAACGCCCGCGAGGTCGACCTCACCGAGGCGGAGTACCTCGAGATGTCCGCGTGCAAGACGGGTGCCCTGGGCCGCATCGTCGCTCGCCTGGCGGCCATCGTTACCGGCAACGAGGCCGACGAACTCCACGTCGCCCGCTTCGCCGAGTCGATGAGCGTCGCCTTCCAGATCGCCGACGACATCCTCGACATCGAGTACGCGATGGAGGCCGGCGGCGACTTCGGCAAGGGCGTCGGCAACGACATCCACGAGGGCAAAAAGACTCTACCTGTCATCCACGCCATCACCCACGCTGACGCCGACGACGCCGAGCGACTCGTCGACATCCTCTGGGCCGACGAGAACACCGACGCCGAGGTCCGCGAGGCGATCCGGGTCATGGAGTCCGCGGGCAGCATCGACTACGCCCGCGAGCGGGCCCGCGCGCTCGCTGCAGAGGCCCGCAACCAGCTCGACGAGGTCGACCTCGAACCCGGTCCCGCCGAGCAGCTGGCCGAGTTCACGCGGTTCGTCGTCGACCGCGAGGTCTGACCGCCCGCTTTTTCCGGCCCGCACCCGACCGCACTCGCCCGCACTCGCCTGCACCCGCCCGAACCTGCCGGTGCGAGTCCGGATCCGTACCGAGGACGAATTCCAGAGCCGATCTTCCGCACGTCGTGGATTCGGCGACAACGACGCTGGCTGCGGTCGGACGCGCCAATCAGTTGTCCGGTTCGCCCTCGAAGGCCTCACGGGCCTCCCGCATCGCCGGGATGACGACCCAGAACGTGAGCGCGCCGAGGATAGCGAACCAGAACAGGACGTCTTTCAGGAGGAGCGCGACCGCATCGTAGAAGGTGGCCGCCGTCGGGTCCGGCTGGATGAGTTGTTTTGTGGACTCGAAACTGGCTGTGTTGTACCAGCCCGCGAGCGTCATCCAGCCGAGCCCCGCGGTGACGAAAATCGCGAGGCCCTTGGCGAACTCGTCTGCCATATCGGGGCTTAGTTCTCGCCGTCTTTAGAGTTTCCCATTCCCGCCGTTCGGAACCGGGTCGAGAACGCATAGACTGCGGCCCCGGCCGCGATGCTCAGCAGTCCCGCCACCGCCAGGACCACGTTCACCTCGCTCAGGTCGCGACTCGCCCGACCCGTCGCCGTGTCGAGCAGGACGAATCCGACGAGAACCGCGATGACCGCGAACAGCGTCGAGAACACCGTGATCCGCTTGTACAGCGACAGGGGTACCACCACGTCGCGCCCGCCGGCGCCCTCGGCATCCACCGTCGCGTCCGTCGGTGATGGCCGGTCGTCGTCGACCGTCTCGGGGTCGGGCGCGTGGGCCGGCGCTGGCTCGCCCTCCTCGCTCTTCTGGCCCTCACCGCCTTCCCCACCCTCCTCGCCCGACTCGTCGAGGCGCGTCATCGTACCTGCGTACGGACGGCACGCACTTGACCGTTCGCCGACGTGACCGTGGTGTCGTCGAGGACGAGAGAGTGGGCACTCGACTGGAGGCGAGAGGAGAACAGTAACGGGACCGGAGCCGGGACCGAGACCAAAATCGACCCAGGACCGCCCGGCGCTATTTCGGCGGCCGGAGCCGGTAGTACCGCCGGTTGAGCTCGAACATGTACCCCTCCCGCATCGCCTTCAGCGCCGCGTAGGTGATGAACGCGGCGACGAAGGGGAGCAGGAAGGTCAGGTCGAAGATGAGGTGGGCATTTAGCGGGACCAGGTTCTTGACCGACAGGACGCTGATGGTGAAGGCGAAGACGACGCCGGACACGCCGACGGCCGCCCAGAACGGCTGTTCGACCGGTCGCCGGGCCGATCCCTTGTTGAGGAACGGCACGATGGCGATGAACCCGACGACGACCAGGTTGGCGAGGACGCCGTAGGTCTGGTCGGCCATCAGCTTCTTGCCGCCAAGCAGGGCGATTTCGGGGTTCAGCGGCCCCAGCTTCAGCAGGCCGAACGACCAGTAGAGGTACCAGTCCGGCAGGATGATCGCCGGCGTTTGCGAGGGACTCGCCGGCGCCCCGATGTGGGGCGGCAGCGCCGCCGCAAGGAAGATGATCATCCCGGTGAAGAAGCTGGTCAGCGCCAGGTTCCGGATCATCTCGTGGGGCCACACGGGGAACGCGAGCACGTCGCGCTCGACGTAGTCGCTCTCGGTGCGGAGGTCCTGGTCCTCGCGCCGGGCCCGCTCGAAGTACTCGTAGGTCAGCCGCGAGAGCCCCTCGGTGCGCTCTTTTCGTTCGCGCCACGTCGGGGTTTCGTCGTCCGGTGCGACGATGCCGGTGCCGCTGCCGCTTCCGTCGGCGGCCGCCTCCTGACCTCCGTCCGCCCGGGCCTCCGACGAGGCGTGGCTCGATTCGTCCGAATCGCTGCCATCTGTGGCGGCCCCGTGCTCCGTTTCGGTGGTGTCTTGCTCGCTCATGGTTCTAGTGCGGTTCCGCGATACCCTGCATCCAGACGATGCCGACGTGGATGGCGATGAGGGCGGTCGTGATGAACGGCAGGAAGAACACGTGCAGGATGTACATCCGCTGCAGCGTGGCCTGGCTCAGCGTGAACCCGCCGAACAACAGCTGCGCGACCCACTCACCCGCGAGGGGTATCGACAGCGCCATGTTGACGCCGATGGTGCCCGCCCAGTAGGCGAGCTGGTCCCAGGGGAGCAGGTAGCCGGTGTACCCGAAGACCATCGTCAGCGAGATGAGTACGATGCCGATGATCCAGTTCAGCTCGCGTGGCTCCTTGTACGCGCCGGTGAAGTAGACGCGCAGCATGTGCAGGAAGACCGCCGCGACCATCACCTGCGCCGACCACCGGTGTAGCGACCGGAGGAAGAAGCCAAAGCGGAGGTCGGTCATCAGGAAGGTGATGGAGTTGTACGCGGCGCTCGGGTCGCCGGCGGTCGCGGGCGAGTAGTAGAACCCGAGCAGCGCGCCCGAGATGGCTGCCACCACGTACGCGATGGTACTGAAGCTGCCCAGGGCATACAGGGGATACCAGTACCAGAACTTGTTGTCCAGGTTGTACTGTTCGGTGTGGCTCTTTGGCATCTGCATGTTGATCTTGTAGTAGAGGTCCTCGAGGAGCTCGAGGTAATCAACGATGCGCAGCCGCTTATCGAGCCACATGAGGGCCGTGAGGTAGACCGTCTCGACCGGCGTGAGGTCCCGCTCTTGCATCCAGCCCTCGTGGTCGTGTTCGTCCTTGCGTTCGAGGCTCATGTGTCGTGTCTCCTCTGGGGGTCCCGACCGCCTGTGGTCGTCTGTTGCATAGTGGTTCGACCCTCCTTATTCCTCCGGTCGCGGGAGGGCGACGAACTGCTTTTTGATGATACTGAAGGGGTCGTACACCGACTGGTGACACTGGCAGTAGACGAAGTTCTCGGCGCCGAACTTCGCGCTGTCAGGGTAGGCTTTGAACGCCGGCACACAACAGAAGTGCGTGCACTTGTCCAGCCAGGCCATGAACCCCTCCTCGGTCGTGGAGGCCCGGAGCCAGTCGGGGTCGGCGACGTTGTACTTACCAGGATTCTGGCGCATCTCCTGGATGATCGGCGAGCGGAGGACCTGCACCGGCAGTGTCTCTGACGGGGAGACGTCCTGCGAGCGCCAGGTGCCCATCGCCGGCTTACCGAGGCCGCTCTTGCCGATGCCCCCGTTCCAGGTCTCGTAGTCGTCGAACATGTCGACCGTGAGTTTGGTCCCGGGTTCGACGTCGGACTGCCACTCGTAAGGGGCACTCGCGGCGGCCCGGAACACGTTGCTCTGGTCGGCGTTCGGCTCGACGCCCGCGTACGTCTGGACGCCGCAGTACTGGTACCAGGACGACTTGTACGTCGTCCCGCCGAGCTCCATCGTCGCGACGCCGTCTTTGACGGTGTCGGGCCAGATACCCTCGATGGTCCCGTCGCTGTTCACCGTCACTGGGATCTGTGGCATTCCGCGGGGCGCCGGGCCGTCGGTGTTCTCGATAGCGAAGTACTGCGTCGGGCCGCCACCAGCGCCCGCCGAGGCCGTGGCGCTGTTGACCGCGGCGGCGGCACCGGTGCCGACGCCGGCCAGCGTCGCGCTCCCGACGACGCCTTTCACGAACCGGCGTCGACCGCTCTCTGCCGGATACTTGTCGTCTGCACTCATTATTTCTTGTAGTAGGGGTAGACCGCACGCTTCACCGACTCCCAGGCGTCGGGCGTCGAATCGACACCGTACATGTCCTCCTCGCGGATGTAGAGGTCCTCCCACTTCCGCCGACGCTTCTTGACGATCATCACGTCGGGCAGGAACTCCTTACGGTACAGAAGCAGGATGAACGCGAGGTCGATGAAGATGACCGCGAGCATCCCGCCGAGGAACATGTTGCCGAACTCGGAGTTCGCCCAGCCGGCCACCAGCCCGTAGGTGAACAGGCCGACGAAGACGACCTCGACGATCGTCAGGAGGACGATGCCGATGAGTGCCGCTGTCGACTCGCTGGGCGGCTCGTAGCGGTGGATCGCGCCGTAGGTGTTGTTGCCTGAGCTCATTGTCAGTTACCTCCACTCGCGTGCGGGCTCTCGCCGTACTTGAGCAGGAAGAACGTGAACAGCAGCGACACCACGATGGCGAGAATCGTGGCGATTCCGACGAAGTGCGCCTGGATAGGAACGCCCATGTGTTTCGGATCAGCCTCCTTCTGCCCGCCACCGCCGGAGGGCGCCTTGCCGCTCTCGTTCACCACCACACTCCCGGCCATGCCGGGCGCGTGGGGGAAGCAGACGTACTCGTAGGTGCCCTTGGTCTCGAAGGTGTGCTCGTAGGTGTGGCCCTCGTTGTACGTCTTGACCTTCGGCCCCTCGGTCCCCTTCCAGTTCGCGCCCTTGGGCTGGGACTGCACGACGATATTGTGGTTGCTGGACTTCCAGGTCCACTTGACAGTGTCGCCCGGCTTGACGTACACCTCTGCGGGCTCGAAGACGAGGCTGCCACCCGGACCGACCGCAACCTCGGCGGCCTGGGCACTGGCCGTGCCCGCGGTGCTCGCGGTCGCCGCCGTGGCGAGGGCCGTCGCCCCGGCGCCGGTCCGCAGAAACTCCCGTCTGTTCATGTACATCACGGACTCCGGATTACGCGCGTATAAACTCACCGAACGCGGTGTCAGCAGCCCGGTAGGGAACAGGGCAACAGTCTACTCAGGCCGCCGTCTCCCCGTCCTCCTCGTCGGGCTCGGGCTCTACTAGCTCCGGGTGCTCCTCGACGAGGTCGTCCATGAACTCCGGGCGGTCCTCGGCGTCGACGCCGATGGCCCGGAGCCGATTGCGGTACTCCTCGGCACGGAACTTATCGGAGAGTCGGGCGTTCGCCACCGTGAAGAAGAGCACGAGCGCGATGAGGAGAAAGCCCAACCCGACCACGATCAGCAGCGGCGCGGCCCGGCCGCCGGCGAACAGGCCGATGCCGAACAGGACGAGACCCGCGAGGACCTGCACGCCGGCGATAAGCTGGAGCATCAGGTTGCCGCGCTCACCGCTTCCCTCGGGCACCTCCATCGGGTCCGGCAGGAGGTCGCCGTCGGGCAGTTCGTCGGGCTGGTAGTCCTCCATCGAGCAGAGCGCGACGATAGGCTTCACGTCGCGCAGGACCGTCCCCGAGCCCTCGACGCTGCCGTCCTCGTAGACGACGGCGTACCCTTCGTCGGAGTAGGCGACGATGCGGTCCGGGTCAGAGAGCCGCTCGACCCGGGCGAACACGTCCCGCCGGACGACGGCCGCCTTGAGGTCGGCCTCCACCCGGTCCATCAGCTCGGCGCCCGTAATCCACGTTTCCGGGTCGAACGCGGCGTCCCACTCCGCCGGGGACATCTGTTTCATGTCCTCGGGCGTGAAGTTCTCGAAGTCGTACTTCTCCTCGACCCGGGCCCGCAACTCCTCGGTCGTCAGTTCGTCGGCTCCGGCGTCGTCCGGGGCCGCGTCAGGGGAAGTGGCGTTGGTAGCCGTGTCGGAGGAAGCGGCGTCCGTAGCCGTGTCGGAGGCAGTGTCGGCAGATGTCTCGCCGTCGTCGCCAGCGGTCGACGCCGCGGAAGTCCCGCCGCTCCCGTCGCGCTCCCCGTCCTCGCCGTCGGCGTTCTCGTCCGTCGCCTCCTCGGGGCTCGACCGGGGATCAGCCATCACCCGTTGATAGGGGCGGAGCGATGTAAACAGTTTCCGACAGCCGTACGCCCGGCCGCTTCCGCCACCGGGAATCTCAAACGCGTCGCCCTCCTACCGTCGAGCGATGGTCTCGGACGCCCTTGTCGCCACCGCCGTCGCCGCGGCGGTGACGCTGTCGTTGCCGTGCTTTCTCTACGGCGCGTGGATCATGCTCGACGCCGAGCAGGTGACCTGGGGCGTCCTCACCCACCACCTCAAGTTCATCCTCACGGGGCTGACCCTGACGACGGTGCCGCTCGTGGGCTGGATGTTCCCCCGCCTGTTCGGGCTCTGGGGCTATCCCGGCCAGTTCGGCGGCTACTCCGCGGTCCACGCGTTCATCGGCTTCACGGCCTACGCCTTCCTCCTGTTCGGATTCACCGGCATCGTCCGCATCTTCCGCGCGAAATGGGAACACGACCTCTATCACGACTACGACGAGGACGTGCTCCTCTCCGAGATCGGCTCCGAGCGGATGGACCACTGGCGCTCCCGACTCCGCGTCGGCGTCTTCGGCTACACGTTCTTCTGGATTCTCGCCTGGCTGACGGGACTGTCGCGGTACGCGCTCCGATACGTGCTCTGAGCTACAGAGATAGCTAGCGAGAGGATATCATCGGTAAATATATAATCTAGCAGATATCATCTATTTCAGACACTTTATACAAGAATAACTTAGTTATTCGCTCGACACGACTCGGGTCGCATCCTCGAGCAGGTCCAGCAGTCCGGTCGGGTAACAGGGTTCGTGTGCTGCCCGCAAGTCGGCCGGCGTCTGCCACGTTGCCGTCCGCGTCTGCCCGTTGCTGGCCTCCGTCACGGTGATCGTCTCGGCCTCGTAGGGCTCGTCGGCGACGAACGCGACCTCGTGGACGAGACTCACTTCGTGCCCGGGCGTGCCGGCGAACTCGAAGACGTTCTCGGCGACGCCGAGGAACTCGCGGGGTTCGACCTCGTAGCCGGTCTCCTCGCGGAACTCCCGGACGACGGCCTCGTGACTGTGTTCCCTGAATTCGATGCCGCCCCCGATGGGGCGATAGAACGGAACGTCCCCGCTCGTGTACCGCTCGACCAGCAGTTCCGCGCCTCGTCGGGGAACACCGATTGTGTGTGCCCGCGGTCGCCCACCGTCGGCGTCGGACATCACCACGCCTCGCCGCTGGCGAGGTCCACGTCGGCGTCACCCTGCTCGGAGGGGCAGATGTCGGCCAGCACGCACTCCCCACAGTCCGGACTGCGCGCGGTGCACGTCTCGCGGCCGTGGCTGATGAGCAGGTGGGTGAACTCCCGCCACTCGTCCTCCGGAACGACACCCATCAGATCCTGCTCGATGGCCTCGGGACGCTCCTCTTCGGTCAGCCCCAGGCGGCGGGAGATGCGCTGGACGTGCGTGTCGACGACGATGCCCTCGACCACCTCGTGGCCGTGCTGGAGGACGACGTTGGCGGTCTTCCGGCCGACGCCCGGGAGGTCCGTCAGTTCGGCCATCGTGTCCGGCACCTCGCCGTCGTGCTCCTCGACGAGGATCTCGCCGATGCCCTTGAGGTAGCCCGCCTTGTTGTTGTGGAAGGTGATGCCGTAGATGTCCTCGGCGAGTTGTTCCTCGCTCGCCCCGGCATAGTCAGCGGGGGACTGATACTTTTCGAACAGGTCGTCGGTGACATCGTTGACACGCTCGTCTGTGCACTGTGCGCTCAGGACGACCGCGACGAGCAATTCGAGGCGGTCGGAGAACTCCAGCGAGATCTCCGGCTCGGGATACTGCTCGTACAGCCGGTCGATGACCTCGTCGGCCTGCGCCTCGCGCGAATCCAGCGGGGTGCCCATACCCCATCCGCGAGCGGGGCCCTCTTCAGTCGTGCCGTTTCGGGTCGGAGTGTCTCGGAACCCGGTCTCGGAGTTCAGACCGTAGCCGAGCAGCCGGTCGGCGACGACGTGGCCCGCCCAGATGGGCGCGACCAGCATCGACAACCGGATTTCGGCCCACGCCTACGCCTCCGAGTGCGAGCGGGAGTGGAAGCTGGAGTGCGTGGGTGCGTGGGTGAACACCAGCACAACGAGCGGCCACAGCGGTCTATCGAGCACCGAGTAGATCGTCAGCGCGGGACGGCGGTGCCGTTCGAGCATCGAGTAGATCGTTAGCACGGCACTACGCCGCCGCTCGGGGCGTGAAACGGCAGTGCGGGTCCGCCCCTACCCGGGACCCGCGTGGGGAACTCCGGAGTTCAGGGGCAAACTTCTTTTGGGCCATCTCCCCGGCCGCGGATGCATCGCAGATGCACCGAGCGAACCGAACAGCGACGGATTGAGGCCGTGTCGGTGTCAATCTCCGCTCGATGGACCCGGCACGGGTGGTCACTGGACTGGTGGTCGTCGCGCTGGCGATTGCCACGCTCGCGTTCCCAGAGCGGGCGCTCCGGTACGTCGAGGGAACCCCTCCGCGGCGCGTGGCCAGCGTCGCGCGGTTCGGTGCAGGGGTCACGGCGTTCGTGGGCCTCTCGCTCGTCTTCGGGCTCTGAATGCCACCAGCCACGGCGCGCCGTGCCGGTTTCCGGAAGGTCCGCCCAGCGATGCCGCTGCCGCTACAGTCCCAGTTCCCGGCCGATGACGAGGTGCTGGATCTCGCTGGTCCCCTCGCCGATCTCCATCAGCTTCGCGTCGCGGTAGAAGCGCTGGGGCGCGAAGTCCTCCGTGTAGCCGTAGCCGCCGAGCGTCTGGACGGCCTCCTCGGCGACCTCGCGGCTGACCTCGGAGGCGTCGAGTTTCGCGAGGGAGGACATCCGCGTGACGTCCTCACCCTTGTCGTACTTCGTTGCGGCCTTGTGCGTGAGCAGACGCGCGCGCTCGATCTTCCGGTCCATGTCCACGAGCTTGTCGCGGATGGCGTCGAACTTCGAGATCGGCTGGCCGAACTGCTCGCGCTCTCTGGCGTACTCTTTCGCGGCCTCGTAGGCGCCCTGTGCGAGTCCCGTCGAGAGCGCCGCGATAGAGATGCGACCGCCGTCGAGCGTCTTCTTCGTCTGTTTCCAGCCGTCGCCCTCCTCGCCGAGCAGGCGGTCCTCGGGCACCCGGAGGTCGTCGAACTGGAGTTCACAGGTCGGAGAGGCATTCAGTCCCATCTTGTCCCAGACGGTCGAGACCTCGAAGCCGTCGTCGTTTCGCGGGTCGACGATGAACGTGGAGATGCCGTCGTAGCCGGCGCCGGGTTCGGTGACGGCCTTCACGAGGACGGAGTTGGCGACGTTCGCGTTCGTGATGAACTGCTTCGTCCCGTTGATGACGTACTCGTCGCCGTCCTTCTCGGCGTGGGTGTCCATGTCCGAGGCGTCGCTGCCCGACGAGGGCTCGGTGAGCGCCCAGGCGCCCAGCTCCTCGCCCTCGGCCAGCGGGCGGAGCCACTCCTCCTTTTGCGCCTCGGTTCCGAACATCTCGATGGGCTTCGCGCCGAGCGAGGTGTGCGCGACGTACGAGAGGCCGATGGAGCCGGACACCCGGCCGAGCTCCTCGGCCACCAGCGCGTACATCAGGTAGTCGCCGCCCGCGCCGCCGTACTCCTCGGCAACGGGAACGCCCATCAGGTCGAGCCCCCCCAGCTCCTCGAAGACCTCCTCGGGGAAGCGGTGCTCGTCCTCGATATCCTGGGCGATGGGTTCGATCTCGGCCTCACAGAAATCCCGAACCGTGTCCCGGATCATCCGGTGCTCGCCGGGGAGTTCGAAGTCCATGCCCGTTGGTTCGGTCCGCCGGCAATAAAGTTCATTCCAACGCCAGACGACGGGCCGGCCGCGGCTGCCCGTGGCGCCTGCACCATCCGTTTCATCCGCGTCACTTGCGTCAGCCGCGAGTCCACTCGACCGAACCGCGAGCCGCTGCAGCCCCAGTGAGCGATGACCGGGGGCAGGTTTATCGGTTCGAGCGCAAATATTGCCAAACATGGACAGCCCGACAGGTCACTACATCGACGGCGAATGGGTCGCCAGTGCGGACGGAGAGACCTTCGAGAGCGTCGATCCCGCGACCGGCGAGTCGCTCGGCGAGTACGCGCGGGCCACCAACGACGACGTCGACCGCGCGCTCTCGGCCGCCGCCGAGGCGTTCGAGGAGTGGCGCGAGCAGTCCTATATCGACCGCGCGGAGGTCCTGTGGGACGTCTACCACGAGCTCCGTGACCGGACGGACGAGCTCGGCGAAATCGTCACGCGAGAGTGTGGCAAGGAGATCAGCGAGGGCCGCGCGGACGTTGTGGAGGCCGCACACATGGTCGAGTGGGCCGCGGGCAACGCCCGCCACCCGCACGGCGAGGTGGTGCCGAGCGAGATCGCCAGCAAGGACTCGTACATGCGGCGCAAGCCCCGCGGGGTCGTCGGCTGCATCACGCCCTGGAACTTCCCGGTCGCCATCCCCTTCTGGCACATGGCTGTCACGCTGGTCGAGGGCAACACGGTCGTCTGGAAACCCGCCGAGCAGACGCCCTGGTGTGGGGAAGTGATCGCCGAGATGCTCGAAGACGCGGGCGCACCCCCGGGCGTGTTCAACATGGTCCAGGGCTTTGGCGACGCCGGCGCGGCCATCGTCGACGACCCGCGCGTCGACACGGTGCTGTTCACGGGCAGCGCGGAGGTCGGCCACGAGATCGCCTCCCGGGTCGGCGGCGAACCCGGCAAACTCGCGGCGTGCGAGATGGGCGGGAAGAACGCCGTCGTCATCACCGGCGAAGCGGACCTCGACATCGCCGTCCACTCGGCCGTGATGAGTTCGTTCAAGACGACCGGGCAGCGCTGTGTCTCCGCCGAGCGCCTCATCGTCCACACGGACGTCTACGACGAGTTCAAGCGTCGGTTCGTCGACCTCGCCGAGTCCGTCTCCGTCGGCGATCCGCTCGACGAGGACACCTTCATGGGGCCGCTCGTCGACGAGTCGCAGGTCGAGAAGTTCGGCCGGTACAACGACCTCGCACGCGAGGAGGGCGCGACCGTCCTCGTCGACCGCGAGGACCTCGACGCCGGCGAGATTCCCGAGGGCAGCGAGGACGGCTACTGGGTCGGTCCGTTCGTCTACGAGATGGACTACGACCCCGCCGAGCCCAAACGCGTCCTGCAGGAGGAGGTGTTCGGCCCCCACGTCGCGCTCATCGAGTACGACGGCGACATCGAAGAGGCGGTGGACATCCAGAACGACACCGACTACGGACTGGCCGGCGCCATCATCTCCGAGGACTACCGCGAGATCAACCACTACCGCGACCACGCGGAACTCGGCCTGGCGTACGCGAACCTGCCCTGCATCGGCGCGGAGGTCCAGCTCCCGTTCGGCGGCGTGAAGAAGTCCGGCAACGGCTACCCCTCCGCCCGCGAGGTCATCGAGGCCGTCACCGAGCGCACGGCGTTCACGGTGAACAACTCGAAGGATATCGAGATGGCCCAGGGGCTGTCGGCCGACATCAAGACCGAGGACTGAATACAGGCTTCAAAATATCTCATTGATCGACAATTCAGCTATTTTGTCCATTTTATCTATATTGGTCGCGTATCTTTATATTTGAATCTGTTTTTGATTATTTGTTACCAGCTACCTCCCGTAGCCACGGGACCAGAAGCCACTTGCCCGGACCCCGCCACGAACCTGCCAATGGACCTCCAGAACGCGAGCGTCTGCATCACGGGCGGCGCGGGGTTCGTCGGCTCGCACCTCGCCGAGCACCTCCTCGCCGAATACGACGCGGACGTGCGGATTGCCGACCGCTTTTCCAACTCCTCGCCCGACTGGGTCCCCGACGGTGCGGCGGTCGTCGAGGGGGACCTTACCGACGACGAGGTGGTTGCCGAGGCCATCACCCCCGACCGAGACGTGGTCTTCCACTTCGCCGCCGACAAGGACGCCTCGCGCGACGACACCGAGCAGTTCCGGGTCAACACGGAGCTCACGCGGCACGTCGTCGAACGGATGGACGAGGTCGACGTCCGGAACGTCGCGTTCACCTCCTCCTCGACGGTGTACGGCGAGGCTCCGCGACCGACGCCGGAGGACTACGCCCCCCTCGAACCGATCAGCGTCTACGGCGCCTCGAAACTCGCCGAGGAGTCTCTGCTCTCGGTGTACGCCCACAGCCACGGCTTCCAGGCGTGGACGTTCCGCTTTGCCAACATCGTCGGGCCACGCCTGCAACTGGGCGCCGTCGTCCCCGACTTCATCGCCAAACTCCGCGACGATCCGTCGGCGCTCGAGATCCTTGGCGACGGCCGCCAGGAGAAGTCCTACATGCACGTCGCCGACTGCGTCGACGCCATGTGCCACGTCGTCGAACACGCCGACCAGCCCGTCAACACCTACAACCTCGGGACGCGGACGACGACGTCGGTCGTGACCATCGCCGACATCGTGGCCGACGAGATGGGCGTCGACCCCGAGTACGAGTTTACCGGCGGCGACCGTGGCTGGACCGGGGACGTCCCGCGGATGCGGCTCTCGGTGGAGAAGCTGGCGGGCCTGGGCTGGGAGGCGTCGGGGTCGAGCGACGACGCCGTCCGCCGGGCGACCCGCGAACTGCTCGAGCGGGGCGTCTACGGACTTGACGAGGGGGTCTGAGGTCGGCTCACGATCGAGAGGCTGCACGCCGGCGGTCGTGACGCGGTCGCGCTCGCACGCGCGGTTGGACAGTCTTATGAGGGGTCGTCTCCTCGTCCACGACGATGAGTACGGCCGACGAGAACGACCTCTCTGAGGACGAGCAGGCCGGACTGGAGCTGATCCAGCAGACCGGCGGCATCCACCAGAGCGACTTCTGGAAGGAACTCGAAGTGGACTCCCGGAAGGGGAGCCGCATCCTCGAGTCGCTGGAGGAGATGGGCTACATCGAGCGCGAGGAGACCGTCTACGAGGGCCACAACACCTACTACGTCGAGCCGATTCACGACCCCCGCGACCTGGATTTCTCGCTGCTGATGGCGGGTGACATGCTCAGTCCGTTCATCGGCGACGAGGAGATCGACGTCAACAGCGACCAGTTCTCGCAGTGGATCATGACGCTGGCGTACGAGGAGTACTAGCGCACTTTTTTCGGGTCGGAGTTCCTCGCGCGCCAGCGGCGGAGCCGCTGGCTCGATGTGACAGCCACTCACCGAAGAATCTGCGGCAAGAAGCCGGCCTCCGCGCGCTTCGCGCGCTACGGCCGGTGAAACCGCGCTCGCTCCGCTCGCGCGGTGTGTAGTGGCCTGACTCTATTCTCGGTCGTGGTGCTGTCGCCTGTGTCCCGGTCGTGGCGCCCTCCTGTCTCCTGTTCGGCGCAGGCGTTATGTCCGCTCGATACTCCCACCGGGTATGCCGGTCCCGCTCCACGACGCGAAGTACGACAGCGAGCCCGTCATCGACGCCGGCGCGGCCGCCGCGGACGCCGAATCGCGGGGCAATCCGCGGCCCGACGCGCCCGACGCGATGCTCCTCTGCTACAATCCCGATCTGCTCGTCCACCTGGTCGAGACGTACGACGGAGAGGAGCTCCCGGGGCAGTATTTCGGCGGCGGCTGCTACCGGCTGCCCGGCGTCCCGGACACGGACGAAGTGGGCGTCGTCGGGGAGTTCGGCATCGGCGCGCCCGTGACGGCGATGGTGGTGGAGTCGCTCCTCGAGTCCGGCACCGAGCGGTTCTGCATCTGCGGCCGGTCCGGCATCCTCGCCGCCGACGGTGATGGTCGCGACCGGGTGCCAGAATCGACCGCCGTGGTCGCCAACGCGGCACTCCGCGACGAAGGGACCTCCTACCACTACGAGCCGGCGGCGCGGACCGTCGCGGCCGACGAGACGGTCCGGGAGGCGGTCAGGAGAGCGCTGGCGGCCGCCGATATCGACTACCGAGTCGGGCCGACCTGGACCACCGACGCGCTCTTCCGTGAGACGGCCGCGGAGGTCGAGGACTACGTGGCCGCGGGCGTCCTCACCGTGGAGATGGAAGCCGCGGCCGCGTTCACGGTCGCGCGGCACCACGGCGCGGCCGCGGGGGCCGTGTTCGTTCCCAGCGACTACGTCACGACCGGCGGCTGGGACCCGCTGTTCGGCGACGACATCGAACTCCTCCGAGAAACCGGCGAGGCCGTCGTTCGCGGCATCGCCGCAGCCGAGTGACGCCGGGCTGTCGCGACGACCGACCGCGTCACAGCGGCTTCGTCATCTCCCGGTGGGGGATGCCCGCGTCCTCGAACTCCTCCCCGCGGGTTTCGTATCCGAGGCGCTCGTAGAACTCGACGACAGGGACCTGCGCGTGGAGCAGGACACGCTCGTAGCCCTGCTCGCGCGCGTGTTCCTCGACGGCAGCCATGAGCCGGGCGCCCCAGCCCTCGCCGCGGCGGGATTCGAGGACGGCGACGCGTTCGACCTTCGCCGTGGGCGGGGGTTCGTCCCCCCCGTCGTACTCGCGCAGACGAGCAGTTCCGACGACGCGGTCGCCGTCACGCGCGAGGAAGTGCGTGGCTTCGTCGTCGCGGCCGTCGAGTTCGCGCTCCGGCGGAACCCCCTGTCCCTCGACGAAGACCTCGTGCCGGATCTCGACGGCCGTCTCGAGACCGGCCTCGTCGGTGACGCGCTCGACGCGCTGGTCGCTCATGTCCGCCCGGAGGAGTCCCCCGGACAAAACCTCCTCGCACCGACCGACGGCCCGCGCGCCGGAACGCGTGAGCGGCCTCGCACATCCGTGACCGCGACCGGTCCGGAGCGTCGCGGCGGGCGGCCCGGAGCGGCACGCCTTTGCCGTCACGCGCGCCACGCCCGTGCATGGCCGCGGACCGCGCCCGCCTGCTGGCCGTTCTCGACGACCTCGGCGTGCAGGGGCTCTCGAGCGTCGATCCCGCGGCCGCGCCGGGGGTCGAGGTCCGCGACCCCGTCTACGCGCTCGCGCTCGACGCCGCGGTCGACACGAACGTGGCGGCGCTGGAACTCGGCGCCGACGCCGCGACCTACCGGCCCGACGCCTTCCCGGGCGTGGTATACCGGGGCGGCTCCGCGACGGTCTTCGTCTTTGGCACCGGCCACCTGGTCGTGCCGGACGCCGGGTCGCGCGAGGCCGCCGAATCGGCCATCGCGACGGTCGTCGCTCGGCTGGTCGAGGCGGGGCTGGTCGACGCCGCGGCGGTTCCCGAAGCGGGCGGCGACGCCGTCGCGCTCCCCGCCGACGAGGACCTCCCGCCGGGCGTCGGCGATGCCGCCGCGGGATCCGCTTCGACGGAGGAACCCGCCTGTGCCACCTGCGGCCACGACCTCGACGGGACCGAGAACTTCTGTCCGGCCTGCGGGGCGACGCTGCGAGACTGACCGCGACGACCGAGCGCCCGCTGGTGTGTGGCTGTCGGCCCGCGCCGCTCGAGTCTCCTGAACCGTTAAGACGCGTCCGTGAGTAGCCGTCCCTGTATGGAACTCACCTGGCACGGACACTCCTGCTGGCACGCACAGGTCGGCGACACGAGCCTCCTCATCGACCCCTTTTTCGGGAACCCGCACACGTCGCTCGATCCGAGCGACGTCGACGACCCGGACTACCTGCTCCTCTCGCACGCACACGAGGACCACATCGCTCACGCCGGGGCGTTCCCGGACGCGACGGTCGTCGCGGTGCCCGAACTCTGTGGCTACGTCGAGGACGAGATGGGCCTCGAGAACGCCATCGCCGGCATGGGGATGAACCTCGGCGGCACCGTCGAGGCCGGTGACGCCTTCGTCACGATGCACCGCGCCGACCACACCAACGGCGCCATGACCGGCTACGAGTACGACGTCGGGATGCCGGCCGGCTTCGTCGTCAGCGACTCGAAGCCGACACGGGAGACAGACCCCGAGGCCACGTCGTTCTACCACGCCGGCGACACGGGGCTGATGACCGAGATGCGGGACGTCATCGCGCCCTTCCTAGAGCCCGACGCCGCGGCGCTGCCCGTGGGCGATCACTTCACGATGGGGCCGGCCCAGGCCGCCATCGCCGTCGACTGGCTCGACGTCGACCACGCCTTCCCGATGCACTACGACACCT
>JBDGSA010000102.1:5885-22863 GCA_042217755.1 Haloglomus sp. | reverse complement strand
ACCAGCGCGTCCTCGAGCGCGTCCAGGGAGTGATTCTCGAAGTTGTGGGTGCCCCGGAACGACCGCAGCGCGTCGCGTTCTGCCTCGCCGAACGTCTCGCGTGCCGGTCCATCGAGGTATCCGAGGTCGACGAGGACGTTCGCGACCGATCTGGCCGTCTCGCCGTCGAGTTCGCGAATCTCCGCCGGCGGCTCGCGCTCGAGCAGTGTCACGTCGTAGATCTTGAACACCCGCTCCAGTTCGTCGATGGGGCGTTCGTGGTCGTCGACGCGTACGTCGACCCACCGGTCGTTGCCGCCGTCGTACCCGCCCTCCGGCTTCGCGATGTACATCGCGGCCGACTGCTCGCCCCGGGCGTCGCCGCCGGCCTCGTTGCCCGCGTGAAGCGCCGCGAGCAGCCGCTCGGGCAGCCCCTCGTCTGCCGACTCGTAGGCGTCGGCCATCGCGGTCAGGGTCTCGCGGTTCTCCAGGATGTTCCCCTGGACGGTGTAGGTCTCGCCCTGGACGTCGCCCGCGACGTCGATGCACTCCTCGCCGGTGAACGCGGCGACGCTCCCGTCGCGGCCGACGACGCCGACCTGTCGCTGGGCGGCCTCGGCATCACCCGCCGTGAGCGTGTCGACGACGGCGTCGGCGTCGTAGCCGCGGCGCAGCAGGTCCAGTCCCTCCGGACCGTACTCGACGTTCGCGAACGATTGGGTTGCGACAGCGCCGGCGTCCGCGCTCGCAAACGGGACGACGGCGCCGACACCGACGAACTTCGACTGGACGGCGACGCCGACAGCGCGCGTCTCCGGGTCGCGCGCGACGATGGAGAACGTACTCGGTCGCGGGGTCTCGGTCCCGGAATGCATACTCGGGCTGGCGCCGGCAGGCCGTTAAGCGTTGTCTACCGGCTTCGCACAGGTTTTCAACCAGGGGGGTCGAATCCACGGTATGGCGCGGAATCCGCGCTCGGAGTCGGCGCCGCCGCTGGAGGACGTCCTGTCGGCGCTCGACGACGACGACTGTCGAGCGATAATCCGAGCGCTCGACGAGCCCCTGTCCGCGGGCGAGGTGTCAGAGCGGTGTGACATCCCGTCCTCGACGGCCTACCGGAAGCTCGACCTGCTGACGGAGGCCGACCTCCTGCGGGAGGCCACGGAGGTCCGTCCGGACGGCCACCACACGACGCTCTACGACATCGACTTCGAGCGCGTCGTCGTCGCGCTCGAGGAGGACAACACGCTCGAGGTCGGCATCGACCGGCCGACCCGGACGGCAGACGAGCAACTGGCGGCGATGTGGGAGGAGGTGCGCAAGGAGACCTGACCATGGTACACCCGATAGCGATCACGGCGGCGAAGACAGTGACCCTCGTTCTGGGGGGCCTGATCACCTACATGGCCGCGAAGGCCTATCAGCGGACCGGCGCACCGTCGCTCCGGGCGCTCACCGTCGGATTCGGCATCGTCACACTCGGAGGCGTCATCGCCGGCGTCGGCGACCTCACCGGCGTCGTGAATCTGCAAACGAGCGTCCTCATCCAGAGCGTCGTGACCGCCGTCGGCTTCGCCGTCATCACCTACTCGCTGTACCAGGGCTGACCGTCGGACACCACCGTCGTCGGGAACCACCGCCGTCGGGCACCACCGCCGTCGGAGCCGGTTCCCAGCCGCTGGGAGCCGGCAGGGCGTGATTTATTCTCACACGACTATCCTCTTCCCATGTTCCCCAGCGAACCCCTGCTGGCAGCCACCAAACTGGCGACGCTGACCCTCGGCAGCGTCATCGCGGTGGTCGCCCAGCGGGCCTACCGTCGGACGGGCAACCGGTCGCTCCGAGCGCTCGCCGTCGGATTCGGACTGCTGGCCACCGGCGCGATCGCCGCCGGACTGCTCCACACCGTCCTCGACGTGTCGATCATCCAGAGCCAGACCGTCCAGAGCCTGTTCACCGCCGCGGGCCTGGCCGTCATCGTCCACTCGCTGGTGGTCGACGACCGGGTCGGCAGTCGCGAGGTGGAACGGAATCAGGGGTCGACGCGAGGCGGCAACTGACGGCGTCAGCCCTCCGCCGGCACGTTGGGATCGCCGTCCTCGTGGTGGTGCCAGAGGTAGAGCGCCGCGTACGACCGGTAGGGTCGCCAGGGGTCGGCCCGGTCGCGCATCTCCGCGCGGGACAGGTCCCCACACAGCGACTCCATCGCCCGCCGGATGCCCAGGTCCTCGACGGGGAACACGTCCTCCCGGCCGAGGACGAACATTGCGAACATCTTGCCGGTCCAGTCGCCGACGCCTCGGATGTCGGTCAGTTCCGCGACGACTGCCGCGTCGTCCATCCCGACGAACCGGTCGCGGTCGAGCCGGCCGTCTCGGGCGGCCTCGGCGACGTGCCGGACGTAGTCGACCTTCTGTCGCGAGAGCCCCACCTCCCGGAGCGCGTCCTCGTCGGCCGCCAAGAGCCCCTCGGGCGTCACCTCGAAGCGGTCGAACAGTCGCTCGCGGATGGCCGCCGCGGAGGCCGAGGAGAGCTGCTGGTTGACCAGCGAAACGACCAGCCGCTCGAATGGATCGCCGGCGGGGTCCAGCTCGAGGGGCCCGTACGCCTCGACCAGGGGCGCAAGCGTGTCGTCGGCCGCCAGGTGCGCGTGGGGGTCAGCCGCGGAGGCCGACCCATCGGCCGAGTCTTCGGTATCTGCGGGCATGGGTATGGATGTCGTCTCGGCTCCGACGGCGGATAGCCGTCACGCTTTCTCCGTCTCGCGCCGGGCGTCGACGCGGTCAGACCCCCGCGCCGGCGAGGCGGGCGCAGCGCGTCGTGGCTACCCTGTTGCTCGCCGGGGACGGAGTCAGCCGGGCGTCCCCTGTCGAACCCAATTAATTACAGATGTAATGTAGTTATATGCTGTAAATTTCCCGCATAATAGTTCAAATGTGCCCATTATTTGATAATCTCTCCATCTCGCGTTCACTCCTCGGCGTCTTCCTCCTCTTCTTCCTCGCTGGCCTCTCCGCGGTCCGTATCCGCACGCCGGCGGACGTCGACGCGGTAGTGTTCGAGGATGTCCCGGCCGAGCAGCATCGGATAGTCCATGTGCGAGCGGTCCTCGACGGAAGCGGAGACGGTGTGCTGGGTCCCACCGACGCCGACCACCACGTCCACGACCGGGCGCGACGTGCCGGACTTCAGGCTCCCGGATTTGATCTTCACGATGTCCTTGATCGGGCCGGTACCGATGTCGGCGGCGAGGCGGGCGTCGATGCTGGTCCGGGTGGCGCCGGTGTCCGACTTCGCCATCACGGTCTTCCGGCCGCTGGTCCCGATGACGTCGACCTCCTCGATGTAGCCGATGACGGCGGGTTCGGTCGGTTCGGCCGCCTCGACGCGGGGGGCACAGGCGGGTCGGGAGTCGTCGAGCGTCGTCTCCAGTCGCCGGACGACCTCGTCGTCGACAGTCACGCCGGCACAGTCCAGCGCCAGTTGCGCGATGTGGGGGGCGGGCGAGCGACCGGTCGCCTCGAACAGCCCCTTGAATCCGGCCGTGGGGTTCACCTCGAGGATGTACCAGCCGCGTTCGTCTTCGACGAGGTCGACGCCCGCGTAGTCCAGCCCGATGACGTCGGCGGCGCGGACGGCGATGTCGGCCACCTCGTCTGTCAGCGCGTCGCCGGCGTCCTCTACGTTGCCGCCGAGCGCGACGTTGGTCCGCCACTCGTCCTCGGGCGCGAGCCGCCGCATCGCTCCCACCACCTCGCCGCCGACCACGTAGACGCGGAGGTCGCTGTGGCGCTCGGCGTCGTGTTCGAGATACTGCTGGAGGAACGCCTGCCGGTTCCCGACGCGTGGGTTGAGCACGTCCTCCTGGCCGAGTTTCCAGGTGCCGCCGCCGTGCGTGCCGATCGCCGTCTTGTAGACGAACTCCGGCCCGAACCGGTCGCGGCCCGCCTCGAGTCGGTCCCGCGAGAGCGCCAGCAGCGCGTCCGGCACCGGGAGTCCCGCCTCGGAGAGCGCCGCGGCGCTGGCGAACTTGTGGAGCGCGGTCAGCGTCGCGGGCGGGCGGTTGAGCGTCGGCGCGAGGCGCTCGACTGTGGCCCCGAGACCCAGCAATTCGGTGGGGAACTCCTCCTTCGAGAGCAACAGCCGGTTGACGACCACGTCGACGTCGGGCTCGAGACGCATCTCGCCGCCCTCGACCTCGACGGCGAGGTTCTCCGCGCGGAGCCACGCCGTCCCGTAGCCCATGTCGTCGACCGCGTTCAGGATGGCCTTGGTCTCCTTCGAGTTGTGGAGGCTCAGCACGCCGACCGTCGTCTCCTCGTCGTCTCGCGATTGTCTCGTGCTCATATCGCTACCAGTTCGCCGGTCGACCCCTAATCTTGATGGTGCCCTCGACCGCGATGGCACCAGGTGGCGTCGGTCGAAGTCTGAGCCGGAGACGACCGTCGTGATCCGCCGAGTCGGGGGCTTTTGTAGTTGCGCGCCCCTCCTGGGAGCATGAGTGACGAGGACGCCGCGGACGACGGCCTCGGGTTTCTCCCGGAGCCGGAGGCCGACCCCGAGCCGTTCACTTACGACGGCGGCCGGGTCGACCCCGGCGAGACCCAGAACGTCCGCTACGGCGTCAGCGAGACCTACCTCGGCGACCCGGTCCGCATCCCGGTCACCGTCGTCAACGGCGAGCGCGCCGGGGCGACAGTGTTCCTGTCGGCGGCCGCGCACGGCGACGAACTGAACGGTATCGAGGTGGTCCGCGAGGTGGCCCACGAGTGGGACCACGCGGACCTGGCCGGAACGCTCGTCTGCCTGCCCGTCCTGAACGTTCCGGGCTTCATCGCCCAGCAGCGCTACCTCCCCATCTACGACCGCGACCTGAACCGCTCGTTTCCGGGCGACCGAGAGGGCACGTCAGCAAGGCGCATCGCCGACCGCATCTTCCGGAACTTCCTGGTGCCGTGTGACCTCGGAATCGATTTCCACACGTCGACGCGCGGGCGGACCAACACCCTCCACGTCCGCGCGGACATGGAGCACCCGCGGGTCGCCCGCCTCGCCAACGCCTTCGCCTCGAACGTCATCATCGCGGGCGAGGGGCCGTCGGGGACGCTCCGCCGCGAGGCGACCGAGGCAGGCGTCCCGACCATCACGGTCGAGATGGGTGAGGCCCACCGCTTCCAGCGCGGACTCATCGACCGGGCGCTGGCAGGGACGCTCTCGGTGATGGCGGAGTTCGGTCTGCGCGACGAGGAAGCGGTGGCGTGGCCCGGCTGGCGAACAGTGGTCGACGGATCGGCCGAGAAGACGTGGCTCCGTGCCGACGCCGGCGGCCTCGTCGAGATGCACCACGACCGCGGCTCGCTCGTCTACGAGGGCGACACCGTCTGCACGATCACCAATCCCTTCAAGACGGAGACGGAACTCGTCGAGGCACCGTTCACGGGGCTGCTGGTCGGTGTGCTGGAGAATCCGCTCGTCTACCCGGGGAACCCGCTCTGCCACCTCGTCGAACTCGACGAACGGACCCAGCGCGCGCTCGAACGCGAGGGCGAGCGCGCCGCCGGAGGACGGCCGTAGCGAGCGCGCCGCCGGGAGACACCGTAGCGAGCGCGCCGAACCCGCGGGCGCTCGAGGTTCAGTCGTCGCTGTCGAACTCGAACTCGCCCCCGCCCCCGTCCCTGTCCCCGTCCCGGATTCCGCCCACGCCTCCGTCTTCCTCGTCGCTCAGGAACCGCGTCTTGACCAGATACGCGACGACCACGAGGAAGACCAGTCCGACGATGGCGGCCAGCACGGCACCCTTCGAGCTGCCGCCGCGCTCGGGAGGGCGGGCCTCGTCAGCGGCCTCGAACGACACGTCGTCGTCCGCGTCGCGCCCGTCGCCCAGCAGGGACGCGGATGCAGACGGGTCCTCCACGTGGATCTCGAGGAACGTGATATCGACCATACGGGCCGTGCGCCCGGACGAGTCATAAGCGGTTTGGGGCGTCGTCCGCGACCGGACGTCTCCGCCAGTTCGGCATCACCCACGACCCGGACGTCACCACCACCCGGCATCACCCACGACCCGGACGTCACCACCACCCCGCATCACTCACGACCCGGATGTCACCACCACCCCGCATCATCCGCAATCCGGGCCGGTACCGGGTCAGGGTTTCAAGCCGTCCGCCCCCGCCTACGGCACATGGACGAGGCCCACCGCGACCTGTTCGAGGATCTGCTGACCACGCCGGCGCCGTCCGGTCACGAAGCGACACTCCAGCGCCGCTGGCTCGACGCCGTCGAGCCACACGCCGACGAGACGCGAGTCGACGCCTACGGCAACGCCGTCGCGATCGCCGAGGGCAATCCCGAGACCGACGCGACCGTGGCGGTGACCGGACACGCCGACGAGATCGGGTTCGCCGTCCGCGACGTCACCGACGACGGGTTCCTGGAACTCGCGAGCCTCGGTGCGGCCGACCAGACGGTCTCCCGGGGCCAGCACGTCACCGTCCACACGGAGGGCGGGCCAGTCCCGGGCGTCGTCGGACAGACCGCCATCCACCTGCGGGACGGTGAGTCCGAAGTGGCGCCAATCGCCGAGCAGTTCGTCGACATCGGCGCCGCGGACGGAGAGCGGGCCCGGGAACTCGTCTCGGTCGGCGACCCGATGACCGTCGTCGCGAACCCCCGCGACCTGGATGGGTCGCTGCTGGCGGCGCGGAACGTCGACAACCGAGCCGGCGTCTGGGTCGCCGCGGCGGCGTTCCAGCGGGCCGCGGCGGCGGGCACGAGCGCGACCGTCGTCGCGATCTCGACCGTCCAGGAGGAAGTCGGCCTGCGCGGCGCACGCATGGTCGGTGTCGACCTCGACGCCGACGCGGTCCTCGCGGTCGACGTGACACACGCGACGGACTCGCCGGGCATCCCCGAGGCTGCCCTGATGGGCGTAGAACTCGGAGGCGGTCCCGTCCTCCACCGCGGAACGACCGACCACCCGAACGTAGTCGCAGCGGCGCGCGAGGTCGCCGAAGACGCCGACATCGACGTGCAACTCGCCGCGGCACCCGTCGGAACCCGGACAGACGCCGACGAGTTCTCTGCTGTAGCCGGCGGGACACCGACGCTGTCGCTGGGCGTGCCGAATCGCTACATGCACACGCCGGTCGAGACGGTCGATCTCGACGACCTCGCGGCGACCGCCGACCTGGCGGGCGCATTCTGTGCTCGGGCCGAAGCGTTCGTCCCGTTCGGAGTCGAAGTGTGACGGGCCACGACAAGACAGACCGCGACGAGACAGACCACGACAAGACAGACCACGATGGAACCAGCCAAGGGGACCGGCGACAGGGGCCGACGCCGTGTCAGGACAGGTGTCGGTGCGTTTATCCGGTCGGCCCGCGCGGAGTGGCACATGCCGGGGCGACCGCTCGACCTGCTCGAGGAGACGCTCAGAGAGGAAGTGACGGTCCACCTGAAGGGCGGCGAGGTCTACGAAGGCGTCCTCGAAGGATACGACCAGCACATGAATCTCGTCGTCGAGGACGGCGAGAACACAACGATTATCCGCGGCGACAACGTCGTTTCGATCCAACCACAATCATGACTGGAGCCGGCACGCCCTCCCAGGGGAAGAAGAACAAGACGACCCACGTGAAGTGCCGCCGCTGTGGCGAGAAGTCCTACCACAAGAAGAAGAAGGTCTGTGCCTCCTGTGGCTTCGGCAAGTCCGCGAAGCGACGGGACTACGCGTGGCAGGACAAGACGGGCGACCACTGAACACTCGGGTTCGCAACTGAACCGCGACGCTGCTGGCTTTGTGCGCGGCTTTCGAGACAGTCACAGGCGCGGCTCTGGCCTCCACGTGGACATCGCCCGAGCCCGAGCGGGGGCGACTTCCGGCAGCTTGCTCCAGCGCGTCCGTTCGACGCCGGTGACAGACGTGTCACCTGAAACGGCCCAGTTGCGAATCTTTTTCCCGACTCGGTTGCTCCCTTCGTATGATGACAGGCCGGGACCACCGGGACCTGGGCGGCCCGACGGAGAAGTGCGGCGTCGTCGGGGTATCCCTCGACGGGCGGGCCGCCGCACGGCCACTCTACTACGCCCTGTACGCGCTCCAGCACCGCGGCCAGGAGTCGGCGGGAATCGTCACGCACGACGGCTTCCAACAGCACTCCCACGTCGAGATGGGACTCGTCGGAGACGCCTTCGACGAGGGGACCCTCGACCAGCTGAACGGGCCCGTGGGTATCGGGCACGTCCGCTACCCAACCGCCGGTAGCGTCAACGCCTGCTGTGCCCAGCCTTTCTCCGTCTCGTTCAAGTCCGGCTCGCTGGGGCTGAGCCACAACGGCAACCTCGTCAACGCCGGCGAGATCCGCGACGAACTCGCCAACCAGGGCCACGCCTTCACCTCCGACGGCGACACCGAGGTCATCGCCCACGACCTCGCGCGAAATCTGCTCGAGGAGGATCTCGTCCGCGCGGTCAAGCGGACGATGAGCCGCATCCACGGGTCGTACTCGCTCACCATCATGCACGACGACACGGTGCTGGGCGTGCGCGACCCCGAGGGGAATCGGCCCCTCTGCATCGGCGAACTCGACGACGGCTACATCATCGCCTCGGAGTCGGCGGCCATCGACGTCCTGGACGGCGAACTCGTCCGCGACGTGAAGCCGGGCGAGCTCGTCATCCTCCGGCCCGACGGTGATGGCTTCGACGCCTACCAGCTGTTCGACCACGAGAACACCGCCCACTGCTTCTTCGAGCACGTCTACTTCGCCCGGCCGGACTCGGTCATCGACGAGAGCCTCGTCTACGACGTCCGGCGCGATCTGGGTCGGGCGCTCTGGGCCGAGAGCGGCGTCGACACGGACGTCGTGATGCCCGTCCCCGACTCCGGGCGCGCGTTCGCGTCGGGCTACGCCGAGGCCGCCCAGGAGGATGACGCCGACGTCGAGTTCGCGGAGGGGTTGATGAAGAACCGCTACGTCGGCCGGACGTTCATCATGCCGACGCAGGACGCCCGCGAGCGCGCGGTCCGCCTGAAGCTCAATCCGATAAAGGACGTCGTCGAGGACCGCACGGTGACGCTCATCGACGACTCCATCGTCCGCGGGACCACCTCCACCCAGCTGGTCCAGCTGATGCGCGACGTGGGCGCCGAGGAGGTCCACGTCCGCATCGGCGCTCCCCCCATCGTCGCGCCCTGCTACATGGGCATCGACATGGCCTCGCGCGAGGAGCTCATCGCCGCGGACCGAACCGTCCCGGAGATCGGCGAGGACATCAAGGCCGACTCGCTGGAGTACCTCTCCATCGACGCCATCGCCGAGGCGCTCGACCAGTCCCGCGCGGACCTCTGTCTCGGCTGTGTCACCGGCGAGTATCCCTACGACATCGATGGCGAGACCACCGACCGGGAGGTAGAGCGCCCGGCAATCGGCAGCGAGCCGGCCGCGGCCGACGACTGACCGCGGCGTCTCGCCCTGTCCTCCGTATCAGTCGGCGTCGCCCGTCCCGGCCAGTCGCCGGTACTCTCGTCGCAGAGGGTCGACGAGCGTCGGCAGCAGGACGAACCCGGTCCCGAGCACGACCAGAGCCAGCCAGAGCGGCCGGGTCGCTTCCGTGATGCCCCGCGACAGGAGGACGAAGGTCCCGACGAGCAACACCGCGACCGTGAGGAGTTCGCCCAGGCTGCGTATCACCGCCAGGGGACGTTCGCGGAACTGCTCGCGGAGTTCCGCGAGTTCGGCGCCGACGTTCATGCGCGCCGATGGAGGGCCTCGCTTTTAGTTTCCGCGGCGATAGAGGGCTCCGCTCTCGGCATCCGCGCCGACGGAGCCCGGCTCTCGGCTTCCGTGGACACGACGCCCGGGCCCCGCCGGCGCGCGCGTCCCTCATACGGTTTACTGTAAATCGTTCCCGGCGCATCGGCGCCCCGGTCGGCCGACGCACCGGTAAACTGTTACACTAAACCGTATCAGTACACCAGATACAGCATCGCGTAGACGACGACGCCGAGCGCGAAGGAGACGAGCCACAGCGACGCCGCCACGCGCCCGACGCGCGGGTGGAGCGAGCCGTAGATGTCACTCGTCGGTCGGGTTCCCGCCACCAGCAGCACGTAGTACAGCAACGGGACACAGACGATGGCCAGCAGGATGTGGACAGCGAGCACCGGGAGGTAGACGAATCGCTCGACCGCCGCAGGGCCCGAAAACGGTGTCGGACCCAGGAGCGCGACCCGGTAGAGGTACAGCACGAGGAAGGCCGCGAACAGGCCGAAGCTCGTCGCCATCAGCCGGGCGTGGCGGCGGACGTTCCCGCGGCGGATAGCTCGCCATCCCGCCGCGATGGTGCCGATGGCAACGAGGCTGATGGCGGCATTCACCGGCGGGATGGCATCGAGAACGGCGTCGGGTGCGCGGGGCAGCAGCGCCGCCGGAACGACCCCGAGCGCGGCCGCGAAGACGAGCGCCAGCGACACGACCGACAGCAGTGCCGTGGCCTCCGGAACGCGGTCCCGGGGCAGGGGAAGCATCGACCGACCGCCGGACTCCGAGGTGGTCACGTGCTCCCCTACGGGCCGGAGGGTAATGGAAGTTGCACGACCGGAGAACGACACCCGCGATCGTCCGAAACTCGTCGATTCTGTGTGGCCTACGACAACACTTAACACCCCCAGTCCGCAACCAGAACGTACGACGCATGACATACTCGGACCCACACCACTCGGACGAACCAATCTACGAGTGCATGGACTGTGGCAATCGGCCGTCCGACGTGGACGGCCGCCTCTGCCCGGACTGCGGCGGTTATCTGACCAACCTGGGGATCGCCAGAGACCGTTGACTGTCGAGCGGAACAGATAATCTATATATGCTCTTCTTATCATAAATGCACATTTTCTTCAAAATTTTAGATATATTCGATGGAGTTCGGAAATTAATCAAAAACAGCGAGCGATAGCGGGGTCGCCGCCGTCCCCGAGGTGCGTCGGGCGTGCCCGGAGCGACCCCGCGCTGACGTGGGCTCCGATCACGCCGACTCGCATCGACGTACGTCGCTCGCGTCGGACGGCGTTCGGTATGGCCGCGGGCGGCTCGGGACGGCGGCCCGCTCAGAGGAGCGGTTCGCCGCGCGTCTCGCGGCCGAATGCGAGCACGACCAGCCCGCCGAGCGCGAACGCAACCGCCAGCGGCGTCAGTGCGAGGAGGTACCCGCTCGCGCCGAATACCTCGGCCTGCAAAAGTGCGCCCGCGAGGATGGGACCGATGACGGCGGCAATCTTGCCGACGCCGCCGGCGTACCCCATCCCGGTCCCCCGGGCCGCGGTGGGGAACAGTTCGGGCGTGTACGCGTAGATGGCCCCCCACGCGCCGAGCGCGAAGAAACTCGCCGCCAGCAACCCGAGCAGGAACGGCCAGAAGCCCGCCAGCCCGACGCCGAACAGCGCGACGTCCGGCATCGTGGCCGCGAACACGAAGGTGAACAGGCCGGAGAGGAGGAGGTACGAGCCGAGCGTCGGCCGCCGGCCGATCCGCTCGACGAGGTAGGCGGCACTCAGGTATCCCGGAATCTGGACCACGGCGATGAGGAAGAAGTACAGGTAGATGTTCCCCACGACGCCGGCCGCGCCGACGGTCTTGGGGAGCCAGATGAAGACGCCGTAGTAGCCGAAGTTGATGGCGAACCAGGCCGCCCCGATCATCAGCGTCTGCGACCGGATGTCGGTCTGGAAGAGGCGCGAGATCGAGGGCGTAGATTCCGTCTCGATGGAGTCGGCGGTGATGAGTTCTGGCTCCTGGCCGTTCTCACGCGCGATGGCCTCGATCAGACTGTTGGCCTCGTCGATCCGACCCTCTTTGGCCAGGTAGTACGGCGTCTCGCTCAGCTGCGAGCGGATCACGAACACCAGCAGCGCCGGGAAGGCGGCCGAGAGAAAGAGCAGCCGCCAGCCGGCCACCGCCCCGACGACGGGGAGCGAAACGAGCCCCTGTGGCGTGGCGAGCGCCGACAGCCAGAGCCACGCCAGCCCGACCGCGATGATGTTCCCGACGGGCCAGAAGGCATCGAGGTACACGAGGTATCGGCCCCGCCGGTCGGTCGGGAGGTACTCGGAGAGGTACGAGGTGTCGACCGCGAGCGCTCCGCCGAGCCCGACGCCGGTCAGGAACCGGAGCGCGAACCCCGAGTAGAAGCCGACGGCGAGGGCGGTGAGCCCGGCGAAGACCGAGTACGAGAGCACGGTCCACTGGAACGCCGCCTTCCGGCCGTAGTGGTCGGCGTACCAGCCCCACGCCCAGTTGCCGAGGACCATCCCCATGAGGCTGGCACTGCCGAGCAGCCCCGCGGAGAGGCCCGATAGCCCCCACGCCTGGATCAACACCGGGAGCGTGAAGCTGATGATGATGACCTCCATCCCGTCGAAGGCCCAGGCACTCCCACAGATCGCCAGCAGGCGGCGGTGGAATCGCCCGACTGGAATCCGATCCAGGACCTGCGAGACGGTGACAGTCCCTTCGGACATGATTGACTCGTTGTTAGCTATCCCCATCAGAGGATTAAATCTTCGGAATATAACTGTCATCGGTGAGCTTTGAAGAAGAGAAGTCTTCAATCCCGGACCGAGACGACGGCCGACCGACACGCCCGGCGGGCGCGCGGCGGCGGATCCCGATGGGCGATGCCCGCAATGCTCGCCGCGCGCGTCGTGGTTCGGCGGTCGGGACAACGGCAGAAGCGCCGCTGTCCGTGTAGCGTTCGGAGAGAGTTTGCGTGGGTGCCGTCCCTGAGGGATGGCACCCGCACTGACGTGCGCCGCGTGGCGCGGGACAGTGCGTGGGACCGGATTTGAACCGGCGGACCCCTACGGGACAGCGCCCTCAACGCTGCGCCGTTGGCCTGGCTTGGCTACCCACGCACGCTGCTGTGTGCCGAAGCCAATCCAACCGAGGGTGGATTTGCTCATATGATTTTCGTTCCGCCGGCGGGGCGAGTGGGCGTGACACGGCGAGCGCTCGCAGACGGGGAATCGAGGGGCAGGGAATCGGACCGAACGCGAATTTGAAGTGGCTGGGTCGGCTCTATGGCGGCATGGCGAAATACTCGACGGGGGGACAGAGCGGGGGCGCCAGCGACAGTTGCGAGCTGTGTGGCGCCGAGAACCGCGACCTCCGGACGGCGACGGTGGCGGGCGCGGAACTCCAGGTCTGTAGCGAGTGCGCCCGGCACGCGGAAGACGACGACGGCCGGAGCGAGCAGTCGGACGACGAGCAGGAGCGCCAGCGGCAGGCCGCCCGCAACACGGCGCGGATGAACGACGCCCGGAAGGGGAACCCGGAGCACTGGGAACAGGAGGGCACGGACTACGACGACGACCCGCTGCCCTACCTCGTCCGCGGCTACGGTGAGCGCCTCGAGGAGGCCCGCCAGGAGGCCGGGCTCCAGACCGACGAACTCGCGGGCGAACTCGGCGTCGACGAGGCCGACGTGCTGGCCGTCGAGCAGGGCCGCGCGACCCGCGCGGGCGTCGGCGGCTCGCTCATCACCGCGCTCGAAGAGCGGCTCAACGTCCAGCTCGCCGAGGAGACCTAGTCCCGCTATTCTCGACTCCGCGCGAGGGCCCGCGTCACCTCCACCACGGGAGTCCGAATCACTTCCACCACGGGAGCCCGCATCACTTCCACCGCGGGAGGCGAACGTTCAAGCGGCTCGCTCACCTCGCAAGGAGCGATGGACGGCAGTTCGGCCCGACTGCTCGCCCTCCCACCGGCCGTGGTCGCCGACCAGTCGGTCGACGCCATCGCGGACGCCTGTGGATACTTCGCCCCCGACGGCGTCTGGGTACTGGCCACCGAGCGCGCACCCACAGCCCACGCGACCGTCCGCTCGGCTACCGACGGCACGCCGGTCGTCCATACGCCGCTCGCCCGCGACAGCGGCCCGCGCCACGACCGGCTCGGAGGCGGCGACGCGGACCGGCTCAAAAGCGGCGGTGTGGACCGTGACGACGACGAGAACGGACCGGGCGTCGACGTGGTGAGCGTTCGGGACCCCTCGCTGCTGGCCGACGTGGGACACAGGCTCCGCGACGGCGCGCTCGGACCCGGGACGGCGCTCGAGGGGGATGGGACGTCTGGGGACGAAGCCGCCGCTCGGGGCGAAGCGACGACGTTCGTCGTCTGCCCGATCGAGGTGTCGGTAGACGAGACCCGGCTGTCGGCGACGCTGCCGGCGGCCGACGAACTGGCCGAACTCGTCGCGGCCGCGCCCGGGCGCGTGGTCGTCCTGAGCGACCTGCTGCCCGCGGACTACGACCACGAGTGGACACTCGACGCCGCGACCGGCGACGAACGCGGCAGCGAGGACGCGGCCTCCGTGCGCATCCACGGACTCGGCGCGACTGAGGGGTACGGCGGCCGGAACGTGGCCTGTCTCACCCTCTCGTCGTCGGGAGCAGTGGGCACCGAGCGCGTCGACGCGGACCGGTTCGGCCTGCGCGCGCTGGGGGGCGTCGGACCGACAACCGCCAACCGGCTCCGCGAGGCCGGCATCCGTTCGCGCGAGGACGTCCGCCGGACACCGCTCCGCGAGGTGACCGACGTCCGCGGCGTCGGACGCGACACCGCCGAGCGGGCGAAACAGCACGCCGAGGTGCTGGCCACCGGCGAGCCGCTCCGGTTGACGACCGACGGACTGCCCGGCGAGCGCGCGCCGCGGCCGCCGCTCTGTCTCGACATCGAGACGGACGGGCTGTCGCCCTCGATAATCTGGCAGATCGGCGTCTACGACCCCTCGACAGACGAACACCGATCGTTCACCGAGCGCGAGAATCCAGACGAGCCGGGAACGGTGATCGAGGCGTTTCTCCTGTGGCTGCTCGGGACCCATCCGGACCGGGACCTGCTGACGTGGAACGGCGATCGGTTCGACTACCGCCACCTGACGAATTTCGTCGAGCGCTACTGCCCCGAGTACGCCGCCGAGTGGGACGACTACTGGAAGCACGACCTGTACGACTGGGCCGTCCGGCAAGAGCACGCGCTGTTGCCGGGCCGGACGAACAAACTCGATCACGTCGCCCGCCGGCTGGGCTACGCGGACGCCGATACGGGACTCGACGGCGCCGCCACGGCCGCCGCCTACGAGCGGTTCGTCCGGACCGGTGAACCGCCGGACTGGGAGCGCCACGAGGCCTACTGCGAGGACGACTGCCGGGCGCTGTGGCACGTCTACGAGTCGCTCCGGGAGGCCGACCGCCGGGACGGCGTCGCGGAGGAGAACGAGCGAGTCGCCGACTCCGAACAGGCGGGGCTGGGTGATTTCTGATGACGGGCGGAGAATCCGGCCGGACCGACGAGGATGCGCTCTCGCTGACGGGCCGGGAACTGCTCGAGACGTTCCCCCGGTACGCCGACCTCGGGGAGCACGTCTCCGTGCGCGAGCTCGAGCCGCGGGAGGCCCGAACGGTGCCTGCCGGCGAGGTGCTCCGGCCCGAACTCGCCGCTGGCTACCCGTACGACCCGTTCGTCCACCAGGCGCGGGCACTCGACGCGCTGGACCGGGGGGAGAACGTCTGTGTCGCAACCAGCACCTCTTCCGGCAAGACGGACGTCTACGCGCTGCAGATCGCCCGGAACGTTCTCGACGCTCGCGCAGAGAGCCGGGAGTCGACCGCGTACGTCGTCTACCCGATGAAGGCGCTCACACAGGACCAGCAGCGCGAACTGTCGGCGCTGTACGACAATCTCGACCTGGACATCGAGGTCGCGGTGTACGACGGCGACACCGAGATGGGCGAGACGCGCCGGCGCATCCGCGAGGAGGCCGACGTCGTCCTTTCGAACTTCATGGGCGTCAACACCTACCTCCACGACCACGACCGCTGGTCGCGGTTCTTCGACGCCTGTGACCTCGTCGTCGTCGACGAGTCGCACACGTACACGGGCGTCCAGGGGATGCACGTCGCGTGGATCCTCCGTCGCCTGAAGCGTGTCCTCGCGTACTACGGGAGCGACCCGTCGTTCGTCTGCTCGTCGGCAACCGTCGGGAACCCGCGCGAACACAGCGAGGCCCTCCTGGGCGAACCCGTCACCGTGGTCGACGAGGACGGCAGCCCGCGGGGGCGGCGCGACCTCGTGCTGTGGAACCCGCCGCCGACGAGCCGGCGGGACGAGGCGGCTGCTCCGGGGAAGAACGACGCCGGCGAACCCCCCGAGCGACAGCCAGCTGTCCCCGGTGAGGGCGACGACGGCGCCGAACCCCACGAGCGACAGCCAGCCTCCGTCGAGGCACCGCGTGTCTTCTCGCACCTGACCTACCACGACGTGCGCACGCTCATGTTCGCGCCCTCGCGCAAGCTCGCGGAACTGTCGGTCGGTCGCGCGCGCGAGCACCGACGGAGTCACCCGCGCTACTACACCGCGAACGACCCGGACGCGGTCGAGCCGTACCACGCGGGCCAGGGCAAGCGCAAGCGCCACACGATCGAGCAGTCGCTCAAGTCGGGCGCACTCGACGGCGTCGCGGCCACCTCGGCGCTCGAACTCGGCATCAACGTCGGCGAGATCGACGCCACCCTGTTGATGGGCTACCCCGGCCAGCGCCAGTCGTTCTGGCAGCGAGTCGGCCGCGCGGGACGGGACGCGGCAGACGCCCTCTCGGTGCTCGTCGCGGACTACGCCACCCTCGACCAGTACGTCGTCGACAACCCCGAGTACCTGCTCGAGAACGAGGTCGAGGACGCCGTCGTCGACACGTCGAACGACCGCGTGTTCGCCCGGCACCTCCTCTGTGCCGCGGACGAGGTGGCCATCGACGAGTCCGACGCGGACGACGGTGCCGGCGACGGGTTCGCCGACCGTGACCGGCTCGAGCGCGCCGTCGAGATGTGGCGCCGCGCCGGGCGGCTGACGGGCCACCTGGAGACGGGCGTCTCGTACGCCGGCCCGCCGCGCCCGCAGACGGACGTGAACCTCTATGCGACCGACGACGAGCAGTACCAGGT
>JBDGSA010000102.1:1272-5785 GCA_042217755.1 Haloglomus sp. | reverse complement strand
GGCAGCGTCCTCGTCCACCACGCCGAGTACGACCGCGTGCGCATCAGCGACAACGAGCGCCTCTCGGTCGGCATTCCCACGGAACTGCCGCCGCTGACGATGGAGACGCAACTGTGCTGGGTCGAGGTCCCCGAGGCCATCGAGCGAGGCCTCGTCGAGCGCTACGCCGACTACCGCGTCCCCGACCTGCCCGAGGCGAGCCAGTCGCCCCATCTCGGCTACGCGGGCGGCCTGCACGCCGCCGAACACGGGATGATCGGCGCCGCGCCGCTCGAGTTGCTGCTCGACCCCGGCGACCTCGGCGGCCTCTCGACGCTCGTCCTCGACGGCCACCTCGCCGACGGGGAACGTGCCGAGAGCGACGTGGCCGGTCCGCAAGGGGACAGCGGGGAATGTGCCGAGAGCGGCGTGGCCGGTCCGCAAGGGGACAGCGAGGAACCGGGTAGCGTCGAGGCCGTCCGCACGGCGCTCGAGCGCCGCCAGCGCGAGGGCGAACTGGAGCGGTCGGCCTCTGGCTGGTTCGTCTACGACGGCGTCGAGGGCGGACTGGGCTTCTCGCGGGCCGTCTACGATGAGTTCGAGGCGCTCGCCCGGCGCACGCGTGAGCGCATCTCGGCCTGCACCTGTGGCCGCACCGAGGGCTGTCCCGCCTGCGTGATGGACGAGAACTGTGGCAACGACAACCGGCCGCTCCACCGCGAGGCCGCGGTCGACGTGCTGGATCACCTGCTCGGTGACGCCGACCGCGAGGCGCTAGCGGCCAGCGAGGACGGCGAGCGCCGGCCGCCGCTGTTCTACTCGTAGGGCCCTCGCCGGACCAATAGCTTATCCTCCGACCGCCGCTCGCTCCCGCCATGAGCGACGACCCACCCATCCCGCGTGGCGTGAGCCGCGACACGCTGTTCGGCATCCTGGCGGGCTGGTACGAGGCGGGCGCTGCCGAGGAACCGGTCCACACGGAAACGGTGGCCGAACAGACAGACCACCCGGACGCGACGGCGCGACAGAGCCGGTTCTTCGAGGCCATCGGCGCCCTCGAGCGCGTGGGGCAGCAGCATCAACTCACCGAGCGCGGAACGCCGCTCGCGGCCGCTCTGGCGGAGGACAAGACGGAACTCGCCCGCGAACGCGCCTACGGTCTGCTCTCGGGCTGGCCACTCACAGCCCAGGCCCGCGATCTCGCACGAGGCGGCCCGCTCGCCGCGGACGAACTCCTCCCGCAACTCGCGGCGCTCGCGGACGCCACCCTCGATTCGTCGCGCGACCGCATCGGGCTCCGGACGCTCCTCGACTGCTGGACCTGGACCGGCGCGCTCGACCGGACGGACGACGGTCGATACCGTCCGGGACGGGTAGACAGCAGCGCGAGCGGCGCCCCGGGGGCCGAGGCCGAGGAGGCGCTCCGCGTCGGGCTCGAACTCACCGTCGACCTCGATGCCGACCAGGTCGCGGACCTCGTCGCGGGCGTCAAGCGCGCGCTCGAGGAGGGTGAGGACGCCCACGTCGAGACCAGCCTCTCCGGGGCCGACGTGGCCGTCGGAGCGCCGGGCGAGCGCGAGGAACGGAACCGGGAATCGGACGAGTAACGAGTAGTCTCGTCACCGGCGATCTCACGCGACCGACGCCGGGACGCCCCCGAACACGCCTCGAGCACGACCTCGCAGTGGAGGGCTGCCAGGTCGGAGCGCCGTCCCGTCCATCTCGGCCGGGAACGGTCGGCGACGCGGCCTCGCTGGTCGGGTCGTCTCCCGGCCGTCCGCTCACGGCCCGAGCACGGCGTCTACGTCGGCCAGCGTGGCGTCGGTCTCGTGGACGTCACGAACTTCGCGCGCGACCCGGGTGGCGTCGTCGCTCGAGGCGCCCCGCGCCGCCATCGCGTCAGAGAGCTTCCGCCGGGCGATGGCACGTGTCTCGTCCAGCGCTCGGCCCGCGAACCCCGGCGGATGCTCGACGGTCTCTGTGATCTCGCGGCCGTCCGCGAGCCGTACCGTGACGCGGGCACCTATCGCCCCGTCAGCGCCCGAGAGATCCTCGGGAAGCGGACGCTTGCGCACGAAGCGCAGGAGCGTCGGCAGGTTCTTCAGCGTCGTTACCGGGCCGAAGCTCTTTACGGCGTACGGGACGACCTTCCAGCCGACACGGCGCAGCATCGCCCCCAGCGGCACCTCCGACTGCAGCGCGCGCGTCGTGAACGCGGGGTCGTGTTCGACCCGGACGCGGTCGGCCAGTGCCCAGACAGCCTCGTCGGTCACGCGTTCGGGTCGCAACTGCCGGGGGGTGTGCTCGCCGTCTCGGAGCGCGACGGCGACGTTGTACGGGATCGAGAAGTTGAGCGACGCAAGCGGACTCTCCGTGCGGTCGGTGTACCGGTCCGCGAGCCGGTCGGCCTCGCGGGCGAACAGCGAGCCGTCGACGCGGACGCCGGTGACTCCGACGCGGTCGCTCCCGGTCGCCGCGACCGCCTCCCGAACGCGCTTTCGGACCCGCAGCGCCGCGTGAACGGGAGCCGTGGCGTATGCAGAGCCCGGATACGGCTTGACAGTCACGGCGCGAGTGTGCCAGCGCTCGCCCAACCCCTCGAGGAACTCCGGGAGCGGAAGGTCCGCGAACTCGTCGAGGAGGCCGTCCTCGGCCGCGAGGACGTCCATGTTGCCGGTCAGTCCGTTGCGGGCCGCCGAGACCGCCGAGAGACCGGTGAGCGTCGGCTCGGCGGCCGACAGCACCTTCGCGTCGGACCCGAGGACGTCGGGGACGAGCGGCCACGGCGGCTGTCCCAGCGCGATGGCGATGGCGTCGGCCAGCGTCTCGGCGTCGTCACCCTCGACGACGCCGCGCGCGACAGCGGCCCCGACGCTGTGGATGTAGGCGGTCTGCTGGCCGGAGAAGGATCCGACCGCGGCCGCACTCGCGATGCGCGCCGAGAGTTCGTTGGCTGCGACGTGCGCTCGGAGCGCCCGCCGCCCAGGGGCGTCGAGGTCGGCCGCGTGCGCCTCCGCGAACAGGTAGGGCACGAGCGCCGCGCTGTGACCGGTGTGACCGCCGAGGACGATGTCGTCGAAGTCCATCGCCGTCGCCAGCGCGGCCGCGCCGTAGCACGCCCCGCGGACGGGCAGCGGCCCCGCGCCGGGGAGCGTCGCTGTCGCTCCTTCGTCGGCCGGAAACTCCGCGCGCGCCGTCGCCAGAATCCGGTCGCCGATGGGGTGGTCGAGGGTCCAGACGGCCGCGCCGACGGTACTCGTCAGTTGGGCGGCGGCGGCCCGCCGCACCTCGGCCGGAATCCGACCGAACCGGAGCCCGGTCGCCCACTCGGCCGCCGTCTCGATGAAGGGCGCACTGTCGGCCCCGTCGGTCGCCGTCGCAGACGTCACGCCGCCCGCCGTTTCCCCCTCGCGTTCGTCGTCGGCCGGTTCCGCGGTCGAGTCCGTCGCCATCAGGCCGCTCTCCCCCCGTGGCGCCGTCGAAGCGTGATGGACGTTTGCATACCGGCCGGTGCGCCGAGAGCGACTAATCGGTGTCGGTCACCTGCTGGTCGACGGCGCGGATCGGCTGGCTCGCTGTCAGGCGGTCTCCAGCCGGATCTGGGCCGAGCAGCCCGTGCCCCCGGTCTCCAGTTCACCGCCCGCGCGCTCGACGAGGACGTCCGCAATCGAGAGCCCCACGTCGCTGCCGGGGGCCCCGAGCCGCTGGTCGCCGCCGTCGGTCGCCGGCTCTTCGGGCGTGGCGACGTTGACCACGACGTCGTCGGCGTCGAGGGTCGCCGAGACGGTCACGCGGCCGCTCACTCTGAGTGCGTCCTTCAGGAGAACGCGGACGGCCTCGCCGAGCGCGGGCGACGCCCGGACCGTGACCTCCGGGAGCGGCTCCGTGAGCGCGACCGCGCCGTCGCCGCGGCTGGCGCGGACCTGTTCGACCTCTCCGCGGAGCAACCGCGCGAGATCGACCTCCCCGGGCTGGTCGTCCGGCGCGGTGATGGCGCTGAGCTGTTCGACGAGCGTGACGATCTCCTCGCCCCGGACGCGGGCATCGTCCAGCTCGGTGACCACCTGCGGGTCGTCAGCGTGGTTGCGGGCGTGGTCGACCTTCGCCAGCAGGACGTTCATCCCGTTGAGGAGGTGGTGGCGGAGCAGCCGGTTGAGGTGGTCGAGTTTCTCTCGTTCGCGCTCCAGTTCCGCCTGATCACCGTCACTCGCGCTCTCGTAGTCGGTCGCCGCCATCCAGACGCCGGCCACCACGAGTCCGACGGCGAGGACCGACGAGAGCACCACCCCGGGCGGGGGAGACAGCCGGCCCGCGGTGGGGTCGGACACGCCCCAGACGACGAACAGGCCGCTCGCCCCGAGGAGGGCGAACACGGCGCCGCCCCCGTGCCGCCGTGTGGGACTCATTGACGGAGATAGGTTGGTTCTGCACGTAAACCGAGTTGAGGATTTTCGGAGCGTGAGAAGACCCGCGCCTACAGCCGTTCGCCGCGGTCTGCCGCCCGGACCACGACCGTGTCCGCCGCCAGGTCGCC
>JBDGSA010000102.1:0-1172 GCA_042217755.1 Haloglomus sp. | reverse complement strand
GGCGTCGGGTTCAGGCGCTCGCGTCGGCCGCCGGGGCTGTCGCGGCTAATTCCGCCTGGAGGACCGACAGGAACTCGTCGGGGAACTCTCCGTGCGGAAGCAGGTCCGCGTCCTCGAACACGACGAGTTTCGCGTCCGCGGTCTCGGCCAGCTCGCGGCCCTGCTCGAGGGGGGTCACCTCGGCGACGCCGCCCCAGCCGATCGTGACGGGAACGCCCGACTCGCAGACCTCGGAAAGCAGCGCGCCGAGGTCGGCGTCGAGGTTGAGGAATCCGCTCAGGAACGACGCCGGCGCGTAGCGCGCGCCCGGGACGTGCGTGGTCGCGTAGTCGTACGCGACCCACTCTTCGGGGACCGCCTCGGCCGACGAGAAGCCGTGGTCGCCGAGGAAGTAGCGGATGGACGCCTCCGAGGAGATGAGATTGTGGAGGGCCTCGCCCACGAGCGGCGCGCGGATGAGCGACCGGATGGCCGGCGAGCGACGCGGGAACGCCGTCGCGGTCGGGCAGACGAGGAACAGCTGCCGGGCGGGCGCCCCCTTCTCGGCGACCGCGGCGGCGGTGTAGGCGGCGGAGAGCGACGACGCCACGACCGCCGGCGGCTCGCTCGCGCCCTCGGCGACGGGGCCGCTCTCGTCGGGGCCCTCCGCCGCCCCCGCGAGCGTCCCGTCTGCGACGTCACGGAGGAAGTCCGCGACGAAGGTGAGATAAAGCGTCCCCGAGTAGAGCAGCGGCGGGCGGTCCGAGTGACCGAACCCGGGCAGGTCCGGCGCGATGACGTGGTACTCCTCGGCAAGGTCGTCGACGACGTAGCGGAACTCGTGGCTGGACCCGGCGGCGTTGACACCGTGTAGCAGGACGAGCGTCGGGTCCGCGGGATCACCCGCTTCGGTGTAGGCCACGTCGAAGCCGCGCCAGCGGTACGTCGAGAGCGGCCGACCGAGCGGCGGCTCGAGGTCGTCCGCGTCGCCACGGAGGAGCGCGTTCCCCCCGGCGACTGCACCGACGAGGCCACCAGCCCCGAGCAGGGCGTTCCGAATTCTCATACCCGTCAGGACGGCCGCCGTCCGGGTAAATCCTGCCAACCCGCGGCGATAATCGCGCCGGCAGGCGACCGTGGAGCAGCGACTCGGATTCGAACGGACGCAGACCGGCGCCCCGTTTCTCGAGACG
>JBDGSA010000067.1:0-23014 GCA_042217755.1 Haloglomus sp. | reverse complement strand
TGAGTCCGACGCGAGCAGAGATAGTAACCGCTCGATGTATTCCGATCACATATTTTATTATTATATTCGAGTTTGGAAACTTATCTACGGAATAGAAATTTTAACTCTGATTTTTATGAGATGAGACGCTGGTCGTGGCTCGAGGGTCGTGTTTCCGCCGGAGCGCTGGGCGGCGACCTCGCGGTCGCACGCGCAGTTCCTCCCACAAATCCGCGGAGTCCCCGCCTGCTCGCCACAGCCACTGTCGGAGCGGTTGGTCGAAGACGCAGCGACGTCCACCGGCAACGTCTGATGCTGCAAACGCCGCCCGTATTATTATATATCTGATATTTTCGAAGTGGGCAAAAACGGATAACTTTTAAATCTTTGTGCTGTCATGGGCGGTGCTGTAAGCCTATGCCAAATCATAACACTAGTCGTGGCGGGGGTAGCACAAACCGCCGGCGGTTCGTGAAAGCAGTGAGCACGGCGGGTATCCTGGGACTTGCCGGTTGTACTAGTGGTGGCGACGGCGGGGCGACGCCGACGCCGACAAGCGGGGATGGTGCCGGGACGAACGGGGATGGTGCCGGGACGAACGGGGACGGTGCCGGCAACAAAATCACGTTCGGGCAGCCAGCACTCCTGTCGGGCGGCATCTCGTTCATCCAGCCGCCAGTGTCGGCCTCTTCGGACATCGCACTGAACATGATAAACGAGGCCGGCGGTCCCCTCGGGCGCCAGGTGGAGATCGTCCGCCGTGACACGGCCTACAAACCGCCGAAGGCACGGAAGGTCCTCCGCCAGTTCGTCAACGTCGACAACGCGGTGGTACTCAACGGGCTGACGTCGACGACGACAGTGCCGAACTGGGAATTCATCCAGCAACTGAAGACGCCCGTTGTCTCGATGTACGCGGGCACTCGCTTCCTCGACACCCGTGGTGGCGACAAAGGCACGCCCGAAAACCTGGACGACGACGGGTGGTTCTGGCGGACGACCGGCGCGGACAGCCAGCACACGGCCGCTGCCGCCATCCACGCGAAGAACTCCGGGGCGAGGAAAATCGGCGTCATAAATACGAAGACCTCGGGGGCCCGAACCTGGGCAAAGGCGTTCTACGACGCCGTCGGCGCCATCAACGGTCTAGAGCAGGTCAAACGGCTCGAGGTCGAGGGCGGTAAGACCACCTACCGGTCTGACCTGGAGTCGTTCTTTTCCGCGGACATGGACCTGTTCGGCGTCGCCGTCGAGGAAGCCCCGGACGCGGTCACGATGCTCAACGAGTGGAAGCAAGCGGGCTACGGCAGCAAGGTCATGCTGTCGAACCCGATGAAGAACTCGAAGGTCCGGAAGGAACTCGGCAGCAGACTCGAAGAGGACTGGGTCCGCGTCTCGGTGCCGGCCATCGCCGGACCGTACGCCGACACGTACCTCAGCAAGTTCGATAGCTTCGTCAAGGAATCAGACGAGTACAAGGACAGCGCGACGGTGAACAACTGGTCTGCGTCGGCCTACGACGCCATCACAATCTCCGCGCTGGCTATCCAGCGCGCCGGCGAGGCCAGCCACGAGGCGGTCGAAAAGAACCTCGGCCCCGTGGCTCGCCCGCCGGGCAAGAAAGTCAGCACGTTCGGCGAGGGCAAGAAGGCCCTCGAAGCCGGGGAGGAGATCAACTTCGTCGGCGCACAGACGAAAGTGAACTTCAACGACAACGGCGATGTGTTCAACGCCGCACAGATCTGGAACCTCGCCCCGGAGTGGGAGAAGGTCACCCAGGTCAGCGGGAGCGCAATCAGAGACGTGGTCGAGAAGGTGGCCGAGCAGTCGTCGTAGCAACCGTTCGAGGACGTTACGGGTCCGGCAGAGGGCACGAGCATTCGAGCATACGAATCAGCGGACGGATGGACGCCGACCCGTAGTGGAAGGGGTCCAGCGCGTGACATCCCCCCGCGACATCACCGTCCACGACACGAGCCAGCATACAACGCATGGGACTCTTACAGTTCGTCATCTTTGGCCTTGAGAAGGGATCGTTCATAGCCATCGCGACCATCGGGTTCTCCCTGATTTACAGCGTCATCGACATGATAAACTTCGCGTACGCCGAGTACATGACACTCGGCGGATACGTGGGGTTCTTTTTGGCCGTGACGCTGGGGATGAACGTCTGGGTCACGATGCTCGGCGTATTGGTCTTCACTGCCCTCCTCGGGTGGGGGATTTCGCGGGTGTCGTTCACTCCGATACACGAAACCGGACCGATTCCCCTTCTGCTCACGTCGGTCGGCGTCGGCGTCATCCTGCGTAACCTCTATCGGTTCGCGTTCGGAATCGAACGCCGATTCATCTCACTGAAGTTCGTCGTCATTCCCAGCCGGACGTTCCGCATCGACGCCGGTCCGCTGAACGTCTTCGTGACGACGAAAATGCTGCTGGTAATCGGGGCTGCCGTGGTCTCGTTCGTCGGCATTCACCTCCTGTTGAACAGGACGGACATGGGTATCGCGATGCGGGCGACCGCGAGTAATCAGGACCTCGCGCAGCTCTCGGGCATCCGGTCGTACCGCATTCGTCAGTACACGTGGATTCTTGCATCCGGGCTCGCGGGACTCTCCGGGCTGCTGATCGCGGTCGTCGGTGAGGCGTCGCCGGTTCTCGGCCTCGAGTTCATCCTCGTCGTCCTCGCGGCAGCGATTCTCGGCGGCGTCGGCAGTATCTACGGTGCATTCGTTGGCGCCTACGTCATCGGCCTCACGATATCGTTTGCGGCGGCGGGCTTCGCGCCGATCCTCGAACCGATACCGGTGCTGGGAGAGCTGCTGTTGCCAATCGGTGAGGCTATCGCGCCGCTCTCGACGCAGGTTTCGTTCGCGATTCTCATCGTCGTCCTGCTTCTCAAACCATCCGGCATCGCTGGAACGGAGGTAGAGACATGAGCGACAGCGCGGGGAGAGAGAGCGCCGAACCGACAAGTGCGCTCGACAGTGTTCGGAACGCACTCGAGGGTGTCCACGACGCATTCGATACCGGTCGGGACAGACTCGATAGCGTCGTCACGACGGTCCCGGGGAACACGGCGGGCATCGGCGTTCTCCTGTTCGTCACGACGCTGCTCCTTCTGGCTTCTGGAATTCCCCTGGCGTTTCCCCCACAGCTGTTCCGCCTTCTGAACCAGCTGAACGCCTTCGCGGTCTACGGACTCGTGCTCGTCGGGTTGAACATGCAGTTCGGGGATACCGGTATCGTGAACTTCGGCCCGGTTCTGTTCTTCGGCGCTGGCGCGTACGGAACAGCCGTCTTCACTGCTGTCCGTCCAACGTACGGCATGGGCTTGGGAATGCCGCTCGTGGTGGGAATCGCCGCCGGGATTCTGTTCGCGATGCTCATCGGCGGTTTCATCGGACTGAGCACCCTCAGGCTCCGTGGTGACTACCTGGCGATGACCACGCTGGCCGCGGCGGAGATATTCCGCGCCGTCGTGCGCAGTTACAGCGGCGTCTTCGGTGGCAACAAGGGCATCTCCAGCCTCCCGAAACCCGTGCAGGGACTCGCAGTCAACAACAACGTCCGGTTCCTCGGGCTGACCCTGTTCCTTCTCAGTGCGTTGCTCATCGCCTACGAGGGGTTCCGTCGGCTGTCGGACGCACCCTACGGTCGCGTCTTACGAGCCATCCTCTCGGACGAGGACGCGGCCCGCTCTGTCGGAAAGGATACGTTCGTCTACAAGATGCAGGTGTTCGTCTACGGCGCGGCGATCGCCGGGCTGGGCGGCAGTCTCTGGGTGCTGTTCCAGGGCTCGGCGTCGCCGGCGATGGTCTCTATCGACATCACCATCCTGCTGTGGCTCGGGATGATGCTCGGCGGGCCCGGGAACTATCGGGGAGTGATCGGCGGACTCGCCGCTATTCTGCTGTTCCGACTCCTGTTCAGCCAGACGAAGGGAATGATTCCGGTGTCCGCGGTGCGGTTCAACGCACTCCGACCGGTGCTCTTTGGCCTCCTGTTCGTCCTCATCATCCGGTACCGGCCGGCTGGCATCTGGGGCGAATCCGAACGTCTGGAGGTGTTCAAGTGATGAGCCTACTGGAAACCGACGGGCTGTCCAAGAACTTCGGTGGTATCGAGGCGCTCAACGATGTCGATGTCACCATCGAAGCGGGAGAACTGGTCGGCCTCATCGGGCCGAATGGCGCCGGGAAGACCACGTTTTTCAACTGCGTGACCGGGTTCCTGGAGCCGACAGCCGGCCAGGTTCGCTTCGATGGCCGCGACGTGACCGGGATGGCGCCGGAGGAACTCGCTCACGAGGGGCTCGTCCGGTCGTTCCAGCACAGTCGCATCGTGACCACGCTGTCCGTCAGAGACAACGTCCGGCTAGCGGCGAGCGGCCATCCGGGCGAGCGAACAGTTCCCGCACTCCTCGGGACGGACTCCGTCTCCGAACGGGAGGAGGAGGTGACCGAGCGCGCCGAAGAACTCCTAGAGCGGTTCGATCTCGTGGACAGGGCCGACGAGTACGGCGGCCGACTCTCGGGCGGCCAGCGGAAAATCCTCGAGATCGCACGAGCGCTCGTGCTCGAACCGGACCTGCTCATGCTCGATGAACCCTACGCCGGTATCGACGAGAAGACCGTCGGCGAGATCTCGTCGTACATCGAGGAACTCAACGAGGAGGGAATGACGTTCCTCGTCATCGAGCACGGCCTCGAATCGCTGGTCGAACTCGTCGACCGCCTCGTCGTGCTGAATCAGGGTGAAGTGCTCGCCGACGGTCCGACCGAAGCAGTCGTCCAGAACGAGCAGGTTATCAAAGTGTACACCGGCGAACCACTGGAGGCCTGAAGATGTCGGGAACGGAGATTCTGTCGGTCGCTGACCTGTCCGCCGGATACGGCGACGGAGACCTGACGGTCCTCGAAGGTGTCGACCTGACTGTCGGAGAAGGCGAGTACGTCGGCGTCATCGGGCCCAACGGCGCCGGAAAGACGACACTGCTACGAGCAATCTTCAGCCTCTGTGACACGCTCGGCGGGACGATACGTTTCCGGGGCAAGGACATCACCGACATGGACACAGTCGACGTTCTCCAGTCCGGTCTCGTGTTGACGCCCCAGGAGGACAACGTCTTCCCCGACCTGACCGTTCGAGAGAACCTCAAGATGGGTGCCTATCTCCACGATGAGTTTCCCGACGATGCGCTCGAGCGGGTCTACGACCGCTTCCCGATTCTCGAGGAGCGGACCGGACAGTACGCGGGCGAACTCTCCGGCGGCCAACAGCAGATGGTCGCCATCGGCCGCGCGCTGATGGTCGAACCCGAGTTGCTCGTCCTCGACGAACCCAGCGCCGGATTGGCACCGAATCTCGTTCAGGACTTCTTCGACGAGATCGACGCGATCAGCGACAGCGGCACCTCCGTCCTCGTCGTCGAACAAAACGCCAAGGAAGTGCTCACCCGCGCCGACCGCGCCTACATCATCTCCCAGGGTCGAATACGCCGTGAGGACGACGCCGAAACCCTTCGCGAAGACGAAGCCATCCAGGAGGAGTTCTTCGGCGGCCGTTGAAGCCGCCGGTCACGATGGGCGGACTAGACGTGTTCCTTCGGCATGAGGTCCTGGAAATCCTGGGAATCCAACCACTCACAGAGCCTGACTAACTGCGCCGTGGCCTCCTCGAACATCTCCGCTCCTTTTTGGGCTGTTGCGTCGGTCTGGTCGCCGAGAACGCCGTTCTCGGTGTTGTCGGCGGCATCGTAGAACGTCCGTGCTCCGAACTTCTTCGTCTCTGCCTCGTCGACGCTCGGGATGCCACCGTCCCGTGCAGCTTCGAGACGGTCGTCGTGGACCAGCTCCGGCCGCAAGTGCTGGATCAGGGCCGTCTCCTTGGGGCCGCCGTGAGGCCCGTTCTGCTCGAACAGATCGTCGACGAGGTCTGGGATGCTGTCGTTCCACATCCACTCCACTGCGTACAGGACCTCCTCGTCCCGGAGGTGACGGCCCACCTCTCGGAGGTGTTCGACGTTCCCGCCATGGGCATTGACATAAATAACCCGGTCGATGCCGTGGTACGCCAGGTTGCGAGTGAACGACTCGACGTAGTCTCGAAAGACGGGCGCATCGACCCACATCGTCCCGGTGAACTGTTTGTGGTGGGGGCTCACCCCGACATTGATGGTCGGAGTGCGGAGAAAGCCGGTCCGGTCAGCGGCCGCTCGGGCGAACGCCTCGGCGATCAGATGGTCTGTCGCTAATGGGAGGTGCGGGCCGTGCTGCTCTGTCGAGCCGAGGGGAACCAGCGCCAGAGACTCGTTCTCGAAGTACGACTCGAGGTCCGGCCACGTCTCGTCGGCGAGATACATGTGACGGCCGAGGGGCGGAGCCGGCATGAAGGTAGTCCCCGCTGGTCCGCCACCGCCGCCGGACGCCGGCGGCCGCTGCCGAACGTTTGATGCCCCCCGCGCCCCCCGACTCGTCCATGCAGGTCGAACTCCTCGACAGCACACCGAACCCCGAGGAACTCGTCTGTCGCGCGGCCCGCGGCGACTACTCGTCGGACTGGGTTGGAAGCGACGTTCCGTTCGACGAGGTGATGGAATCGGTCGAGGGCGAGACGCTCGAAGAGAAGAAGCACACGCTGATGGACCACCTGATGCGGTCGGGCCACTGGGGCCCCTTCGAGCACCCCTCCGCGACGTTCGCCGTCCGGGGTGTCAGCCGCTCGTGCATGGCCCAGATCACGCGCCACCGCCACGCCTCCTTCGACGTGATGAGCCTCCGCTACGTCGAACTCTCCGACGAGGAGTCGCTGGAAGAGCGGTTCACCTACCCCGAGACGTTCGAGTCCGAAGAGGTGGTCTCCCGGGAGGGGGCCGAGGAGATCGAGATGCCCCCCGAGGAGCGACAGGAGTTGGCCGACGGGGTGTACGAGAAGTGCATCGACGCCTACACCGAACTGGTGGAGGCCGGAGTCCCCAAAGAGGACGCCCGGATGTTGCTCCCGATCGGGACGAAGGTGAACATGACGTTCACGATGAACGCGCGGGCGCTGATGCACCTGCTCAACATGCGGATGAAGGCCGACGCTCAGTGGGAGGTCCGCGAACTCTCCGAGAAGGTGCTGGCACAGGCCAAAGAGTGGATGCCGTACACCTTCGAGCGATACGAGGAGCGCCACCCGCAACCGCTCTCGCCGTAGACGCTCGCTGTCGTCGGTGGGCCCGACCGCTGACTACCGACCCGCTGGCTACCGACCCATGATGTCGACTTCGCTGGCGGCGAACGAACCACAGATCCCGCCGAGCGCGCTCAGGACCAGCACGTAGACGGCCAGAAGGAGGCCTCCGACACGGAGAGCGAGGCCGAAGGGCGCCGGGAAGCCGGGCGGCCCGAGCGGGACAAAGAGGAGCGCGAGGAGACCGCTCGCGATCCCGGCGAGCAGGAGGAGCGTCACGGCGCCAGCGAGCGCACCCGTACGAGCCCCGGCGGCGGCGTCGCCCGCGCGAAGGTAGCCCGCGATCGCACCACCGAGGACGGGCGCGAAGGGGAAGAAAACGACGAGGAGCGTGACGAACCCGCCGGCTAGCGCCGCGACGGGTGTCCCGCGTCCCTCCCGCCGAGTTGGGGCCTCGCCGGTCCCGTGGGACATACCCTATCGTTGGGGCCCGGTCTCCTTAATCCCCGGCAGCCACGAGAGAGACGCGCCACCAGCGACGTCGGGAACCGCGCTTCGGCGCGAGGATTAAGGTGGCTGGCGACCCCAGGCCGTCGCATGGCAACCGAGGAGTCGGATCCGGCCGCGGACCCGCGGGCCGACTACGACTACGCAGGCGGCGCGGTCCCGGACGAGCACACCGACCTCGTTGCGGGCCTCCGCGACCAGGTCGCCGGGTCGGTCCGGTTCGACGAATTCACGCGCTCGCTGTACGCCACGGACGCCTCCGCCTACGAGGTGACGCCCGTCGGCGTCGTGATGCCCCGCGACACCGAGGACGTGGCCGCGACGGTCGCGTTCTGCGCCGAGCGGGGCGTGCCGGTTCTCCCGCGCGGCGGCGGCACGTCGCTCGCCGGGCAGTCCGTCAACGAGGCGGTCGTGCTCGATTTCACGGCCGAGATGGACGCTGTCGTCGAGGTCGACCCCGAGGCCGAGACGGCGACCGCACAGCCGGGCTGCCTGCTGGGCGACCTGAACACCGAACTGGCCGACCACGACCTGAAGTTCGCGCCCGATCCGGCGTGGGGAGACAAGTCCGCCATCGGCGGCGCCGTCGGCAACAACTCGACGGGCGCCCACTCGCTCCAGTACGGGAAGACCGATGCGTACGTCGAGTCCTGCGAGGTCGTCTTCGCCGACGGGAGCACGGCGACACTCGGCGAGACGACAGTCGGCGACCTCCGTCGGCAGGCCGAGACGGACGGGTCGGCTCACGCCCGCGTCGCGGGCGAAGCGCTCGACCTGCTGGAGAATGAGGCAGGCGCCATCGAGTCGGCGTATCCCGACCTGAAGCGGAACGTCTCGGGCTACAACCTCAACGCATTCGTGGCCGACGCGTACGCGGGGCTGGACCGCGAACCCGGTGACAGGGAGGGGCCGCTTCCGGACGACGCGACGGTGAATCTCGCGACGCTGCTGTGTGGCTCGGAGGGAACGCTCGCGGTCGTGACCGAGGTGACGGTCTCGCTCGAACCGGTGCCCGAGACGAAGGCCGTCGCGCTGCTCGGCTACGACGACCTCGTGGGCGCGATGGAGGACGTGACGCCCATCCTCGAACACGACCCCGCCGCGGTGGAGGTGCTGGACGACGTGTTGCTGGACCTCGCACGGGATACCACGGAGTTCGGCGACCTCGTGCGCGAACTGGCGCCCCAGGGAACCGGCGCGGTGCTTCTCGTCGAATTCTACGCCGACGACGACGCCGAGGGGCGCGCGAAGGTGGCTGACCTGTTCGCGGACCGCGCACGCCACCTCGACGCCGACGCCGAGGCCGACCCCACCGAGGCATCAGGCGCGGCGTCCGGCGCGACGCCCGCGATCGACGCGCCGACCCGCGCGACGTTCGCCCGCGAGGCCCACGACGACGAGGACCGCGCGCGGTTCTGGAAGCTCCGGAAGTCGGGGCTCCCCATCCTCCTCGGGCGCACGAGTGACGCGAAGCACATCTCCTTCGTCGAGGACTGTGCGGTTCCGCCCGAGCGCCTGCCGGAGTACGTGACCGACTTCCGCGAGGTGCTCGAGGAACACGAGACGTACGCATCTTTCTACGCCCACGCGGGCCCCGGCTGTCTCCACGTCCGGCCGCTGGTGAACACGAAGACCGTCGAGGGCGTCGATCGGATGCAGTCCATCGCCGACGACGTGACCGACCTCGTCGTCGAGTACGGCGGATCGGTGTCGGGCGAGCACGGCGACGGCCGCGCCCGGAGCGGCTGGAACCGGAAGCTGTACGGCGACCACGTGTTCGGCCTGTTCCGCGACCTGAAGAGTGCCTTCGATCCCGAGAGTCTGCTCAACCCGGGGCAGGTCTGTGGCGACGTGGACATGACCGAGAACCTCCGGTTCGACCCCGACTACGAGTTCGACGCCGACCGCCTCGGCCGGGCAGCGGGCAGCGGTGCAGCCAGCGACGGCGACGGAGCGACTGGCGACGGCCCGGGGTTCGAGCCCACGCTCTCCTGGGACAACGAGAACGGCTTCCAGGGGATGGTCGAACTCTGTCACGGCTGTGGCGGCTGTCGCGGCCCCCAGGAGACGACCGGAGGAGTGATGTGTCCCACCTATCGGGCGGCCGACGAGGAGATCCAGTCCACGCGCGGGCGGGCGAACTCGCTCCGGCGGCTCCTCGCTGGCGAACTCGACCCCGAGGCTGCCGACCACGAGTTCCTTTCGGAGGTGATGGACCTCTGTGTCGGCTGCAAGGGCTGTGCCCGGGACTGCCCCTCGCAGGTCGACATGGCGAAGCTCAAAGCGGAGGTCGAGCACGCCGCCCACGAAGCGGGCGGGTCGCCGCCGCTCCGGGACCGCGTGTTCGCCAACGTGTTCGGCCTCTCCGCGGGGGGCTCGCGCCTCGCTCCCCTCGTGAACGCGCTCGGGTCGCTCCCGGGGAGCAACTGGCTCGCGGAGAAGACGCTCGGCATCGCTCGCGAGCGCGACCTCCCGCGGTTCGCGAGCGAGTCGTTCGTCGACTGGTTCGAGACCCACGACCCGGCCGTGGCTGCCGACGAGGCGGCCCACCGCGTCGTCCTCCTCCCGGACCCGTACTCGACGTACGTCACGCCGGAGGTGGCACGCGCCGCGGTCACGGTGCTGGAGGCCGCGGGCGTCCACGTCGACGTCGCCGAGCCGCTCCCCTCCGGGCGGGCAGCCCACTCGAAGGGCTTTCTCGACACGGCCCGCGAGCGCGCCGACGAGGTCGTCTCGGAACTCGCCCCCCACGTCGAGAACGGCTGGGACGTCGTGGTCGTCGAGCCGACCGACGCGGTGATGGTCCAGTCGGACTACGGCGACCTGCTCTCGGGACCGGCAGTCGAGACGGTCCGCGAACACACCCACGGCGTCTGTGAGTACCTGGACCGCCACGACCTCGACCGCGGCGTCTCGTTCGACGCGGCGCGCGCGGAAGGCGCCGAGGGCGAGGGGCGAGGCCACCTCCCCGTCGGCGGGTCGCTGGCCTACCACGGCCACTGCCACCAGAAGGCGACGAAGAAGGACCACCACGCGGTGGGAGTGCTCCGCCGCGCCGGGTTCGCGGTCGACCCGCTGGACTCGACCTGCTGTGGGATGGCCGGCTCGTTCGGCTACGAGGCCGAGCACTACTCGATGAGCCGGGCGGTCGGCGAGATCCTCTTCGAACAGGTCGAGGAGAGCCCCGCGGAGACCGTCGTGGCACCCGGCGCCTCCTGCCGGACCCAGCTCGACGACTGGGAGGGACTGGCGGAACGACCGCCCCATCCCGTAGAGGTGCTGTCTGCCGCTCTCGAACGATAATCTGTTACTTCTGCATTTATTGCAGTAATTCTGAGCATATTTAGCTTATTTATCCTATATTCCGTCATCCATCCCCGGATGCGGCCTCCAGTACGCGTTCGACGTAGAACGCCTGCAGTTCGTCGTCGTCCACGTCGATCTCGGCCCGCGAAGTGTCGAGCAGGACCTGGCCGTCGTAGACGATGGTCAGGTGGTCCACCTGTTCTGCGAACTGGGCGAGGTTGTGGGTCGAGACGACCACGCCGTGTCCCGCGTCCCGGTACTCCCCGAGGAACTCCACCAGGTGGAGTTTCGTCACGTCGTCGAGGTCGCCGAGCGGCTCGTCCAACAGGAGATAGGCGGGCTCCTTCTGGAGTGCGAGCGCGAGGTCGAGTTTCCGGCTGTAGCCGCCCGAGAGCTCGCCCGCGATGCGGTCGCGGACCACGTCCAGCCCCAGCCGGTCCAGCACCGTCGCGGCCCAGTCCTCGTCGGCGTCGGCGAGCGCGCCGAACACCGCCAGGTTGTCCGCGACGGTCAACTGGTCGTAGTGCGAGGGCCGCTGGAAGGCGGTCCCGAGCCGGACGTCCGGGACGGACACCTCGCCCGCGGACGGTTCGACGAGTCCCAGGAGCGTCCGCAGCAGGGTCGTCTTCCCCGACCCGTTCGGCCCGACGAAACAATGGAAGGTGCCGGGGTCGACCGTCACGTCGACGCCGTCGAGCGCCATCACCCGGCCGTAGCGCTTTCGCAGGTCCGAGACGCGGATCGAGTCGACGGCGGCCGGGTCCGCCGTCGGTATCGGCGCGTCGTCGGTGCCGGTGTTAGCATCGGTATCGGCGTCGGTGTCAGTGTCGGTGTTGGCATCGGTATCGACGTCGGTGTCGGTGCCGGTGCCGGTGTTGGCATCGGCGTCGGTGTCGGCATCGATGTCGGTGTCGTCGCTCGTCATCTCAGGCACCTCGTTCGTACGCGACCATGGCGAGTTTCAGCGGCACGAGCATCGTGAGCGCGAACAGCGCCAGTCCGGCGAGCCACGTCGCGAAGTCCGCGGCCGGGAGGTTCCGCAGCGTCGTCCCCCGGATTACCAGCATCGCGTAGTGGGTCGGGACGCGGCGGACGATGTCGCGGCGGAGCGGAGAGAAGAAGCCGACCGGGTAGACCAGTCCCGTGAAGCCGAGGAACCCGAACAGGACGAGGACGTTGAACAGCCGGCCGGTCGTGTCGAAGTCGGACGCGAAGGTGACGGCCGTCGCGATGGCACCGCAGGCGAGGAAGGTGAGGCCGTACGCGAGGAGGGCGCCCGGTGCGAGCAGGTCCACGCCGTAGCCCAGCGCCAGGCCGATGCCGTGGAAGACGGCGAGCGGCACCGCGAGCAGCGCCGTGAAGAAGACGAGTTTCCCCGCGACGACCGCATCCAGCGAGGTCTCGACGCGGAGACGGTCGAGGACGGCCTCCTCTCGCGCGAGGGTGTACGGGAGATACGCGAAGGCGAAGGTGAAGACGATGATCAGCAGGAACGTCGGGAGCAGGTACGACGAGAGCTTGCGCTCCTCGCCGTTGAGGGCGCGCTCGACCACGACCCGTTTCTCGAGTTGCCGGTTCATCGTCGACGCGACGACGTTGACGAGCCCGGCCGACGGCTCCCGGTACGGCGTCATGTCGCCGTCGATGGTGATGGTCATGTTCACTCGCTCGACGGTCGGCTCGCCGAGGTCGGGCGGAACGGGAACGACCGCGTAGACCGTCTCGCGCTGCAGGTCACGCATCGCCGCGGCCTCGGACTCGTACCTGATGGGCTTCGAGAACAGCCGGAGAGAGGCCGCGACCACGTCGTACTCCGCCTTCGAGACGTCCTCGCCGGCGACGACGGCCACCGGGGCGTCCTTCGGGAGGACGTGCTGGAAGAAGACCGAGGCGCCGGCGAACGCCCCCGGCAGCAGGACGAGGACGAACAGCAGCGCCAGCACGCGGTGGCGACTCCAGAGCAGTTCCTTCCGGAGGATGGTGCGCAGACTCATGCTGGCGACTCGCGGAGACGACGCTCGGTGGCCGGCCCGGACTCGGGGGACGCGAGTGACTGCGGCTCGGGCTGGTTCCGGAACAGCCCCCGGACGAGGACACGAAGGCCCCGCGGCGAGGACTCGTAGTTCGCGACGACCGTCCGCCCCGCGACGTCGAAGGTCACCTTCCGGAGTTCCGTTTTCAGCGTGCGGTTCGAGGACTCGAAGAGGTAGAACGACTGCCCGGCGGCCAGGATGTTGCGCACGTCGTCGGCGCTGTCGGCGTCCTCGGCGGTGATGCGGATACGGATGCGGATGTCGGGAGTCGCTCCCGCCTCGTTCCCGCTCGCGGCCGTCCGGTTCAGCGCGTAGCCCGTCCCGACGTACTGGACGGTCCGCACGGCCGGGCCGACGAACGGGTAGTCGGGGACCGTCGAGGGCCGGAAACGGTAGGCGAACTGGACGTACCCGTTCGGCGCGTCGCGATACCGGCGGAGCAACTCGCCGCCGAGCGTCGCCGGTTCAGCCTCCGGGTCGGCCCGGTCGATGGCGACGTCCACGGCGTCGGCGACGGCACTGCCGTTGCCGACGGCGAGCAGGCGCGGCCCCGCACGCGGGATGGGACCGCCCTCCGCGCCGCTGTCGAGGACAGCCACGGCCGGACCCGAATCCGAGCGGTAGATGGTGAACCCGCGGCGCGTCTTGGCCGTGAACGCCACGCCGCGGCGGGCCCGGAGCGCGTCGACGGTCGCCGCAGCGGTCCAGTTCGTGACGACGAGGCGGGCACCGTACGCCTCGCCGCCGCGGCCGAAGTAGGTCACGTGGCTCGCGGCGTCGGGGTCGAGGGTCGCGTTCTCGGGTGGGCTGAGCGCCAGCGCCCGGAGGTACGGCGGGCCGTCGTAGAACCGGACGCGGCCCTGGAAGGCGAGCGAGGCGCGGGTTCCGTTCCGGACCGCCGGGTCGGTGCGCATCGCGGTCAGATTCAGCGTTCCGACGTAGTCGACGCCAGCGGGCACGGAGGCAGTCGGCTCGTACGGTTCTGGTGGCACCGGCTCTCGCCCCAGGACGACTGCCCCGGCGCAGACGCCGCCGAGGAGGAGTGCCACGGCCCCCGCGACCGCGAGTGACTGCCAGTTCGGCGTCACGGGGACTCACTCCGTTGTGGTGGCCGCGGACGAGAGAGTTGTGGTGGCCGCGGACGAGGGAGGGCGGCGGGCGGGGAACCTGCCATGGCCGGGCGGTCGGCGGGTCGCCGCTTATGCCTGTCGAACGCCAATCAGCCGCCGGAGGCCCGGCCTCCGACCGCGACGACGCGACACCGATTTGTTCCCCCATCTCGGACAGCAATCCATGAGCGATACGTCGCGCCGCTACGACGCAGTCTTCTGGGACATCGGCGGCGTCATCGTCGAGCTGGCCTCCATCCGCGAGGGCTACGCCGCGTTCCTCGCCGAACTGGCCGACGAGTACGATCTCGACCCCGAGACGACCCCGGAGCGGTGGAAGGCGGCCCTGGGCGAACACTTCGGGGCCGCCGAAGGGACCGAGTATCAGACCGCGGCCGAGGGCTACCGCCGGGCGACCCGCGCGGTCTTCGAGGCCGCTGGCCGCGAGGCCCCGCCGGAGTCCGAGTGGCGCCCGGTGTTAGACCGCTGTCTCGACGCGACGCTCCGCGCCGAGGACGGCGCCGTCGAGACCATCCAGACGCTGGACGAGGCCGGCGTCTACCAGGCCGTCATCAGCGACGTCGACACCCGGGAGGCCGAGTCCATGTTCGAGCAGCTGGGCCTCGACGGCGCCTTCACGCACGTCACGACCTCCGAGGCGGTCGGCTACAAGAAGCCCGACCGACGGATGTTCGAGGCGGCCCTCGAGAAGGCCGCCGAGCACGGAATCGGCCCCGCGGACGGCGTGATGGTCGGCGACCGCTACGAACACGACATCGAGGGGGCGAGCGCCCGTGGACTCGACGCCGTCGCGTACGGCGAGGAGGCGACCGGAGAGGCGGCAACCCACCACGTCACGAATCTCGAGGAGATCCTCGACATCGTCGGGATAAACGACCGCTAGCACGCCAGATAAACGCTTAAGCGACGCCCACGGAATAGCCCGGTCGTAATGGACTTCGGAATCGAGGACCGCGTCGCTATCGTCACCGGTGGCGCCGGACGCATCGGGAGTGAGGACTGCCGCGTACTCGCCCAGGAGGGCGCCGACGTCGTCGTGCTCGACGTCGCCGAGGAGAAGGCACAGAACGTCGCCGACGAGATCAACGAGGGCGAGGCGTACCGCGGCGACGCCCTGGCCGTCGAGTGCGACCTCACCGACCGGCCGGACGTCGAGGCCACCGTCGAGGCCATCGAAGAGGAACTGGGATCGACAGACATCCTCATCAACAACGCGGGGATGGTCGACGCCCGCGACAAGATGGAGAACTTCGACGACGAGATCTGGGACCGCGACATGGCCGTGAACCTGACGGGCGCCTACAACATCACCCGCGAGGTCTACCCCCGCATGAAAGAGCAGGGATGGGGCCGCATCGTCAACATGTCCTCGATGGCCGGCTGGGAGGGCGGCTTCGGGCAGGCGTCGTACTCCGCGACGAAGGCGGCGCTCATCGGCTTTGCCAAGACGCTCGCACTCGAGGGCGCCCAGCACGGCGTCACCGCCAACGCCATCGCGCCCTCGATCGTCGTCGGCGCGTTCGCGGACATGGACATCGAGACGCTCGAACAGACCGACGAGCACTTCGCCCGCATCGCGAAGGCCACGCCGATGCGCAAACTCGGCGAGGAAGCGGACGTCGCCAACCTCATCGCCTACCTCTGCTCGGAACAGGCCAGCTACATCACCGGCCAGGTCGTCGGTGTGACCGGCGGCATCGACCTGTTCACGTTCTGACCCCCGTTCGCCCGGGGCTCCGGCAGACGGCCGACCGTGGAGTGGCCGGCACGCGGGCATCAGCGCAAAAACTCCACGAGAGAACGGCCGCTACTCCGGCCGCCTCCGAGGGCGTCCGTCGGTGTGGCAGCCATCCGACCGTGCCCCGACGGCGGCCGACCGCGGCGGAATATAAATAGCAATGTCGAATATTTCAATAATCATGTAAATAAATAAGATATTTCTGGAATATTCCGCGAACGCGGGTTTTCCCCGGCTGCGCTCTCAGGGCGCGGAGAGTGCCTCGGCGTCGGGGTGGAGGATGCGGTAGTCGCCGTTGTCGACCGCGACGATCGCCCAGTCGTAGTCGGGGGCGAGCGAGACGAGCTGGTCGCGTATCTCCGCTGCCCGGGACTCCTCGGTCACGAAACAGCGGAGTCGGCCGCGTGTCGGCGCGTCGGCCGGATCGGCGGTCGTCACGAAGACGGTCCGCCACTTGCGCTCCGCGCGCAGTTCGTCTCCGTCTTTCTCGACCTCGTACCCGAGGTCGGAGAAGATGGTCCGTGCCTCATCGAGCAGTGGTGTGCCAATGACACCCATTCAGATTGGGGTTGCGTAGCCGGTGTGATAAGCCTTTGCACAGATGTCCGAGTGGGTCGCCGCCGTCACGCGCGGCGTCGCGTCTGGTCGTCTCCCGGCGGGCGGAACAGGATGCTACCGACCCGAGAGTATTTGCCCCGTTCGTGAGTACGAGCGGGGACACCATGAGAAAGCAGGCTATCGACGACGTCTCGACCGTTCCCCACTTCATGGGCATCAACAGCCACCGCAAGCCGCTCTCGAGGGCGATCGACGAGATGGGGTTCGCCATGGTCCACTTCGAACTCGCTCCGGGCGAGGCCTTCTCGGGGGGGCTCCACACGCACCACGACCAGGAGGAGTTGTTCTACGTCCTGGAGGGCACTGCCACGTTCGAGGTCAAAGACGGACCAGGAGCAGACGTCGAACGACACGATGTCGGCCCCGGAGAAGTCATCCACTTCGAGAAGGGCGGCTCCTACCAGACCGGCGGCAACCGGAGCGACGAGCCGGTCGTCGCCGTCGCGCTCGGCGTCCCGAACCGGCGCCACGCCTGGGGCGACACGGAGGTACTGTTCGACTGCCCGGCGTGTGGAGCGGAGACGGTTCACGACATCGCCGCGGAGCACCCGGCGGACGAGCGGATGCCCGACCCCGAAGAGATGCAGATCTCGTGTCGGGAATGCGGGAACGTGGTCGAGACCTGACCGCGCCCTGGTCGAGACTCGCGCGCTCGGAGCGGCTAGAGGTGGGACGCGTCGATGTCCATCAGTTCGGCGGCCTCAGCTGGCGTCGCGGGCTCGCGACCGACGTTCCGGGTCAGCTCCGCGGCCTTCGCGACGAGACCGGCGTTGGTCGACATCTCCCCGTTCGGGAGGTAGAAGTTGTCCTCCAGCCCCACGCGGACGTTGCCGCCCATCGCGAGCGCGGCGGCGACCAGTTGCCACTGCTCGCGGGAGATGCCGATGACCTGCCAGGTCGCGTCGTCGGGGAGCTGGCGAACCTGGTGGGCGAGATTCTCCACCGTCGGCGGGATGCCGCCGAGGACGCCCATGACGAGCGAGAACTGGATTGGCGACTCCAGCTCGCCGTTCTCGACGAACGGTCGGATGTTGCCGACGTGTCCGGTGTCGAAACACTCGAGTTCCGGCTTGACGTCGCTGTCTCGCATCGCGGTGAGGAAGTCACGGATCTCGTTGAACGGGTTCTCGAACACCATGTCGAAGACGAAGTCGTCGCGGCTCTCGGAGTACTTCGCGTAGTTCATCGAGCCCATGTTGAGCGCGGCGATGTCGGGCTGGACCTCGCGGACGTACTCGACTCGGGTCTCGACGGGTTCGTGAATCGCCCCCGTCGAGAAGTTGATGAGGATGTCCGTCCGGTCGCGGACCTCGTCGTAGATCTCCTGATAGACCTCCGTGTCGAAGGTCGGAGAGCCGTTCTCGGCGCGGGCGTGGATGTGCGCGATGGCGGCGCCGTTCTCGCGGGCCTCGGCCGCGTCCTCGGCGATCTCCTCGGGCGTGTACGGAATATGCTCACACTGGTCACGCGTAGTGAGCGCGCCCGTGAGGGCCGCGCTGATAATCGCCCTGTCGGGGTCGTTGCCTTTGACGGATTCCTGCTCGATTGGCATGGTTGAATCGGGGGGTCGCGGGTCGGTGTGCGGTTCGCGAACGGTTCGACGGCGGCGGTCTCAGCGGCCCTTCCACTCGGGTTCCCGGTCCGTGAGGAACGCGTTGATGCCTTCCTCGGTGTCCTCGCTCATGGCGATGAGCGAGATGATCTCGCGCATGTACGACAGCGCCTCGTCGAAGCCCATGTCGCGCTGGTTGTAGTAGGACTGCTTGCCCACCTCGATCATGACGGGAGAGGCGTTCGCCAGCGAGTCCACGAGGTCACCGAGTTCCCCGTCGAAGTGGTCGGCGTCGACCACCTCGCTGACGAAGCCGATTTCGTAGGCCTTCTCCGCGTCGATGTGCTCGCCCGTGAACAGGAGGTGGAGCGCCTGCTTCTCGTTGACGGTCCGCATGATAGGGACCAGCGCCTGGGCGGGGAACAGGCCGATGTCGACCTCGGGCGTGCCGAACGTGGCCTCGTCGCTCGTCAGGATGACGTCACACGCCGCGGCCAGCCCCATCCCGCCGGCGAGGCAGTAGCCCTCGACGGCCGCCACGACCAGCACGTTCGCGTCCACGATGGCCTCGATGAGATCGGCCATCCCGGAGAAGCCGTCGCGGTAGGCCATCGGTCCCTGGCCCATGTTCGAGGCCATCCCCTTGATGTCGCCGCCGGCACAGAAGGTGCCGCCGGCGCCGCGGATGACCACGACGCGGGTCTCGTCTGCCGACGCGGCGGCGAGCGTGTCCTCCAACCCGCCGATGACGGCCTCGTTCAGCGAGTTCCGGTCCTCGTACCGGTCGATGGTGGCCCGTGCGACCAGCCCGTCGTCGCTGACCGACACGTCGAGGTCCTCGTTCGACAGGTCGTCGGCGTCTACCATGCACCGGTTTTGTGATGGGTTCCCACTATACGATTTCGGAACCGCGAAAATCGATCATCGGTTGAACCGTTAATTTGTTTTCTTCTGTTTACTCGCCGGGCCACGCGGGGAAGTCGTCGGACTCGCCGCCGTCGGAACTGACCTCCGAGGCGGCGTCGCTGGCCGCACCGTCACCCGAGGCCGTTCGTTCTTCACTCGGCCGAAACTGCTCGCTCCCGTGGCCGGTCGCGTCGGCCACGGTCGTCAGCCCGCCGGAGTCGCCCGAGCCGGTCGTCTCTCGGTCGTCGTCGCTCCGGGTCGGCTCGCCGGCGTCTCCCGTCCTGGTCGTCCCCCGGTCGTGGGCCCGCTCCGTCGACGGGCTGTCGTCTCCCGTTGACTCGCCGGCACCTTCCGCCGATAGGCTGTCGTCTCCCGTCGACTCGCTGGCACCTTCCGTCGCGGTCGTCCCGTCGGAACCATCCCTCCCGAACGTGTCGTCGCCACCGGACGACCAGGTGTCGCCCGGCGAACTGTCCGCGGTGGTCGCGGCGTCGAGGTCACGGGCGCTCTCTCCGTCGCTAACTGCATCAGCGTCGATGAACACCGCGTCGTCGTCCGGCGCGACGACCTCGTCCGACGTATCGCTCTCAGCCGAGGTGGTGCTCCCAGTTGAGGTGGCGCTCTCGGTCGGGGAGGCGCTTTCGGTCGGGGAGGCGCTCCCGGACGTCTCGCCGCGACTCATCTCGCTTCCGGACGTCTCGCCGCGACCCGGCTCGTCCTCGGCTGGGCTGTCGCGGTCTTCGATGAAGGTCTGTTCGACCGACTCGACGGCGTCCGCGAGTTCCACCTCCGAGAGCCGGTCGTCGTGCGCCGACCGGAGGTGCGCCGCGAGGCGACAGCCGTACTGGCCCCGGCCCGCGTGCGCGACGAGGTCGGCCCGCCGGAGCGTCCGATTCCGGCTGTAGGCCCGAGTGCGGTCGCCGTCGCCGCCCGCCGCGACGTGCGCGTCGATGGGATCACAGGGCCCCTGCTCGCGGTAGTGGGCCAGCATTCGCCGGGTGACGGGGTCGAACCCGCGGATCGTCGCCTTCACGTCGCGGACGACCTCGCGCTCGAAGCCGGGGTCGGTCTGCTCGACGGCCTGCTCGACGGTCGACGCGGAGTCGCCGACCTCGTTCGAATCGGCGGCGAACGCCGGCCAGTCTTCACTCCGGACGGCGGCATCGTCGGTGTCGGCGGTACCGTCGGTGTCGGCGATGTCGGCAGTGTTGTCGATGTCGTCGGTGTCAGCGGTGTCGGCAGTATCGTCGCCGGCAGAGACGTCGGTCGATGCCGTGTCCGCGGATGCCCTGCTCCCGGTCGACGAGTCTGGAGACGCGGCGGCTTCGGTCTCGGCATCGTCGGGCGTCTCGGGCGAGCGCTCGGAGGAACTCACGGACGGATCCCCCGACGAATCCTCGGACGCCGCCCCCTGGCCGGTACCCTCGAGGGCCTCGAACGCGGCGTCGATGTCGGCCGCCGTCTCCGCGGTGGAGGGATTGGCTATCGGCGCCGATGCCTCGCTCGACTCCTCGGACGGCTCGGCCGAGTCATCGTCGTCGGGCCACCCGGGTGGTGCAGTGGTCTCGGTCTGTGGCTCGTCGGAGGTCTGCTCTGCGGGTTCGCCGCCGGCGCCCGTCTCAGTCCCGGTCTCGGCCTCGTGGTCGAGGTACTCGTCGGTCGGGTTGGCGGGCCGCCGGATCGCCGTCAGGTGTTCGCCGCGAACTGCCTGCTTGCGCCAGTCATCGACCTCCGTCTGCGTGCCGAGGGTCACGTCCGTCCGGAACGCGCGGCCGGAGGCGTGTTCGATCATCGCCCGCGAGAACCGCTCGGCCATCTTCGAGAGGTCTCGTGCCTCGGAGAGTTGCTCCTCCAGTTCCTCGATGCGCTCTTCTTTGTCCGCGAGCTCGCGCTCGAGTTCCTGGATGCGGGACTCGCGCTGCTCTTCGGCCTCGGAGATGGCCTCGAGGTCCTCCACGAGGTCGCTGCTGACCGACTTGAGTTCGGGGCGCTCGAAGTCGTCGAGCCCCGGCGTAGCACCGGCGTCGAACGTCTCCTTGCGATCGAACTGGACACGGCGCACGCGCTCTGACCAGTCCGTCAGGACGAACGCTTCCCCATCGTCCATGTCCTCGATGGCGTCGGCGTACTCCCGGCCGAGGATGCGGCTGACGACCTTCGTGTCGTTCTCCCAGGTGAGACGGTGCCAGACGAGCCAGTCACACTGGGTGATGAAGTCCTTCTTCACGTCCGCGGGGCGCTGGGAGACGCCGACGACGCCGAGGCCGTGCTTGCGCCCGCGCTTGGCCGCCTTGATGAGCATCCGACCGCACTCGTCGAGGCCGCCGCCCTCGGGGATGTACTCGTGGACCTCCTCGACGACCAGCAGGAAGGGCTGCTTGAGCTTCTTCTCCTTTGCGAACAGGGTGCGGGCGACCTCGGTCAGCAGGTCCCGCGCGTCGGACTCGTCGAGGAACGAGGAGACGTCGAGGATGATCGGGACGTTCTGTTCGAGAGCCAACTCCGCCAGCTTGCCGGCGTGCTCCTCGCTCACCACGAGGTCGCACTCCTCGTCGGCGCCGACGTGGAGAATCTCGTAGTCTTCCTTTAAACCATAATATTCTCCGTCTATATCTACTACCATCACAGGTAGCCCTCTATTAAGGAGTTTTTCGATTACAACGCTCGCTGTATTCGACTTACCGCTTCCGCTCTTCCCGGTCACGAACGCGCGCCCGGTCATCAGGTCCACGACCGGGAGCTCCACTGGATTCCCGGCGGGCACGTCGGCCGCGACCCCCTCGCTGGTCTCGCCGACGCGGATCGTCTCGTCTTCGTCGCCCATGTTGGTACGAGCGGGGCGCTCCGGGCACAAGAACCCGCGTCAGACGCGTGGCCGACGAGAACACGCTCGTGGACGGGCGCTCGCACCGGCGGTGTCGATGACCGCCGCGACTTTCGTTACGCACGCTTAATTATAAGGAAAATCCGGTATTAGCCGGTGCTGATGTCGCTCCAAGATCATCAGCCGAACCTGCCCGATTACGAGACGAAGTACGAGTCGTTCGAGTGGGACCAGATCTACGACGACGCCGACTGGTCGGCACCCGACGAGCTGAACATCGCCCACGAGACCGTCGACCGGCACGCCGAGGCCACGCCCGACCGGACCGCCCTCCAGTACGTCGGAACCGACGGCGACGCGGAGGCAGTGACGTTCGCCGAGCTGGCCGAGCAGTCGAACCGGTTCGCGAACGTTCTCGACGACTTCGTCGACAGAGGTGACCGGGTCTTCTCGTACATGCCTCGCGTCCCAGAGCACTACGCCGCGCTCGTCGGGACCCTGAAGACGGGTGCCGTCTGGGGCAGCGTCAACGAGCGGTTCGGCCCGGACGGCATCGCCTACCGACTCGACGACTGCGACACGAAGGTCGCCATCACGACGACGAGTAACCGCGAGACCGTCGCCGACGCGCTCGAGGAGGTCCCCAGCGTCGAGCAGGTCATCGTCGTCGACGACGGCGAGGGCGGGGCCCACGCCGACGACATCGACTACCACGAGGCGGTCGGGGCCGCAGACGACGAGTTCGACACCGTCCGAACGAGCGGCGAGGACGACGCGATGCTGTACTACACCTCGGGGACGACTGGCCCGGCGAAGGGCGTCCTCCACAAGCACCGGTGGGTCGCGGGCGTCGCCGCCACCCAGCGGTACTCGGTCGACCTCGACCCCGAGGAGGACCTCTACTGGTCGACCGCCGATCTCGGGTGGCTCACCGGCCCCATCAACACGTTCGGGGCGTGGTTCTGGGGCACCCCGCTGTTCACCTACGAGGACGAGTTCGACCCCGAAGAGTGGGCCGAACTTCTCGACGAGTACCCGATCACCGTGCTGTTCTCGGTGCCGACCGCCTACCGGATGCTCCGGGAACACGAGGAGGTACTCGAGGACGTTGACCTCGACGTCCGGCACGCGCTCTCCATCGGGGAGCCGCTGTCGGCGGGCGTCGTGGAGTGGGGCGAGGACACGATGGGTGTCACCATCCACGACACCTACGGCCAGACCGAGACGGGGAACATGATCATCAAC
>JBDGSA010000050.1:8183-23270 GCA_042217755.1 Haloglomus sp. | reverse complement strand
CGAGACCGTGGGGACACCGATGCAGTTGCCGTAGTGAGAGATCCCCTCGACGACCCCCTCGAACAGGTAGCGCGAGTGTTCGCGGCCGAAGTCGCCGAAGTAGAGTGAATCCGCCAGCGCGATTGGGTAGGCGCCCATCGACATCGTGTCGCGGACGATGCCGCCGACCCCGGTTGCGGCGCCGTCGAATGGGTCGACGTAGGAGGGGTGGTTGTGCGACTCGACTCCCATCGTGATGTAGGTGTCAGCGTAGCGGGTTTCGTCGTCTGTCTCGGTTCCGGGCACCGGCAGCGCGACGACGGCGGCGTCGTCCCCCGGGCCGACGACGACCTGCGGACCCCCGGAGGCGAAGGCCGAGAGCAGCGGTCGGGAGGAGCGGTAGGCGCAGTGCTCGCTCCAGAGGTTCTCGAAGAGCGCTTCCTCGGCGGGCGTCGGCTCCCGACCCAGCTCCGCTTCGACGAAGTCGCGGTCCGAGGGTTCGAGGGGCATACTGGCGGGTCCGTCGTGGCCGTGGAAAGCGCTTTCCATCCCCCGAGCGGTGCCGGCTCTCGCGGCATTCGCCCGGTCCGCGGGACACCGGCGTGTTTTTGCCCCGGTCGCCCGAACAGTCGGTCGTGCTGTCGGTTGAGTTCCACGCCCACTCGTCGCTCTCCTACGACGGGCGCGACCAGATCGAACTCCTGCTGGGCCAGGCCAGGGCTGTCGGCCTGGACGCGCTCGCCGTGACCGACCACGACGAGATCGACGCCTCGCTCCGGGCCGCGGATATCGCCTCGGAGTACGGCCTCGTCGGCATCCCCGGGATGGAGGTGACCTCCGAGGCGGGCCACATCCTCGCGCTCGGCGTGGAGGAGGCCGTCCCGCCCGGCCTGTCCTACGACGAGACGCTCGACCGCATCCACGAACGGGACGGCGTCGCGATCATCCCGCACCCGTTCCAGAAGTCGCGCCACGGCGTGGCCGCGCACATCACGCGCGGCCAGCTCGCGAACGCGGACGCCATCGAGGTGTACAACTCCCGCCTGCTCACCGGCCGCTCCAACCGCCGAGCCGAGCGCTTCGCCCGCGAACACGACCTGCCGATGACTGCCGGCAGCGACGCTCACATCAGCGAGATGGTGGGACAGGCCGTCACCGAGGTCGACACGACCCACCGCGACGTCTCGAGTATCCTCGATGCCGTCCGCGAGGGCCGGACGACGGTCGTCGGCAAGCGGACTCCGTGGCGCGTCAGCTTCCGTCAGTTCGGCGGCGGCATCGTCCGCCGCGTGAAACAGGCCGCGCTGGCTCCGTTCTGATGGTCCCGTTCCCATCTCCGTCTCCGTCCCCGTCCTCGTCTCCGTCTTCAACCCCGCCCGCGATGTGGGGCGCCACGGTCGAGACGGTCGAGCAGGCGCTCCGCGACGGCGACCCGTTGCCCGGAACCGGCGGCTTCGCCGGGACGCTTCCTGACGGCCGCGCCGCCCGGGACGCCCTCGGTCGGTATCCGCTGTTCACGGAGCCCGACGACCCCGGAACCGCGAGTCTCGACCCGGCCGCGCTCGACGCGCCAGTTCGGCTCCCGGCCGGGACGGTTCGCACGGCCGACGGCGACGGCTTCGAGGACGAGCGGGTCTGGACGCTTCCCGACCCGGCGCCGTACGCGGACGACCGACGGGCGGTGGCTGAACTCCGCGAGGCCGTCGAAGCGCGCATCGAGGCCGTCGCCGGCGACGATCTGGCGGTCGCCTTCTCCGGCGGCGTCGACTCGGGGGCCGTCGCCGCACACCTGCCGGACGCGCCGCTGTACGTCGCCGGCTTCCCCGACAGCCCCGACGTCGCGGCCGCTCGGGAGACGGCCCAGCTCTGTGGGCGGCGCGACGACCTCCGGGTCGTCGAACTCGACCACGCCGCCGTCCGGGAGCACGCGGCCGCGGTCGCACGCGCGACGGGACGAACGAACGCGATGGACGTGGCCATCGCCGTCCCGCTGGTCGCCGCCGCCCGAGGCGCCCGCGCTGACGGGTACGAGCGACTCGCCGTGGGGCAGGGCGCCGACGAGTTGTTCGGCGGCTACGACAAGGTCGCGCGGGCGCCCGACGACCCCCGGCTCGCGGCCGACACCGTCCGCGGTGCGACGCGGGAACTCCTCGCCGGACTGCCGGAGCAACTGGAGCGCGATACGCTCGCACTCCGGGCGGCGGGCGTCGAACCCGTCGCGCCGCTGCTGGGCGACCCCGTCGTTTCGGTCGCGTTAGAACTGCCCGAGCGGTTGCTGGTGAGCGAGCGCGGCGAGCGGAAGGTCGCGCTCCGCCGGGCGGCACGAGCCCTCGTTCCCGACCGCGTCGCCTTCCGGAAGAAGCGGGCCGCCCAGTACGGGAGCCGCGTGGCGCGGGAACTCGACCGACTGGCCCGCGAGGCCGGCTTCGACCGGTCCGATGGCGACCACGTGTCTCAGTTCGTCGCCGACATCGCCGGTGACGTGCCGGCCATCCGAGAGCCGGACGCGGCGTCTGGGTGAGGCCACTCTGCGTACCCGACGCCGACGACCGGAACCCTCACGGCTTCACGAACTGAGCCGCGGGTCTCGCGGTCGCGCGTTGCAACAGAATAGGAATAGATTTTATCCATTTCGTTAATAGATAGAAAATTTCGGTAATATCGGTAAAAATATGGGAATTTGTTCTAAATATCCGTTGTTTTATTTATATACTCTGGCCGAGCGAGCACCCTCGCCGTACTCATCGATGACCGGCCTCGATGTGCCCCGTTCGCCGACGGGGTCCTGACGTAGGTCGGAATCGCCCGGATTTCGACGGCTGCGGTCGAAGCCAGCGTCGACGGCCGTAACTGAAGGGGGAGTCCAGCTGTGGCAGGAAGGGAAGTCCAGCCGTGGTTGAAGGAAGCGTCGACGGCCAGGGCTGAAGGAAGCGTCGACAGCCAGGGCTGAAGGGAGAGTCATAAGTCCGTCCGCTCCTGACACGCACGCATGGACCTCCCGTCCCGGTCGGAGCTGTCGTTCCGGCACTACCTCGCGGGGACGACAGCGCTGACGGCGGTTCTGATGCTGCTGGGCGTGTACACGGCAGCGGCGGGCGCCGGGCTGACCTGCGCGCAGCGGTGGCCGCTGTGTGACGGCGCCGTGTTCGGGCTGTTCCCGGCCGACTGGATGAGCTTCATCGAGTGGTTCCACCGGCTCGTCGCGATGGTGACGGGGTTCGTCATCCTCGGGGCCACCGCCCACGCGTGGCGCACTGGGCGCTCGCGGAAGGTCCGTGGGGCCCTGTCGGCCGCAACCGTTCTGCTTCCCGCACAGATCGTCCTGGGGGCGCTCACCGTCACCGAGTACGAGTGGCTCATCCTGACGGCGCACTTCTCGACCGCGACAGTCATCTACGCCGGCGTCGCGCTGGCGACCGGCTGGGCGTTCACCGACGCCGTCTCGGCGGCGACGGCGCGCCGAGCGACGCTCGCGGCGACTGCCCTGCTGCCGGCGTTCCTCGTGCTGTCACCACGGCTGGTGTTCATCTACGGGGCGACGGCACAGATTGCCCTGTACGCCGTCGGACTGGCGGCGCTGGCGGCGCTCTGCTGGGCGACCGTCTGGACCTCGGCGACCGGGTCGACGCGCCCGGCGCTGGCAACCGGGCTCGCGGCGGTCGTTCTCGGCGGCCTGCTGGTGCTTGGCCGGCAGGTGTTCGGGGCGACCGCGGAGCTAGCGATGGTCGGCGGGACGCTGCTCGCGTTCTATCTCGCGTTCGCGGCCGCACACTGGGGGGACTCGCGCTTCGACGGACGCTCGCGCAGCGTCCCTGGCACCGAGCACGGGAGCCGGAGCGACGACTGATCAGCGACGACTGGCGGGACGACTGATCAGCGACGACTGGCGGGACGACGCGAGCTACGGCGCCGGGCTCGGCCGTAGTCTTATCTTTCCGCCGGTCGTGGCGCCGCGTATGGCAGACCTCCTGTCCGACGAGGAGATCGAAGAGCGGCTACCGGACGGCTGGACCCACGAGGACGACCACATCGCGCGGACCTACGAGTTCGACGCCTACCTCGAAGGCGTCGGCTTCGCCGCCGGGGCCGGCGGGCTCGCAGAGGAGGCGTTCCACCACCCGACGCTGACCGTCGAGTGGCGCGAGGTCACAGTCGAGTTGACCAGCCACGAGGAGGGCGGGGTCACGACGAAGGACATCGACCTCGCAGAGCGGCTGAACGAACTCGCCGACTGAGATGCGCAAAGAGCCGCGGGGCGCCCTCGAACCCTCGACTGACGATGGCAGCGGACCGGGAGACGCGGCCTACGTCTTCCGCGTCACCTTCCAGCTGGAGCCGGCCTCGGGCGTGCGGGTCGACCCCGACCGGTTCGAGACGACGCTGGAGCGACGCGCCGATCCGCCGGGCGAGCCGGGGTGGCTGTTCTTCCGGGACCACTGCTGGCGCGGCGAGGCGAACGACGAGGAACACCTGTGTGACCTGGCGAGCGAGGCGTTGGGCGTCGAAGTCGTCGCGATCTCCTTCCGGGAGCTCCGGACCGACGAGGCGTACCTCTCGGCACTCCGAGAGGCCGTCGCCGACGACCTCTCGCTTTTCCGGGCCGACGACGTCGAGTCGGTCCTGCACAAGTATCTCGGGTCGTCGATTCACGTCCGCGAGTAGCCGGCGGCAGTCTCACGGCCGAGGAGCGGGCCAGCAGGTACTTGTTCACGGGAGCGCTAGATCACACCCGAATGAGCCACGCCGCCGGGTACGACGCCTGGCTGTTCGACCTCGACGGGACGCTGATCGACGTCGAGCCGTCGTACATCCACGAGACGCTCGGCGAGGTCGGGGACCGGCTGGGACACGAGATTCCACCGGCGGCGGCCGAGGCCATCTGGCACGGCTTCGGTGCCGGCGCGAACGAGCATCTCCGCGAGCGGGGCATCGATGTCGAGGCGTTCTGGGAGACCTTTCACGAGGTCGAGGACCCGGTCGCGCGGGCGGAAGCGGCGTTCCTGTACGACGACGCCGCGTGGGTGGGCGACCTCGACCGGCCGGTCGGACTGGTGACGCACTGCCAGTCGTACCTCACCGGGCCGGTGCTGGACCGGCTCGACGTCCGCGACTGGTTCGACGCCGTCGTCTGCTGCGACGAGACGACGGGGTGGAAGCCCGACCCCGAACCGGTCGAGCTGGCGCTTGCCGACCTCGGTGTCGGGCCGGACGCGTCCGGGCCGCTGGTGGGGGACACGCCGGCCGACGTGGGAGCAGCGTGGAACACCGGACTGGAGGGCATCCACGTCGAGCGCCACGGCTACGAGCGGCGCGGCTGCTGTGTGCTCGGCGACCGCCGGCTCGAGAGCCTCGACCCGCTCGCGCCCCGGAGCGACTACGCGGCCGACGGGGGGTGTGTCGACCCGGACCTCACTTCCGATGGGTGAACAGGATCGGATTTCCTTCGTGGACCGTCGCGCAGATGTCCATCTGCCGTGAGAGGTTGAGGCGCGTGAACTCCTTCGAGACGATGAGGTCGTCGAACGGCTCGTCACAGGATGGACACGCCAGCCCGACCGTATTCTGGTAGATGTCGACGACGCCCGTCTCGCGGGGCGTACACGAGGAGACGATCTCTTCGAATTCGTCCATACCGTCGGCAACGGCGCAAACCGCTTAAATTCGACCCCTCCAGATTCGCCGGGGCCCGCTGCCCCCCGACGAGCTAGTCGTTCACCGCTCCCTCTGGGACGACGCTCCCGATCGTCGCCTCCCCGGCGAGCACCTGTTCGCCGGTTTCGGTCGTCGTGTAGACCACCTCGTTGCTGACCGGTTTCAATAGCCCCTGCTCTACCAGCGTCTCCACTCGCCGTTCGGCGTATCGGAGGTGGATACCCAGCCGGTTGGCGACGATCGGAACGTACTCGGGAGCGTTGTCCCCGTAGAATTCGAGGATACGTTCGTCGGCCGGGTGGCTCTGCTGTGGCATCCGCATTACTGTGGGTCGTGCTAACACTTAACAGTATCGGGGGGTCGGAACAGTATCGGAGCATCCCGGGACACAGCCCGTCAGCACGCGGTATCGCTGGCGTCGGAACCCGACTCGAATTCGGTCGGCACGGCGACGACGCTCTCTGTGAGGGAGAGCAACAGGTCCCGTCCGTCGTTCGTTTCCTCCAACTGACACGCGGAGTGATACTGCTGCCATGGGGTGTCGAAAGCCGTTAATCTCCGCTAGCCGAAGAGAGCACGTGACGACGCCCGACCCAGACGACCCGCTCGGCGTCCTCGACGACGAGAACCGCGACGGGGACCGCGACAGTGACCGCGACGGCGAGCGCCGGCGCCATCGATTCAGGCTGGCGACGGGGCTGCTCTTTCTCGCGCTGGCCGTCGTCTGGTTCCGTGGGCCGCTCGCGGAACTCTGGCCGCGGCTCTGGCCGCCCCAGGGCGCACGGTGGGCGACGCTCGTTCTGGTCGTCGCCCTGTCGCTCGTCCTGCCGATGATGATCGGAGCCGCCCTGGCGGACCTGCTCTACCGGCGCCGGCAGCGATAGCGGGTCAGTCGTCGTCGGCCTCCAGCGTCGACCGGGACGTGTCGGAATCGGCCGAGGCCGCTTCGGTCAGCGCGGTCACGGTCGGCGTTCCGGTCGCGTCGTTCTCCGTGACTACGGTCTCGACGCCGTAGGCGTCCCGGAGGCGTTCCGGTTCGAGGACCGCCGCCGGCGGACCGACGGCCCGGATGTCGCCGTGGGCCAGCAACGCGATGCGGTCACAGAATCGGGCCGCCAGGTCGAGGTCGTGGATGGCCGCCACGGCGGTTCGCTCCGTCCGCGTCCCTGCCGACTCGTCGTCCGGACTCGCGCTGTCGGGCGCGTGAACGAGGTCCTGGACCAGCCCGAGGACGCGGACCTGGTGGTTGATGTCGAGGCTGGCGGTCGGCTCGTCGAGAAGGAGCAGCGGCGCCTCCTGTGCGAGCGCCCGCGCGAGGACGACCCGCTGGCGCTCCCCGCCGCTCAGCGACCCGACCGGCCGGTCGGCGAAGTCGGCAGTGTCTGTCCGGTCGAGCGCACGCCGGACGGCCGCCCGGTCGCCCTCGTCGGCTCGCGAGAACCGCGAGCGATGGGCTGTCCGCCCCATCGCGACGAGGTCACGGACGGGGAAGTCGAAGCCGACGCCCGTCTCCTGTGGGACGGTCGCGACCCGGCGCGCTCGCTCGCGAGCCGACAGGGAGGTGGCGTCCGTCCCGTCGATGCGGACGGTTCCGGCTCCGGGGGCGACGAGCCCGTTGACGGTTCGGAGGAGCGACGTCTTCCCGGCACCGTTCGGGCCGACGAGGGCGAGGAACTCGCCCCGTCGGACGGAGAGCGAGACCGACTCCAGGACCCGACGGTCCCCGTACGCGACAGTGATGTCCTCGAGTTCGAGGGCGGGCGACGTGGCTGCCCTGGCGTCCCCGACGGTCGCGTCCTCGCGACTCACAGCGAATGCACCTCGCGATCGCGGAGCAGGTAGAGGAAGAAGGGCGCGCCGAGCGCCGCGGTGACGATGCCGACCGGAACCTCGGCGGGGCCGGCCCGCGCGAGCGTATCCGTTGCGACGAGAAAGCCCGCGCCCGCGAGCGCTGACGTGGGTAGCAGGATGCGGTGGTCGGGGCCCACGATCAGGCGCATCACGTGTGGGACGACGAGCCCGACGAAGCCGATGACGCCGGCGACGGCGACCGCCGCGGCCGTGAGGATACTCGAGACGGCGAGCAGAACGCGCTTCGTCCGCTCGACCTCGACGCCGAGCGTGTGTGCGTCGTCCTCGCCGACGAGAAGGACGTTCAGGTCCCGAGCGTACGCGAGCGTGGCGAGGAATCCGAGGACTGCAATGGGCCAGATGGCGCCCACCTTCCCCCAGCTGGCGGCATGGAGGTGGCCCATCAGCCAGTAGACCGCCCGCTCCAGCGAGTCGCCGGCGAACAGCAGCGTATAGGAGACGACCGCGCCGAGGAACGTCTGGATGGCGACGCCCGCCAAAAGCAGCGTCGCGACCGGCGTCCGCCCGCCCTCGCGCGCAACGAGATAGACCGCAAAGCCCGCCATCAGCGCCGTCGTGAACGCGAGCCCCTGCAGGTCGGGCACCAGCGGGACGGCGGGCTGGAAGACGATGGCCACGACCGCCCCGACCGCGGCGCCCGTCGAGACGCCGATGATGGAGGGGTCGGCCATCGGGTTCCGGAAGAAGCCCTGCATGACGGCGCCGGCGGTGGCAAGCGCGAACCCGACGGCCGCGCCCAGCGCGATACGCGGGAGGCGCAACTGCGTGACGATGACCGCGTGGGAATCCTCGACGGCGAACGAGAACGGGTGGATCCACGAGACAGTCGGCTGGAGACCGAGCGCGAGCGTGGGCAGCGCCACGTCGTTGAGGATGGCCTTCGCCACGGCGGCCGGCGGGATGGCGACGGGACCGACGGTGGCGCTGAGGACCGAAACCAGGACCAGTGCCACGGCCAGAGCCACCGACCACACGACCGTCTGCTGACGCTGGTACATCCGATACGAAATCGTGTTTGGGATAGACAAATACTTGTTGCATACCCGTCTCGCCCCCTTCGTGAACCGACTGACGACGCTACTCGCAGCGACATTGCTCGTGGCTGTCGCGCCCGGCGGGGCGCTGGCAGCGCCGGCAGCGGGGCCGACCGGCCCGCACGCATCGACGACGGGTGCCGCCGCGGCCGCCCAGCAGAACTGCACGTTCCCCGTCTCGCGAGTGGACGCGACCGGCACGAACGTCACCGTCCCGGCAGACCCGGAACGCGTGGTCGTGCTGGCGCCCAGTGCGGCGCAGGTGATGTGGGAACTGGACGAGGAGGAGAGCGTGGTCGGTCTCCCGACCGGCCCGACGACGGCCTACCTCGAGAACTCGCAGAACCGCACCGACGTGACCAACCCCGACGGGACGGTCAACACCGAGAAGGTGGTCGGGCTGCAACCCGATCTGGTCCTCGCGCCGAACATCGTCCCCAACTCGACCGTCGACCAGCTCCGGCGCGCCGGACTCACCGTCTACAAGGTCGGGTTCGGCAGGTCGCTCGAGTCCATCACGACGAAGGTGACGCTGTTCGGCCGGTTCACGGGCGCCTGTGACCGCGCCGCCACCGTGAACGCCGAGTTCAACGCCACGCTGGAGGAGATTCGCGCGAACGCGCCCGAGGACCGACCGCGCGTGGTCTACTTCTTCTACAACTTCACCACCGGCTCCGGGACGTTCATCCACGAGGCCATCGAAGTCGCCGGCGGCGACAATATCGCCGCGAACGCGGGTCTCTCCGGCTACAAGCCGCTGAACGAGGAGATCGTCGCCGAGCGCAACCCGCAGTGGGTCGTCCGGCCGGCCGGGTCGCCGCTGCCCTCGGGGCCGCCCTGGAACGGCACGGACGCCTACGTCCTCGGGCAGACGCTGACGGTGAACAACAACCTCATCAGCCAGCCCGGGCCGCGCGTGGTCCAGCCGATGCAGAACATGTCCGAGGCGTTCCAGTCGACCCGGCAGGTGCCGACGGCCACGCCGACCCCAACGGCGATGCCGACCGCGATGTCGACTCCGACCCCGACTGCCACCGCCACGCCGACCGCGACAGCGCCGACGACGGACGGCGGCGACGGCGGGGAAACGCCCGAACCCGGGACTGATTCGGGTGGCCAGCCCGGCTTCGGCCTCGTGACCGCGCTGGTGGCGGCCGCCGTCGTGGCGGTGGCGCTCTCGCGGCGACGGGCGTAAGCACTTCGAATATTTTCAACTTATACTGAATTTGAATGTATAAAGTAGAAAATATATTCAGAACAAGTATCATAATTCTATAAATTTTTATATTATAGAATTATACTTCGTGTTTCCTCGAAACCGGACAACCGAGGACATTCATAGGCTCGTCCCCACGGCGTAGCAAGAACAGGATGTCGGCAGACGATCAGGCAGACGCCCGGCGGCGACTGGCCGAGCGGATGGCCGGTGAGATCACGCTGAGCGACGATCCGGGCGCGACGATGCGCAAGTGGCGCGAGGAATTCGACGTCTCGGGGACCGAACTCGCAGACGAACTCGACGTCTCTCCGTCGGTGGTGTCGGACTACGAGAGCGGCCGGCGGGAGTCACCGGGGATCGGCATCGTCCGGCGGTTCGTGGAGGCGCTCCTGTGCATCGACGAGGCGCGGGGCGGCGGCCGCATCCGTCAGCACGCCCGCGTCGTCGAGGCGGGGTTCGACCGCGACATCGTCTACGACCTCCGGGAGTACCCAACGCGGGTGCCCATCTCTCGCGTGTACGACGCGGTCGGCGCGACCGAACTCGCCGCCGGCGAGGATACCACCGTCGCGGGCCACACCGTCATCAATTCCATCCAGGCCATCACGCGGCTGTCGAGCGAGGAGTTCTACCGGCTGTACGGCCAGTCCACGAACCGCGTGCTGGTGTTCACCGAGGTCACGCGGGGGGAGTCACCGCTGGTCGCGCTGCGGGTGGTGACGCCGACGCCCTCCGCCGTCATCCTGCACGGCATCACGCCCGAGGAGTGCTGGGAGCACGCGCCCGACCTCGCGCGAGTGGACGGCTTCTCGCTGGCGGTCACCGAGGGGCCGCTGGAGGAGCTGCTCGGGGCGCTTCGGGAGGTCGCCTGAGAGCTCGTCGGCCTACCCGCTTGCCGTCGCCGTCTCGTTCGCGCAGATCTGGTGTTGGTAGTAGCCCGAGCCCTCGATACGCTCGTCGAGCACCGCCGCCGCGCTCGGTGAGAGGAAGTCGTCATCGGCGGTCGGGGCGGGCTTGAGCCAGCCCTGCGCGGTGTGTGTCCCGCCGGAGGGGAGCGTTCCGACCGTGTTGTGGAGGAGCTCGTGGTTGGTGACGTGGACCCGGCGCGTGGTGTCGCTCCCGTTGAACTCGGCGCGGTCGGCCTCGACCACGCTGACGTAGCCCGGCACCGACCCGACGCCGACGACGTTGCCCATCCCGACCTGTCCGACGACGATTTGGTGGTAGACACATCGGCGCGGACCCAGGTACTCGCGGGTGTAGAAGCGGTCCACGCGGTCGGACTGCATCGAGTCGAACGTCGGCGTCGTCTCGAGCCGGTCACCCTCGACGAGGTGGAGGTCGATGCCCTCCTCGCCGTCGGGGTTATCAACGGGCATCCGCGCCCAGGACTCGACGAGCGCGCGTTTCTCGGCTGCCGTGTACAGGTCGGCGTCTGCGCCGTAGTTGACCTGCACGTACAGGTCCTTGTGGTTCGGATCCGCGCCCGGGAGCCGGGCGCCGCCGGGCGTCCGTCCGCGCTCCTCCCACGCGTCCTTCAGCCGGTCGCCGTCCGTGTCCGGCGAGGGGCGGTCGTACGGCGCGCCGGAGTAGCTGTCACCCGTCAGGATGGCGTCGGCCTCCAGGCTCCCGACGGGATTCTCTTTCAGCCCATGGTCCTTGAAATCGTTCGCGCGGCCGGCCGGCCCCTCCTCTGCGTCCCACAGCGACGTGGTGTTCGCCTGTGCCTGCACGCCGACGAAGGCCGCCGCCGAGAAGGCGAGCATTGCGACGACTGCGACTCGGACCTGCCCCGCCGAGAGCGGCAGGACCGCTGCGACCCGCCCGAGCCACCCAGCGGTCCCCGTCAGGAGACCGTAGGTCCGTTTCGCGAGGACGACCAGCAGCCCGAACGCGACAACGGTCACGAGCAGCCCGACCAGCGCGAACAGTGCCCACTCCGCCGGGCCGCTGACGCCCGGCAGCAATCCAGCATCGGCCGCACCGGCCCCGGCGACGCGCCCTCCGGACGCGACCGGGGGCCCGCTGACGTTCACTCGTCCCTCGATGACCCGGTCGGCCTCCGTTCGCGTCCCCCAATCGTGGGCTGCCGCGCGCCCGGCGACCGCGACGAGGGCTCCGCCGAGTGCGGCCGCGAGGCTCGCGATGCGGGCGCCCCGGTCGCCCCGTCCGTTCCGGCCGCGGTCCCAGTGCACGAGCGTACCTGTCGCTGGCGGGGCTTGAATAGTCACCCGCGGTTACGGGTCGTGAGAACACCGTCGGCAATCGGCGCCGGGACAGACCTCAGACGTAGCGGTACTTGCGCTCGCCCATCCGGCCCCAGCCGTCGAAGACGAACTCGTTCTCGGGCGTCGTCAGCTCGTCGACGTCCGTCTCCTTCTCGTGGTTGTGTGCGTCGTGGATGCGCTCGTATTCCTCGAACGTGAGGTCGTAGCGGTCCCGCAGCTGGTCTTTGACGTCGAGGGCACGGATCTGCGTTTCCCAGCCGTCCTGAATCAACTCGTGGTGAATCTCGGCCTGCGCGCCGCTGCCGTACGAGCCGACGAGCAGCCGCTTGCCCGCCAGGTCCTTCCCGGCCTCGGCGGCCTCCAGCAGCCCCGAGGCCCGCGCGATGTGGACGCTGCCCGTATACCAGTTGCCGCAGTAGCGCGACAGTTCCAGCGTCGGCTCGACCGTCTCGGCGTACCAGTTCTGGTAGACCTCGGTCTCGGCCAGCGCGTCCGTGTAGTCCTTCAGCGCGTCCTGGAAGGTCTCGAGGTCGTCGAACTCCTCTTGCCGGGGCTGACGGCCGATCTCCTCGGCCACGCGGTCCTCGTACTCCGTGTCGCGAGAGACGTGCCGGAAGCCGAGCAGCGCTGCCTTCCGCACCATCCCCGGGAACGGCGTGTGGAACGGCACCAGTTCGAAGTCGTCCGGGTGCGTGTCGCCCGCGACGGACTCGTAGTCCATCAGCGCCTCGCGCATCCGCGCGAGGTAGACCTGCACCGACCGCTTCCCGTCGACCGAGGGGAACTGCTGGTTGGGCTTCAGGAAGTCCGTCTCGTCGGCGCTGCCGTAGCCCTGGTGGGTCGACAGCTCCACGAGGTCGGGATCCTCGGAGATGAGCATCGCCACCGCGCCCGCCCCCTGCGTCGCCTCGCCGGGGTCGCCGCGCGCGTACAGCGCCGTGTCCGTCGCGATGACCAGCGCCGACCGACCGCGATTGCGCCCCGCGCGAATCCAGTTGTACGCGTCGTCGAGCGACTGCGTACCGGAGATACAGGCGAACTTCCGTTCGCCCTTGTTGGCGTGGTGGAAGTCCTGGTCGTACACCTGCTCCAGGCAGCCCGCGATGTACGTCGAGACGGGCTTTGAGTTGTCGAACGCCGACTCCGTGGCCACGTCGATGCGGCCGATGTCGGCGGGAGTCAGGTCCTCGCGCTCCATCAGCCGCCGGGCCGCGTTCGCGCCCATCGTGACGATGTCCTCGTAGACGTCCGGGAACGAGGAGGCAAAGAGACCGAGTCCCTTCGTGTACTTCCCGGGGTCGTCGCCCTTCGCGTCCGCGTACGTCTCCCCGAGGTCGAGTCTGAGTTTCCCCGTGTGGATCTCCACCGCGTCGATACCGACGGCTGTCTCGCCCATACCTGTGACTACGGTGGCCACCTTATGTGCTTGTCGACAGGCAATTCGTCAGATGTCGAAATATCTTCTCATCGAGTTTCCGGGGCAGCCCTCAGTGCTCATTGCGTGTCCGGAGCAGCCCTCGGTGCGATGAGACGACCAGCGGGCCGAGTGGCTTCGTGCTGTTCCGGAGCGACGGCGATGCTCTGTGGTCCCCGACCTTGTCCGGGGTCGTCCCCCCCACCCGCGCCCTGGCCAGTGTCGTCGTCTACCACGGTGAAGTTTACCGAGAACTTCTCCGTCGGTGTGGCGGTGCTGCAATCGCCGCCCGCACCCCGGCAGATGGTCACGGTCACCGTCTCGTCTTTCACGTTTCCGTCCTGGTCGTTGTCGTCGTCTGCGGGGTCGTAGACGAACCGAGCGCGTCCCTCGTCGCCGGTAACGGTGTCCGCTGGGGTGATGGTTCCGAGCGCGCCGGTCGAACTGGTGACCGCCGCCGTGAGCGGCACGCCGCTGGCCGGGTTACCGAACTCGTCGTGCGTCCGGGCGACGATCTGCAGGGAACCCCCCTCGTTGATTCTGTTCTCGAAGCCGTCTTCCTGGGTGATGTACCCGAAGTCCGCCACCTCGTTCTCGCCGAACGTCACCTTCGACAGCTTCAGTTCGTAGGTGACCCCCCGCTCGAACCGGAGTTCGAGGGCCGCGAACTCTCCGGGAGCATCTCCCTCGCTGTAGGTACAGGCGTCCACGTACCGACCCTCGTCCGGAAGTGTTCCGGACGTCGTGTCGGCGGTGCCACACAGTTCGGCGTTCGGATTGAACTGGCTGGTCAGCAGCCGATTCCACTGTTCGGCGGGGAGCCGCGTCGGGATCGTCACGGTGACCCGCTCGCCACTCGAGTTCGTCACGGCGATCCGCTCCTCCGAGGCGCTGGACGGGAAGGCGCTCACTGATACCGTCTCCTGTCCCGACCGCTGGTAGTCACCCTGTAGTGCGACGAGCGAGATACGCCTTCCGTTCACCAGCAACTGGCCCGTTCCGTTCAGGACGCTGTCGGGAGCGTCGCCAAAGCGACTGTACAGCACCGTGTTCTCGTACGCGACGGTGGGGGCCGTCCCGTAGTAATTGTACCCCGGTCGGTACTCCAACGCCCCGGTGCCAAAGCGATGGACTGTCCCGTTCCAGTACTCACGCGCTTCCGGGTCGAGCGCTCGGACGTTCTCGAACGCCGCGGCGATGTCGCTGTCGCTCGTCCCGACCGACTGGAGTGTCCCACTCGGCGGGGCGGGATTGAGAAACAGCGCCCGACTGGGATACGACGGAGCGAGCGAGACCGAGACCGCCTGCGTGCCACCGCCGCTGGAGGCGCGAATCACGGCTGAACGGTAGTCGACCAGCTGGTTGCGGATCTGCTGGCTGTGTTTGAATTCGATCTCGGCGTTCTGGTCCGGGACGACGAAGAGCTGGAACGAGGAGAGGCTGATGAGGAGGATAGTGAACAGCAGGAGCGCGCCGATCTGGATGGCCTGTCCGCGCTGTTGGTTTCCAGCCAGGCCGGCGCACATGCTCATCGTTCGTACCGAATCTGGACATATATACCTGCGGACTTGCCGTACCGGCGATCGTCGTAGAATCCCTCGGAAGCGGTCGAATCGCTCGTTCGTGTCCCCGTTTGACGAGTTAGTCCTCTTTCTGCCCCCGGCTGACGAGTTAGTCCTCTTCCTCCTC
>JBDGSA010000050.1:6093-8083 GCA_042217755.1 Haloglomus sp. | reverse complement strand
TGACGAGTTAGTCCTCTTTCTGCCCCCGGCTGACGAGTTAGTCCTCTTCCTCCTCGACGACCTCTGGGTCCGAGAGGGCCGACTGGAGACTATCGAGCCCGTTCACCCAGTCCAGGACGAGCGCGTGGTCGATCTTCTCGACGATGCTGGTGTCGATCTCGTCGCCCGCGAAGATGCGGGTACCGGCCTGTGCACAGTAGGCGAAGGCCGGGTCGAGTTCCTGTTCGTTGCCGGCGTCGACGGCCGCACTGACGTACTCGGCGGCGGTGGCCTCCTCGGCGGGCCCGTTGGCGACGTACTCCTCGGCCGCGGAGATGACTGGCTCGAGCGAGGCCTGGACGCTCTGGATGAGCATCGTCTTGTCCTCGTCGTCGAACTCCACCTCGGCGAAGACGATGTCGCGCATCTCACCGAGTTTCTCCAGCGCGTCGTCGTCGTCGAGGTCGTCGTCCTCCGCGGCGGTGACGATCTTCGCTACCGCGATGGCCGCGTCGTCGCGCAGGTTCCAGAGGAAGCGGGCCGAGTCCTCCTCCTCCGGGTCCACGTCCTCCTCGCGGAGGCGTTCGACCCAGTTCTGCCAGCGCTCCGCGGTGTAGTACTCGTCTGGGGGCGTGCTCATGTTGCCGGCGTACGCGCGCCCGGGGTTATGCCTTTCCCTGTGGTTCTGCCCGGTGGATTCAACACGTTCGACGAATCACTGCCTGAGAGCCTCTACTGTCATCTCTCATCTATCCGGAAACTCTCGGTGTCCGGGAGGCAAACGTCAGTGGCGCGTCACCCCTCCAGCGTCACCCCTCTAGCGTCGCCTCGGTGTCGATGCCGTAGACTCGCGCGGGCGTCTCGACGTGAGCAGTGCGAACGGCGTCTGCGTGCCCCGACTCGAGGAGCCACCGGGTCCGCCGGGGGACCGTCTTCGGTCCCAGCACGGCGCCGGGCCGGTCCGGGTCGTCGAGGAAGTCGGTCTCGAGCATGAACGGTCGTCCCTGCTCGATTGCGCCCTCGATCTTCGGCTTCTTCGCGACGACGCTCGGCATCGGGCCGACGGTCCGCTCGCCCGCGTAGTGCTTGACGACCCGTTCGCGCGGGAGGCCGCGCTCCTCGGCCCACTCGACGACCGCGGTGAAGTCCTCGCCGGCCTCGGTGTGGAGCTGGACGGCACACCCAACCTCGGCCGCACGCTCGAAGGCGTGGCGCATCACGGCGTTCGAGGCCGCCCACACGTCCTCGTCGACGTCGTAGTGTGGACGGCCGGACTTGATGGCGAGCGCTGGACCGTCGCTCACGTACTCCGCGGCGACATCGAGGCCGGCACACATCAGGTCGCGGGCTTCGGATGCGGTGTAGCCGCGGTCGACGAGCCGGCTGACGAGCGCGGGATGGACGCCCAGTACGGGCCACGCCCGACCGTCGAGAACCTCGTCTGCGCGTTCGACGGCCTCGATCGTCAGGTCGAACCCCTCGCGGAAGTCGTCGCCGCCGTCGACCTCGACGCCGAGACTCCACGACGGCTTGTTCAGCACGAGCAGGTGTGTTCCACCGGTCTCGGCGAACTCCTCGACGGCGTCCGTGTCGCGACCGTTCACTGGGTCGAGATGGAGATGGTTGTCGAGAACGGGTCCGTCGTAGTCCATACTGGGTGTTGGGACGCCCTCGGCGAAAAGCGTCCGGGATGTGTCGCTGTGGCTCCGGTACGATTGCGGTGTGTCCCGGAAGCGGCTCGCGGCGCCCCCGGCCGCGACACTCTCGGGACTGGCGAACACGGCAACGCCGTCGGGTTCGCACGCGGCGGTCGCGTTGCGCTCTCGCTGGCCGGCGGTTCACCACGGCGCCGGTGCAAGCCAGGCTCGCGCCCCCGGGCCGCCGCGCGTCGACTCGTCAGGCCACGGGGATGCTCCACTCGGCCTCGCTCTTGAAACTCCGCCTGCCACCGACGACAACCCCGACCCTGAAGCGTGCATCCGCGAGCGACAACCCCGACCCTGAAGCGTGC
>JBDGSA010000050.1:0-5993 GCA_042217755.1 Haloglomus sp. | reverse complement strand
AACCCCGACCCTGAAGCGTGCATCCGCGAGCGACAACCCCGACCCTGAAGCGTGCATCCGCGAGCGACAACCCCGACCCTGAAGCGTGCGCCCAACGACGACCGACCCATGTCCATCCCGCTGTGGCAGTTCGCGGACCAGTTGAACGACCTGCTCGACGTCGGCGACTACGGTGCGGACGCGGCCGTACAGGGCCTCCAGGTCGCCCCCGAGGAAGCGCGCGTCGACACGGCGGCGTTCGCCGTCGACGGCGTGGTGGCGACGTTCGAGGCGGCCGCCGAACGAGACGCCGACGTGCTGGTCGTCCACCACGGCATCTCCTGGGGCGGCATCGACGCCGTCACCGGCACGGAGTACGACCGCGTCGCCGCGCTCGTCGAGAACGACCTCGCGCTGTACGCGGTCCACACGCCGCTCGACGGCCACGACGAGGTCGGCAACGCCGCGCTGCTGGCTGACTACCTCGACCTGGAGGTCGTCGAGCCGTTCGGCGAGTTCGGCGGCGTCCACGTCGGACAGCGCGCCCGCGCGGACGACCCGCGGTCGGTCGCGGATCTGCGCGATTCGCTCGCGGCCCTCGAAACGGGAGGCCGGCCCGTGCAGGTGCTCGACTTCGGCCCCGACGAGATCGAGGACGTAGCGGTCCTGACGGGCAGCGGCACGGACTGGCTGGACGAAGCCCGCGAGGCCGGCGTCGACGCGCTCGTCACGGGCGAAGGGAAACAGCCCGCCTACCACGAGGCACGCGAGGCCGGTATCACCGTCTTCCTCGCCGGTCACTACGCGACCGAGACGTTCGGCGTGCGCGCGCTCGCCGACCGCGTCGCCGACTGGGACGAGGGCGTCGAGACGACCTACCTCGCGCACCCGACGGGACTCTGATACGGTCCGCTGCAAACTGTTCCGCGCACGTCGGTGCCCCGGTCGGCCGGCACACCGAGAAACTGTTACACGAACTGTACGAGTCGCCAGGTCGTCCTCCCGCGACCCCCGTGCCCACATCCGAACCACTATGCGCCGTCCGGCCCTGCATTCGACAGTGAGCGCGGACGCCATCTCCCTGCCCGGGCGCGCCCGGGTCGAGGCCGGACTCGACGACCTGGTCCGGGAGAACCGGTTCACCATCGCCGTCGTCTTCCCCCTGCTGGGGGCGGTCCTGCTGGTCGCCTCGGCGGAGTCGCTGCTCCCCGGGCCGCTGAACTTCAACCCCTATCTCATTCTCTTCGGGACGGTCGTGATGCGCCTGCCGCTCGTGGCGGGCCTCGCACCGCTGGTCGACCGCCGGGCCGCCATCGGCCTCGGCTTCCTGACCGCGTACTCCTATGCCATCGAGTACGTCGGCGTCAAGACGGGCGTCCCGTACGGGAACTTCGAGTACGGCGTCGAACTCGGGCCGATGCTCCTGGGAACCGTCCCGGTCGGCCTTCCCGTGTTCTTCTTCCCGCTCGTCGTCAACGCCTACCTCCTCTGTCTGCTGTTGCTGGGTCGGCGTGCCGACCGAGCGCTCGTCCGGCTCCCCAGCGTCGTCGGCGTCGTCCTGCTGATGGACCTCGTCCTCGACCCGGGCGCCGTGGCACTCACGTTCTGGACGTACGATCCGGCCGGCGCGTACTACGGCGTCCCGTGGTCGAACTACGCGGGATGGATCCTGTCCGCGACGGTCGCGGTCGGCACGCTCGACGTGGCCTTCGACCGATCGGGCCTGCGCGAGCGCCTCCGGGAGTGTGGGTTCATGCTCGACGACCTCGTCTCATTCGTCCTGCTCTGGGGAGGCGTCAACGCGTACTTCGGGAACTGGCTCCCCGTGGCGCTGGCCGGCGTGCTGGGCGTCGGTCTGCTCGCTACCGACCGGTTCGACTTCGACGTCCGCCCCACGTGGCCGTCGCTGTGACGTGGTGAAATAGCGGATATTACTCATATAGCTGAAATAGTTCGGAAATATCTGCAATTATACAGTCTTGATCGAGTTTGCAGATTTATGCTGAGCAGGCTGCCGTCACCGGGCAGGCAGCGGTTCTCCGGGGTGCTCGTGGCTGGGCTGGGTGCCGGAGGGGATGGCGCTGACCCTCGCGAAGACGGTCTCGGGGTCCTTGGTCCAGAACCAGTGGAGCCGGGTCTCGACGACGAGCCGGAGCTTCCGGCGGGTCGACAGCGAGGGCGTCTCAGAGAGGACGTCGCAGTCGCGTTCGCGCACCAGGCGGTGGTGGTCGGCGTACAGCACCGCGGCGGTGAGCACTGGGAGCTGACAGTCACGGGGGAGAAGGCTGATACCGGCGACGCCCTCGCGGTAGAGTGATTCGGTGCGCTGGAGTTCTTCCCGGACCGCCGCGGCGAACGCCTCGTCGTAGGCCAGGTCTTCGACCTGTTCGAACGTGACTCCGTGCCGCTCGAGCGTCTCGCGGGGGAGGTAGATCCGGTCGCGCTCGACGACGTCCTCACGGACGTCCCGGACGAAGTTCGTCAACTGGAAGGCCTCGCCCAGACGACGGGCCGCCGAGAGGGCCTCGTCGGGGTCGTCGGGCCGCATCACGTACGTCATCATCACGCCCACCGCGGCGGCCGACCCGCGCATGTAGGACTCGAGTTCCGCGTAGGTCTCGTAGCGGGACTTCTCGATGTCCGTCAGCATCGCGTCGATGAAGATGTTCACCTCCTCGTCGGGAATGTCGTACCGCTCTCTGAGTTCGGCGAACGCCGCCAGGACGTCCTCGTCCGTCTCGCCGGTCAGCACGGCCTCCCGGATTGTCTCCAGCCGCTCGCGCTGCTCGTCGGCGGTGAGCCCGTCGGCGTCGTCGACCACCTCGTCGGCCACCCGGAAGAACGCGTACAGCACGTACGTGGCGTGCCGGACCCGTTCGGGGAGAAGCCGCGTCGCGTAGTAGAACGTCCGTCCAGTCCGACGATGGATGGCCTTGCTCCGGGAGAGCTGCGCGTCGTCGACCATTCAGTGCCTTGTGGTAGGGCCGTCGGCATCTTATATGTAGTGCAAGAACGAACCCCACCGCTTGATTTTGTCCGCTATTAAAGGATACTTTCTAGGAATTTGTTGCTGGTATGTGCCGTGTCGGCCGGTACGTTCAGGTGACAGGCCCGGTTGCCCTCCAGCATGGACGTCGAATTCGATACGGATCCCGGCCTGGGACAGGTCGTCGCGGTCGTCGGTGCACTCCTTGCACTGGTCGCGACGATGCTCACCTGGTATACGGCTTCTGTCCCCATCATCGGCGAGGTGGGGAGCATCACCGGATTCGGCACGGACCTGGGCAAACTGGTCGCCGTCCTCGCCATCGTCGCCGCGCTGTCGGCCCTGCTGGTCGCGTGGGAGGAGGGCGGTGCGGTCCTCACCACCGGCCTCGGGCTCGTGGGTGTTCTGGTGCTCGTCTTCAAGTTCCTCGACCTCGCCGATCCCGTGACGGTCGAGGTCGGCTTCTTCGCCGCGCTGGCCGGCTGCCTGATCGTCCTCACTGGCGGTGCGCTGGGACTCCGCGAGAAGACGGCGGAACCGATGGACACCCTCGGTGCATAGGCGCGACGGCCGATACGCCTGTTCAGAGTCCCGAGATACCCCACGCCTGCAGTCGGTCGCCGTCGCCGTTGGTCTCTCGTTCGCCGATGTCGTCGCGGTGGTAGATGTTAGGCGGCACGATCTGTTCTGGGCGGGCCAGAACATCGATATCCCATCTCGCCGGTCGATGACCCGATATTTCTCGAATATGACTTTTTATGCTCGAAATTGAACTTTATCCGGCTAACGAATTCGTTTCCGTCGAAAATCTGCAAATGGCGACTTCGATCTCTTCGACTTTCTGCTGTAACTGGAAGCCCTTCATCCGGTGGCTCCAGGCCTTCTCGTACCCCTTCAGCGCGTCCACGACGGCACCGCCGTCGTCCTCGTTGCCGACGTAGAGCAGTTGTTTGACGTTCTGGATTTCGCCGAGCGGCTTGATAATCACGTCGGCCCGCTCAACCTCCGCGCGCCGGGCATCCGTCCCGGGGACGAGGCCGTCGCCGACCCCTCTCGGTATAGTATTTCACGTCGTAGCCCTCCCGGTGGATCGAGCACGCATCCATTACCTCGAATCACGAGTGGGTGGGCCGGGACCTACAGCGGTTCCTCGCCGTCGATGATGCGCTGGGCGCGCTCGGCGAGTGCGGGCACGCCGCGGCGCATCTTCGGGTACATCGGGTCGTCGGAGTTCCCTTCGAGGTAGCGCCGGAAGAACATCTCTCCGAGGCCCGCCAGTTTGTAGACCGCCAGCACGCGGTAGAACTTCTCGTCGGTGAACTCGAGTCCCGTCTTCTGCTCGTAGCGCTCGACGAGTTCCCGTCTGGTCATGTACCCCTCGCGGGCCATGAACGTCGAAGAGAGCGAGTCCGTCGATTCGGGCGGGTCGGGGTCTTTCGCGTCCCACCAGTACGACAGCATCCACCCGAGGTCGGTGAAGGGGTCGCCGAGTGTCGACATCTCCCAGTCGAAGACGGCGTTGATGCGGGGCTCGTCCTCGGGCGCGAACATCACGTTGTCCAGCTTGTAGTCGCCGTGGACCAGCGTCGCGGGCGGATCCTCTGGAACGTTGTCCTGGAGCCAGCTCATCACGTCGTACAGCTCCTCGACCTCTCGCTCCTCGGAAGTCACCTCGAACGCCCACATCAGCTGCTCGGACCACCGCCGGACCTGCCGCTCGGTGAAGCCGGGCGGATAGCCAAAGTCACCTTCCTCCAGACCGACGGCCTCGTAGTCGACGCGGTGGATTTCGGCGAGGCCGTCCACGAGCTCCTCGCCGATCTGTCGCCGGCGCTCGGGCGTGGCGAACCGTTCGGGCTCCTCCTCGCGGAGCACGTCGCCCTCGAGCCGCTTCATCACGTAGAAGTCCGCGCCCAGCACGTCGTGGTCCTCGCACGCGAGTACCGTCTCGGGGACGCGCACGTTCGTCTCCTGCAGCGCGTCCACCACGCGATACTCCCGGAGTACGTCGTGTGCGTTCTCCGCGGTCTCGCCCGGCGGCGGCCGCCGGACGACGAGGTCCTCGTCGCCCCACGTCACGAACAGCGTCTCGTTGGAGTGGCCCTCCTTGTGGTGTTCGACCTCGTATGTGCCGCCGTGCGGACCGAGTTCCGCCTCGAGATACTCGGCGAGTGCCTCGCGGTCGACGATGCGACGGAAGTACTCCGACTCCCCCTCGCTCATGCTATCCCCCGGCGCGGGGCGCGCCGAACGGCCACGTTCGCTAACATTGTAAGGGAGAGTACCCCCCGACGGTACGTATATGTAGGGGTCGGCGGCCACTCCGGCCGACTACGATCACATCCAATTCCGCCGGAGCGCCGCCGATGATTCGATTCCGCCGGAGCGCCGCCGACGATTCGATTCTGCCGGAGCGCCGCCGACGATTCGATTCCGCCGGAGCGCTGCCGACGATTCCTTTACGGTGGACGCACGGCAACGACGGGCCACATGGAACTGGATTACCACGACTCCGACCGGGCGACGGAACTGGCCGAGCGAGCGCGTGAGTTCATGGACGAGGTCGTCATTCCGACCGAGCGCGAGCACCTTGGCGACGGCCCCGTCGACGAATCGCTCATCGAGGACCTCCGCGCGGAGGCCCGCGAGCGCGGGGTCTACTGCCCCCAGATCGCCGAGACCCACGGCGGGATGGGCGAGTCGTTCCGTGACGTGCTGCCGCTGTTCGAGGAGGCCGGACGCTCCCTGCTCGGCGCGCCCGCCATGCGCGTCGACGCGCCTGACGAGGGGAACATGCACACCATCGAACTCGTCGGGACCGAAGAACAGAAAGAGGAGTACCTGGAGCCGCTCGTCGCGGGCGACATCCGCTCGGGCTTCTCGATGACCGAGCCCCGTGCGGGTGCCGGCTCGGACCCGAAGATGATCAAGACCACCGCCGAGAAGGACGGCGACGAGTGGGTAATCGACGGTCACAAGTGGTGGACCACGCAGGGCGACGAGTCCGACGTCCTCATCGTGATGGCCC
>JBDGSA010000142.1:0-23657 GCA_042217755.1 Haloglomus sp. | reverse complement strand
CCGAGGAGTCTACCGAGGAGTCCACCGAGGTGGCCGACGCGGACGACACCGCGCCCGACGACGGCGCGGCGCTCACGGAGGTGGCCGAATGACCAGCAAGGTCGAGCAACTCGGGCTGGCGACGCTCGGGTTCTTCTGGGCGTTCCTGATGTGGTTCTCGACGGCGGCGTTCTCGCCGAGCATCGGGGCCGCTTTCGACCTGACCACGGCGGAGCTGGCGCTGCTCGCCTCCTCTGCCATCTTCCTCGCGCCGCCGGGACGCGTCCTGGCGGGCTGGGCGGCCGACCGCGTCGGCGCGCACAACGCCTTCGCGATCATCCTCGCGACCACGGGCCTGGTGAGCATCGCCTCGTCGTTCGCGCAGAGCTACGACGTGCTGTTCGTCGAGCGGCTCGTGGTGGCGGCGGCGGGCATCAGCTTCGTCGTCGGCATCCAGCACGTCGCCCAGTGGTTCGACGAGCACGAGATGGGCACGGCGGAGGGCCTCTACGCCGGCACCGGCAACGTCGGCGCCGGCGTCGGCGCCCTCGTCCTGCCGCGACTCTACGGCGTCAACTTCGGCGACGCTTTCCTCCACCTGGGCATCGGCGCGATCCTCATCGCGGCGCTGTACAAGTGGCGCGGCGAGCCCGCTCGCGACGTCGAGACCGCCCAGACCGCGAAGGACAACACCTCGCTGAAGGACACGCTGTACGTCTGGAGCCGGTACGCCGCCATCGCGCTGATGCTGGCGTACGCGATGTCGTTCGGGCTGGAGATCGCGATGAACTCCTGGCTCCCGAGCTACTACGCACAGGGCTTCGAGGGGGCCATCGCCGACCTCGGCTTCGAGAGCGTCGCTGCCGTGCAGACGGCGGCCGGGACGTTCGCGGCCGTCCAGTCGTTCAACGCGTCGCTCTGGCGGCCGTTCTCGGGCTATATGTCCGACCTCTGGCAGCGCAAGGGGTGGACGCCGTACCCCGTCCTTACGGACAGCCTCCACTACGCGCCGCGGGTCCACTGGCTCCTGACCGCGCTGCTGTGCATCACGGCCACGATGGTCCTGCTGTCGGTGGCGGGCCTGCTGGGGCTGCTCCCGCTGTCGGTCGTCGTGCTCGCCGTCTTCGGCGTCACCGTCAGCTTCGGCACCGGCGGCGTCTTCGCCATCGTCCCGCTCATCTTCCCGGACCGGCCGGGGACCGCGGCGGGGTTCATCGGCGGCATCTCGACGACGGGCGGCATCGTCTTCCCGCTCGTCTACGGCTTCGTTCCGAACATCCACACGGGGTACGCCGTCGTCGCCGTCGTGTTCTTCCTGCCCATCATCGGCTTTTTCGTCTGGGTGATGCGGTACGACGACGGGCTGTCCGGTCACGGCATCGGCTCGCGGGAACGCTGGCTCGACGACGGCAGCGGCGCCGTCCCGGGAGGTGACGACTGATGACGGACACACCCCCGACCGGCCCGGACGGAGCGAGTGACGGCGACTCCGGGACGATCGCCTCGGGCGTGTCCGAGGGCGGCGAGCCCACGTACGACGACTGGTACCGCTGGGGCCGGGTCGTGCTGTACGCCGAGATGGGACTGGCGGTGCTCGTCACGGTGTTCTCGCTGTACCTGGCGTTCACCGGATCCGCGGGGTTCCTGACGTGACCCGGAGCGACCGCGGCTCCGACGACCGTCAGCGCGACGCTGGTCGCGTCCGCTCCGGACGCCCCGAGCGGAGCGGGCTCCTCCTCGCGGGTGGCCGGTCGACACGCTTTGGCGAGCCGGACAAGGCGCTCGCGGAGCTGGCGGGCACGCCGCTGGTCCGCCACGCCGCGGCCGCACTCGTGCCTGTCGTCGACGAACTGGTCGTCAACTGCCGGGGCGACCAGCGCGACGCGCTCGAGGCGGCGCTGGTCGGGCTCGACGACCGCCTGCCGGTCCGCTTCGCCGTCGATCCGGTGCCCGACCAGGGGCCGGTCGCCGGCCTGCTGGCGGGACTCCGCGTCACTCGAGGTCGGTACGTCGCGGTCGCGGGCTGTGACCAGCCGTTCCTCCGGACCGCGACGATCGCGGAGCTGTTCGACCGCGCGACCGGCGAGGCCGAACCCAGTGCCGACAGCGCGGCGCCGCTCGCGGACGGTCATCTCCAACCACTCGGTGCGGTCTACCGGCGTGACGCCGCCCGTGAGGCCGCCGTGCGGACGATGACCGCGGGCTCACAGGCGCTCTGTGAGGTCCTTACCCGGGTCGACCCCGCGGCGGTGCCCGTCGAGTCGGAGACTGTCCGCGATATCGACACACAGGACGAATTATCCGAAATATCTGACTCAGAAAAACCAGAAACTCGATACAGATCACGAATCATGATTCCAATCGGTGAACATTCACTTCCAGTGACGAACGGGTCGACGAGCCACGCGCCGCCGCTGCCGGACGGGGGTGAGCGCTGATGCCGCACGAGAAGGAAGGCATCAAGGGCGACTGCTACGGCGACGAGGTCCGCGAGAGGCTGCTGGAGTTCGCCGAGCGGGGCTGGGATTCCATCCCCGAAGACGAGCGCGAGGAGTGGTTCACCCGGTTCAAGTTCTGGGGGGTCTTCCACCAGCGGACCGGGCAGGAGAGCTACTTCATGCTGCGGCTCACCAACTGCGACGGCATCCTCGAGCCGGGGCAGTTCCGCGCGCTCGCCGAGGTCGCAGACGAGTACGCCGGCGGCCCCGTCGAGAATCCCGAGTTCGGCGACCGCTGGCTCGACCTGACCACGCGCCAGTCCGTCCAGCTGCACTGGATCAAACTTGAGGACGTCCCCGCCATCTGGGAGCGGCTCGAGGGCGCGGGGCTCACCACCCGCTCGTCGGGCGGTGATACGATGCGCAACGTCACCGGCAACCCGACAGCCGGAAAGGACGCCCGGGAGGTACTCGACACGAAGCCCATCCTCGAGGAGATCCAGGCCGAGATCCGGGGCGACGACGCGCTGGCGAACATGCCCCGCAAGTTCAACATCAGCATCTCCGGCATCCCCGACGGTTCGGCCCAGGACGCCATCAACGACATCGGGCTCGAACCAGCGATGAAGGCCGTCGAGGGGGACTCCATGCTGGGCTTCAACGTCCGCGTCGGAGGCGGTCTCGGGGGGCACGAACCCCGGGTGGCTCGGCCGCTCGACGTCTGGGTGCCGCCCGAACGGGCCGTGGACCTGGTGCGCGGGTTCGTCGAGCTCTACCACGACGAGGGGGATCGGACCAACCGGAACAAGAACCGCTCACGGTTCTTCGTCGACGAACGCGGGCCCGAGGCGATCCGCGCCCAGCTCCAGGCGGAGTACGTCGACTGGGAGCTCCGGACGGCGGGCGAGGACTGCCGCGACGCGTACACCTACAACGCCGGACTCGGCGACGGCGAGGAGACGCCTGACGGCCCCGTCGACTACGTCGGCGTCCACGAGCAGCACGACGGCCGCTACTTCGTCGGCCTGAACGTGCCGGTTGGGCGCATCCCCGCCGACGACGCCCGCGCGCTGGCGGACCTCGCGACGGCGTACGGCTCGGGCGAGATCCGGCTCACCCGCCGGCAGAATCCGCTCGTGATGGACATCCCGGAAGCGGACCTCGCCGCGTTCCTCGAGGAGCCGCTGCTGGAGGCGTACTCGCCGGAGCCGTCGGTGTTCGAGCGCGGCGGAATGGCCTGCACGGGCACGGAGTTCTGCTCGCTCGCGCTGGCCGAGACGAAGGCCCGGCAGGCGCGCATGATACGGTGGCTCGACGAGAACGTCGAACTCCCCGACGACGTCGACACCCTCAAGCTGCACTTCTCGGGCTGCACGGCGGACTGCGGCCACGCTAACACCGCCGATATCGGCCTGCTCGGGATGCGCGGCCGCAAGGACGGCGAGATGGTCGAAGCGCTGGACATCGGCGTCGGCGGCGGGATGGGCGAGAACCCCTCCTTCGTCGAATGGGTCCGCCAGCGCGTCCCTGCAGACGAGGTGCCCGGCGCGCTCGCGAACCTGTTGAACGCGTTCGCCGCCCACCGCGAGGCCGGCCAGTCGTTCCGCAAGTGGGTCGACGCCACCGGGACGGAGGCCATCACGGAACTGCTCGAGCCGGAGGAGACCGACTACGTCGACCCGGCGCTCCACGACGCCAAGCAGTCCTGGTACCCGTTCGCCGACGGCGAGAGCCCGGCCCCGACGGCGCCCGACGGCACACCGCTCTCGGCCGACGACTGATGGTCGGAGAGCGCGGCTCCGAGCCGGACAGGCCCGCCGACGCGCGAGTGCGGCGCGCGCCGGCACCCGATGGCCGCCGCCGCGGAACTGGCCGGATTCACGGGGCGACAGCGGAGCTGACCGGCGGCAGAACTGGCCCGTAGCGGCCGAGTCGCCGGTGGACTCGTCTGCCGGCAGCCAGACCATCAGCGACCTGACCACCAGCGACCTGACCACCACCGGAACCGACCACCAGCAACCTGAACGCCATCGCAGCCGGACCACCGCGGCCCGTTCCGTCTCTGGCGGGGGCCGCCGGCTCCCGCTACACCTCCAGTTCCTCGGCCGCGTCGGTCAACTCGGCGACGTGCTCGTTGTACGTCGCGACGAACGCGTCGACATCGGGCGCCAGTTCGCGCAAGTCCGGCACGCTCGGCGGGCCGTACTGCGACAGCAGGTAGACGCCGTCGCTGCCACCGACGCGGAGGTACGACACCCGCGCGCCGTCGCGTTTCAGTTCCCAGCGCGAGCCGTCGACTCGCGCCGTGAAGGTGCCGTAGTCGTCGCCCTCGTAGCGGTCGAGTTCGCCGACCATCTCCGTGCAGACCTCGCGGATGCGGGCGAGCACGCGTTCGCGTTCGGCCACGACGTCGCTCGTGTCCGCGGGGTCGGGGAACTCGGTCGGCGCGTCGTCCAGCGCGCCCGCGAGCGAGTCGACCCAGCGGTCGAACGCGCGGACGAACGCGTCGTAGTCGGCCGCCGCCATCGCCAGTGCGTCCGGTTCAGGGGGTTGCTTCGTCGAGACGACGTAGACGGGGTCGCCCGACCGCGGCTCGAACAGCAGGAACTCCACGTCCCCCGCCTCGTACTTCAGCGTCCACTCCCCGGCGCCGGTGGTGAACGCGCGACGGCCGTAGTCGCCGCCCTGCACGCGGGCGAGCGCCCGGGCCAGCCCGCTCGCGTGCTCGCGGACGGCGGCCGCCACCTCGTTGCGCCGGTCGGCCACCGCGTCCGGGTCCGTCTCCAGTTCCGGCAGATCGGTCACGACCGAGGGTGGCGCGGAATCGACCTTAGGGTTCCGGTTGCGGTCGTCACAGATTCCACCGCACTTCCCAGAATTATATATTTTATCCGAAGCATATTCTATTTTTCTGTCCAATTTGTGCAGATAATACGCTGGTACAGCCAATATTTGGCGCCGGGACGCAGCGAAAACAGGAACGTGGTTGGGGACGTTACTCCTCGCCCGCTCCGCCGTCGGTCAGGATCTCCACGTCCTCGGCGGGTTCGTCCTCGACGAAGGACGGTTCTTCCGTCTCGTCCTCGGTCAGTTCCTCCTCGAACTCGTCGGCTCTCTCACTGGACCAGTCACGGGGCGTGAATCCGTGGCACATTGCGTCCATCTGTAATGGTTCTGCACGTTTAATTCCTAGGTTGGCTCCGTTCGACGAACCGCGGTCGCGACCGTCGCCTGGTGTGTCGCCTGGTGTATCGCCGCCGAGTGTGTCGTCGCCTCGTGAGCTGTCGCCCCTTCGTCGCCTGGGGTGCCGTCGCCGACTCATAGGAGGGAAGCCGGCCCACACACGACAATTTAAACCGGACGACGGCCCACTCGCTGGTAATGAAGGTCTCCGAGGTCGCGGGCGTGCCGGAGTGGCTCCCCGAGCACCTCCGCGCGGACGGCATCGAGGAGCTCTACCCGCCCCAGGCCGAGGCCGTCGAGGCGGGCGTCACCGAGGGGAACTCGCTGGTGGCCTCCGTCCCGACGGCGTCGGGGAAGACGCTCGTCGCCGAACTGGCGATGCTGTCGGCGATTCAGCGCGGCGGGACGGCGCTCTACATCGTGCCGCTCCGGGCGCTCGCGTCCGAGAAGCGCGACGAGTTCGAGGAGTTCTCCCGCTACGGCGTCGACGTCGGCGTCTCGACCGGCAACTACGAGTCCGAGGAGCGCTGGCTCGGCGAGAAGGACGTCATCGTGGCCACCTCCGAGAAGGTGGACTCGCTCGTCCGCAACGACGCGCCCTGGATCGACCGGCTGGACTGCGTCGTCGCCGACGAGGTCCACCTCGTCGACGACGCCCAGCGCGGCCCGACGCTGGAGGTGACCCTCGCGAAGTTGCGGCGCGTCAACCCCGGCTTGCAGGTGGTCGCGCTGTCGGCGACCATCGGCAACGCCGACGCGCTGGCGGCGTGGCTGGACGCCGCCCTCGTGGACTCGGACTGGCGGCCCATCGAGTTGCGGAAGGGCGTCCACTTCGGCGAGGCGCTCCACTTCGACGACGGCAGCCAGGAGCACCTGCCCAGCCAGGGCTCGGAGAAAGCCACCGAGGCCATCGTCCGGGACACGCTGACGCCCGACGAAGGAGATGGCGAGGGGGAGGGAGAGGGGGAGGCGGGCGACGCCGAAGTCCGCGACGACGAAGCTGGGACGGACGACGGAGACGCCGAAGTCCGCGAGGACGAAGCCGACATCGACGACACCGAGGGAGCTGACGCCGGCGACACCGACGACGTCGACGACGGCCGCGGTTCCACGCTCGTGTTCGTCAACAGCCGGCGGAACGCCGAGGGCGCCGCAAAGCGGCTGGCGAACGTCACGAACGACCACCTCGACGGGGAGGAGGTGGCGCACCTCCGGGAGATCGCGGCCGACATCCGGGACGTCAGCGACACCGACACCAGCGACGACCTCGCCGACGCCGTCGAGAAGGGGGCCGCGTTCCACCACGCCGGACTCGCGGCCGAGCACCGGAGTCTCGTCGAGGACGCCTTCCGTGACCGGCTCGTGAAGTGCATCGCCGCGACGCCGACGCTCGCGGCGGGCGTCAACACGCCGTCGCGACGGGTCGTGGTGCGGGACTGGCGCCGCTACTCGGGCGAGGCCGGCGGGATGCAGCCCCTGTCCGTGCTGGAGGTTCACCAGATGATGGGCCGCGCCGGGCGGCCGGGGATGGACCCGTACGGGGAAGCGCTGCTGCTGGCGAAGAGCCACGACGAACTCGACGAACTGTTCGAGCGGTACGTCTGGGCCGAGCCCGAGCCCGTGCAGTCGAAACTCGCCGCCGAACCGGCGATGCGGACCCATCTCCTCGCGACCATCGCGTCGGGCTTTGCCGACTCGCGCGAGGGCCTGCTCGAGTTCCTCGAGGAGACGCTCTACGCCAGTCAGACCGACGAGGACGCGTTCCTCGAGCAGGTGATGGACGACATGCTGGCGTACCTAGAGCGCAACGGGTTCGTCCGGGACGGCAGCGACGGCCGACTGGAGGCGACCGGGATGGGTCACACCGTCTCGCGGCTCTACCTCGATCCGATGAGCGCCGCCGAAATCATCGACGGGCTCCGCGCGGCCGGGGACCGACCGACCGCGCTCGGCCTCTACCATCTCGTCGCGCGCACGCCGGACATGTACCAGCTCTACCTCCGCTCGGGGGAGGAAGAGACATTCACCGAACTCGCCTACGAGCGCGAGTCCGAGTTCCTCGGGCGGATGCCCAGCGAGTTCGACGACGCGTTCGACGACTGGCTCTCGGCGCTCAAGACCGCCAAGCTGCTGGAGGACTGGGCAGACGAGGTCGCCGAGGACCGCATCACCGAGCGCTACGGCGTCGGTCCCGGGGACATCCGGGGGAAGGTCGACACCGCCGAGTGGCTGCTGGGCGCGGCCGAGCAGCTCGCCGCCGAACTCGACCTCGACATCGCGCCCGCCGTCCGCGAGGCCCGCGTCCGCGTCCAGCACGGCGTCCGCGAGGAACTGGTCGACCTCGCCGGGGTGCGGGCCGTCGGTCGCAAGCGCGCCCGCCGGCTGTACGAGGCTGGCATCGAAGACCGCGAGGCCCTCCGGAACGCCAACAAAGACGTCGTCCTCGGGGCGCTCCGCGGACGGCGAAAGACCGCCGAGACGGTCCTCGAGAACGCTGGCCACACAGATCCCGACATGGAGGGCGTGGAACCGGACCCCGACGCCGCGCCCGTCACCGAGGACGGTGACGACGAGGACCAGACCAGCCTGGGTGAGTTCTGATGCGCTTGGTCGAGGGAATCGTCCACGTCGCCGAGGCGAGCGAGGCCGACGAAACCGGAGCACCCGAAGGAGTTCCCGTCTTCGACGACGTGGAGGGGCTCGTCGCCCGCCTGGGCGACATCGCCGACGAGTACGGCGTGACGGTACAGGCGTTCGACGCCGGGCTCGTGGTCGACCGCCGTCACCTCGAACGTGCAGTCGAACTGGCCGACCGCGAGCGCACCCGCGACGAGAACATCGCCCGGGACCGCGCCGTGGAGATACTACTGTACGCGGCCGGCCGGCGACAGATCGACGACGCACTCGACCTGGGCGTCGGGCTGGGCACGACGCCGGCGGTCGTCCTGGTCGACGCGCCGCCCGCGGCCGGTTCGGACGCTGACAGCGCCAACGACGAGCCGACGCGCCACGAGGGGCACAGCGACGAAGCAGCCGCGGCGGCCGCCGTCCGCGAGTTGCTCGAACCGGCCGAGACGCTGGGCGAGTACGACGCCGAGCGCGTCCGCGCGTACTTCGAGATCAACGACGCCGAACTCGCGGCGACAGACGCCGACCTGCCGGCGCTGGTCCGTGAGCGCGTCGCGCTGCTCGTGGTGAACCGATAACGGAAAAAATTACTGATTTCTGTGGCACGACAACACGGATCAGACTTCCAGAACGACGGGGCCGTCTGGTGGTTCATCCGCGTGTAATGGCGTCACACACAGCGGCAGCCGAAGCCGGTATCGGCGCACTCAGGCGATGGGTGGCCGAAGTCGCCTACGTATGAGTGACGCAGAGCACGGCGCGGATGCCGCGCACGACCACGACCACGATCATGAGGGACCGGGCTACGCGACGCCGCAAGCGGCCATCGAGGAGTCCGAGCCCGAGGAACTGGCGTACGTGATGGGCCTGTACGTCGGGACGGACATCGACGCCTCGGACTTCCTGGCGGTCGTCGACCTCGATGCCGACTCGGACACGTACGCCGAGGTGGTCGACCGGGTGGAGATGCCAAACCGCGGCGACGAACTCCATCACTTCGGGTGGAACGCCTGTTCGTCCTCCTGTCACGTCGGGGGGCTGGAACGACGTCACCTCGTCGTCCCGGGGCAGCGCTCCTCCAGGCTCCACATCATCGACGCGGCCGACCGGCGCGACCTCGAGATAGAACGAGTCATCGAACCGGAGGAGGTGTTCGACGAAGATCTGAGCGCCCCTCACACTGTCCACTGCATCCCCGACGGGCAGATCCTCGTCTCGATGCTCGGCGACGCCGACGGCGGACTGCCGGGTGGATTCCTCGAACTCGACGAGTCCGACTTCTCCATCGACGGTCGCTGGGAGCCGCCCGGGGAGATCGAGATGAACTACGACTTCTGGTACCAGCCCCGGCAGAACGTGATGGTCTCGACGGAGTGGGCCGCGCCCGAGACCTACTACCCCGGGTTCGACCTCGACGACGTCGAGGACGGAAAGTACGGGCGCCAGCTCCACATCTGGAACTGGTCCGAGCGCGAGGTGACACAGACCATCGACCTCGGCGAGGAGGGGATGATCCCCCTCGAAGTGCGGTTCCTCCATTCGCCGGTCTCGACTCACGGCTTCGTCGGGGCGGCGCTCTCCTCGAACGTGTTCAACTTCCACGAAGCAGAGACGACGCCCGGCGACGGGCCGGGGCGCTACGTGGCCGAGAAGGTCATCGACATCGAGGCCCGCGAGCACGAGGACTGGGACATGCCCGTCCCCGGCCTGGTGACGGACCTGCTCGTCTCGATGGACGACCGGTACCTGTTCTTCTCGAACTGGCTCCACGGCGACGTCCGGATGTACGACATCTCGGACCCCACCAACCCGCGGTTCGTCGACCGCATCTGGGCCGGCGGCCACTTCGGCCCCGACCACCCCATCCAGGGCGAACGGAAGGTCGTCGGCGGGCCGCAGATGCTCCAGTTGAGCCTCGACGGTGAGCGTCTCTACTGGACCACCTCCCTCTTCTCGTCGTGGGACGAGCAGTTCTACCCGGAGGAGGGCGAACGCGGCTCCGTGATGCTGAAAGCCGACGTCGACCCGCGACACGGGTCGATGACTCTCGACGAGGACTTCCTCGTCGACTTCGGCGAGATGCCCGAGGGACCGGCTCGCGCCCACGAGATCCGCTGGCCGGACGGTGACTGCACCAGCGACGTCTGGCAGTGAGGTGGCCGACGAGTCGGAGACAGCCGACGCGGTGAACGACGGCGGGGTGGGCGACGACGCGGTAGACGACGATGCGGTGGACGACGGCGCGGCGGACGACAGCGGAGCGGACGAACACCACCGCATCACTCTGGAGCGAGCGGACGGGACTGGGACCACCGTCGTTCGGGCACACACCGGCGAGACCGTGCTCGAGGCCGCCGAACGCGCCGGCGTGGCGCTTCCCTTCGGCTGTCTCACTGGCGCGTGCGCGACCTGCACCGCCGAACTGCTGGCGGGCAGTGTCGAACACCGACGCGAGCCGCGAGCCCTGAAACCCCGCCACCGCGACGCGGGCTACGTCCTGACCTGCATCGCGGTGCCGACCAGCGACTGCCGCCTCCGGGTCGGGAGCGACGTAGCCGGCGAACTGACCTCGAACCCCTGGAAGTGAGACGTCTCGGCCCGGCCTCCGGCCGGAGCACCAGAACGCGACGGACCGCATTCGAAACCGGGTTACACGTCGAGCGCATATCGACTGGCAGTGAACGACAGGGGACTCCCGGGTGGAGTCGAGCAGACGGTACTCGAGACCGGCGACGGGCGGGGGAATCCGCGCCGGACCGAGGTCCGCTACCGCGTCGCCGGTCCGAAGGACGCCGACCCCGTGGTGTTGCTCCACGGCATCGGTCTCGACGCAGCCGACATCTCGTTCCGGCATCTCCTCTCCGAACTCGCCGTGAACCGCCGGGTGTACGCGCTCGACTTCCCGGGTCACGGCGGGAGCGAGAAGCCGCGAATCTCGTATACGACGCGGCTATTCGAGCGAACGCTGCGGTCGTTCCTCCGGGACCGCGGCCTGGAACAGCCGGCGCTCGTCGGTATCTCGATGGGCGGGGCGGTCGCGCTGGGCCACGCGCTCGAGCACGGCGCCGAGCGGCTCGTCCTCGTCAACAGCTACGGGCTCGGGGCAGACGCCCCCTGGCGGCCGGCAGCCGCGGCGATGCTCCGGACGCCGTTCGCACACCGGAGCTGGTGGGCTGGAATCGGAAGCAGTCGAACGGCGGTGCGCGAACACCTGCGGACCATGACCGGCGGCTCGCCTCCGGACGGCCTCGTCACGGACGTCTACGAGGTCGTCCGGTCGGCGGCCGTCGGACGGACGGTCTCGTCCTGGCAGCGCGACGAGTTCCGGGCCGGCGGCCTCCGAACGAACTACGCCGACCGGCTGGAGGACCTCGACGCGGCGACACTGTTCATCCACGGAAAACAGGACCCCCTGCTGCCGGCGTCCTGGTCAGTCGAGGCGGCCGAACGGACGGGCGCGTCGCTGACGGTGTTCGACGACTGCGGCCACTGGACGCCGCGGGAGGCACCCGAGCGGTTCGGAGAAAACGTCCGACAGTTCCTGGCCGGGCAGCGCGAGTCGACTACTCGTGGTCCGGAACGTCCTCGATGAGCACGACGGCCTCGCCGTCGATGACCGTACGGCCCTCGGACTCGACGGTCGTGCGGAGGCGGAAGCGGTTCTTGCCGAGGTCCTCGACCACCTCGATGTTGGCGGTGGCACAGTCGCCGATGCGGACGGGGGCGCGGAACTCGAGGTCCTGCGAGAGGTAGACGACGCCGCCCGGCAGGCGCGCGAGTGCGGCGCTGATGGTGCCCGCAACGAGCGTTCCGTGGGCGATGCGGCCCTCGAACCGTGTCTCCTTGGCCCACTCATCGTCCAGGTGGAGCGGGTTGGTGTCACCGGAGGCGGCAGCGAAGCGCTCGACATCTGCCTCGGTGAAACGTTTCGTGAAGCGAACGTGGTCGCCGACCGCCAGCGTCTGGCTCGTGTCCGTGGTCTCGCGGACGGTCTCCCACTCGGGGAGATCGTCGCCGGCGGAGATCCGCTCCTCGGGACGCTTGCCGCGGTCGGCCTCGTCGGGAACCTCGGGGGGAGCTGCCGCGGTCGTGAAGGCAGTAGCCGCCGCGCGGTTCGCCTCGATCATCCTCTCGAACATTGCCGCGGATGTCCGCGACCAGTAGTCGAGGACAGACGGGAACCTGGAGCCGGAACTCATTCAATACACGTCTACGCGCGGGAATTCATAAAACACTGCTGATTCGGATGTTGCTTCCGGTATTTCAGGGCATCAGTTGCCATTGAATGGCAACTCACACAACGGTTAAGTGCGTACCCTCGCTAGCGGCGTCAGCGATGACAGACGACGAGAACGACGGACTGTTCACTCCGACCGTGCTGAAGAATCTGCAGGAAGCGGCCGAGGGAGCGACACGCCAGCAACAGCAGATGCTCCAGCAGGTCCTGACCGGCGGCGCAATGGGCGGCACTACGACCACCGGAGAGAGCAACAGCGGGCTCGCTCCCCAGTTGAGTGCGATGAGTCAGATGGCGACGTTCAAGACGCGCGTCCAGTCCGGCGGCCGCATCTCTATCCCGGACGCCGAGCGGGAAGCGCTCGACATCGAAGAGGGCGACATCGTCCAGACAGTCGTCATCCCGGTCAAGCGAAAGCGCGACGAGGACGACTGACCGCTCGTTCCTGCTTTCCCGTTTGTTTCTGCGCTCTCGTTCGGTGGATTCGAACGCCGGCGCGCGTCCCAGCCGTCCAGGCGCCCGGGTGCCGCGTCGATTACGTCAACGATAGGCCGACAGCGGCCAGCAACCGGTGAGAGAGAGCCGGAAACCGCAATTGCTGATGTGGGTGCCTGACACGCACCACACCTACACTTATGTTGACAGGCATGTAATAAACAGATAACGATAGCATGAGCGATTCATATGACTTCGGACAGCAATGGGCGGAGATGGCAGAGCGAATGAACCAGGCGATGTCGGAGTCGCTGGAGCAGAACATGGATTCGCAGTCGGCGTTCATGGAGTCGTGGACGGAGGCGATGCAGTCCTCGGCGCTCGACGAGGAGGACCTCGCCGAGGGGTTCGAGGGGTATGCCCGCGCGTACGAGGTGTGGATGGACGCCGCCGAGCAGCTGCTCGAGCGGACAGAGGACGCCGCCAGCGGCGAGGACGTCTCGTTCACGGAGCTGCGCGACATCTGGCTCCAGAGCGCAAACGAGGCGTTCAAGGAGGTCATGGGGACCAGTGCCTTCGCCGCGGCCAACGGCCAGCTGGTCGAGTCCATGATGGAGATGCAGGAGGAGGTCAACGAGGTCAGCGAGGACACCCTCACCCAACTTGGGATGCCGACCCAGTCCCAGATGGACGAGGTCGGCGAGCGGCTCATCGAACTGGAGCGGCGCCAGCACGCCGTCGAGGAGAAGCTCGACCGCGTGCTCGAACAGCTAGACGGAGGTGAATGAGATGGCCAGCGAGGACGCGAGCGGCGAGCGCCCCTTCGACCCGTTCCAGTTCGCGCTCAACAGCCAGCAGGAGGCGATGGAGGCCGTCCAGGATGCCTTCGACTCGAGCCAGGCCCTGCCGGAACAGCTCGACCGCATCGCCGACGTCGAGGTCGGACAGACCCCGAGCGAGGTCGTCTACACCGAGAACAAGCTCGAGCTGCTTCACTACGAGTCGATGACGGAGGAGCAACACGAGGTCCCCATCCTCATCGTCTACGCGCTCATCAATAGGCCGTTCATCGTCGACCTGCAGCCCGACCGCTCGGTGGTGCGGCGGCTGCTGGAGGCGGGTCACGACGTCTACCTCATCGACTGGAACGAACCCTCCCGTCTCGATCAGCACCTCACCATCAGCGACTACGTCAATCGCTACATCGACAACTGCGTCGACGTGGTCCGCGAGCGCTCCGGCCAGGACGACGTCAACATCCTCGGCTACTGCATGGGCGGTACCCTCACCACGATGTACGCCGCACTCCACGCCGAGAAGGTGCGGACGCTCGGCCTGATGGCCGCGGGGCTGTGCTTCGACGACACCGGGGGCGTCCTCGAACTCTGGGGCGACGACGAGTACTACGACCCGCGGGACGTGCCCGAGGTGTTCGGAAACATGCCCGCGGAGATGCTCGCGGTCGGGTTCGCGCTGATGGACCCGGTCGCCAACTTCGTCTCGAAGTACGTCCGCCTCTTCGACAACATCGAGAACGACGACTTCGTGGAGAACTTCGCGCGGATGGAGCGCTGGCTCGACGAGGGCGTCGACGTGGCCGGCGAGGCCTACGCCGAGTTCCTCGAGGACATCTACCAGGACAACAAGCTCTACCACAACGAGATGTACCTCGACGGCGAGCACGTCGACCTCGCGAACATCGACATGCCCGTGCTCCAGATCATGGGCGAATACGACCACCTCATCCCCCCGGATGCCTCCAAGCCGTTCAACGAGGTCATCGGGAGCGACGACACGGAGATCATCGAGTACCCGACCGGCCACATCGGTCTCGCCGTCTCCGGCTCGTCGCACCGCGACGTCTGGCCGCAGGTCGCCGAGTGGTACCTCGAGCACTCCGCGACCGACCCCGAGCACCTCGCCGAGGTCGAGCGCGCGGTCGAGGAGGCCGCCCACATCGATATCGACGTCGACCACGAGGCCGCGCTCGAGGCGGGCGTGACGCCCGAGACGGCCATCCACGAGGAGGCCGAGGCCATCGAGGAGGCCGTCGAGACCGGGGCCGCCGCCGAGATCCACGCCGAGGATGTCGACCCCGCGGGCGCCGAGGGAAGCGACCTGGAGGAGGTCAGCGGAATCGGCCCGACGTACGCCGAACGCCTCCGCGAGGGGGGCATCGTCACCATCGCGGAACTGGCCGTCGCCGAGCCCGAGACGGTCGCCGACCTCGCAGATGTCGGCGAGTCCCGCGCCGTGGACTGGATCGATCAGGCGCAGGGCTGAGGACTGAGGCGGTCGGGCGCGGAACCGGGGCGCCCCGTCCCATCGCCGCCCGACCGGACGCGGACGCGAGTTGCCTACGTCGCTCGCGTCGGTATGCTCGAATCGCAGCCACGGCACCAGCACCGCGGGTCGCCGGGGGAACGGCCCGGCGTGCCACGGGGCCACGGTGAGCGTCGGAGGGCGTACCGGCGGCGACAGGGGACAGCGGGGCAGCGGCGAGACAGCGAGGCTGAATCGGAGAGCACCGAGGTACACATTCATCTCGTTCTCGGAGAACCGACGACACGTATTTGTCATCCGGCGTGTACCCACCAAGCATGCTGGAAGGGCAGACCTGTCTGGTGACTGGAGCTTCGCGGGGCATCGGTCGCGGGGTGGCGAAGGAACTCGGGGCATACGGCGCGGACGTGGTGATCAACTACCGCTCCTCGGAGGAGTCGGCCCACGAGGTGTGTGACTACATCGAGGACGACTGCGACGGCCGGGCGATCCCCGCCCAGGCGGACGTCTCGAACTTCGACGAGGTGCGGTCGATGGTCGAGGCCGTCCGTGAGGAGTGGGGCAGCATCGACGTCCTCGTGAACAACGCGGGCATCACCGTCGACAAGAAGTTCGAGAACATGTCCCGCGAGGACTGGGATCGGGTCATAGACGTGAACCTCGGCGGCGTGTTCAACTGCACGAAGGCCTGTTTCGAGGACATCTGCGAGGCCGACCACGGGCGTCTCGTCAACATCTCCAGCGTCGTCGGCCAGCAGGGGAACTACGGCCAGGCCAACTACGCGACGACCAAGTCGGGCCTGTTCGGTTTCACCCGGACGATCGCTCTGGAGATGGCAAGCAGCGGGTCGACCGCCAACTGCGTCGCCCCGGGCTTCGTCGAGACGGACATGCTCGAGTCGGTGCCCGAGCGCGTCCAGGAGAAGATCATCGACCGCATCCCGCTCAACCGGTTCGCCACCGTCGACGACGTCGCCGGCATCGTCCGCTTCGTCGCCAGCGAGGACGCCTCTTACATGACTGGCCAGATCCTCGCGGTCAACGGCGGAATGGAGTGGTGAAGGGCCGGATATTTCTATAAATTAGGGAATAGTTTCTGTATAAAGAATATATCTAAAAAATTTCGAATATAGAATTTGTCGGGGCGCATGTGCGGGCTGCAGCGACAGCACTGTCTGAACCGCCCGCGAGACTCGAGGGGGCGGAGCATGCGACGGGCGCCGCGATCAGTCCATCTCCGGTGAGTGCGGATAACGGTTCGGCCGGTCGAACCCGGCGTCCGTACGTCCGCTCCTCGCAAGGGACACGCTGATTACGCCGCACATACTCCCGAGAGATAGGGAATGTCGTCCTGGAAACGAGACACGGCTCGAGGGCTCATCGTCGTCCTCCCCATCCTGGTCACGGCGTACATCATCGCGTGGCTCTACAGCCAGCTCACGAAGGTCCCCTCCCCGCTGCCAGAAAAGGTGTACGGCAGTCCCTTCCTCGCCGAGTTACTGGGCGTCCTCGTCCTCCTCGTGGTCTTCGGCCTGCTCGTTCTGTCGGCCGGCTACCTGATGCGGACCGCGCTCGGGGACGTCGTCGAGGGAGGGATCGACGGGGTGGTCAACCAGTTGCCGGGGTTGCGAGTGGTGTACAACGCGTCGAAGATGGCGGTCGAGACGGCGGTGTCGGGGACGGAGGAACTGCAGGCGCCGGTCAAGATCGAGACCTGGAAGGGACTCCGGATGACCGCGTTCAAGACGGGCAAAACCACCGAAGACGGCCGCGACGTGCTCTTCTTGCCGACCGCACCGAACATCACCACCGGGTTCGTCGTCGAGGTGCCACCCGAGGACTACACGGAGACCGACGAGCGGGTCGAGGACGCCCTGACGCGCATCCTCAGTGCCGGCTTCGGCGAGAGCCGCGAGCAGCAGCTGCCTCTCGACGTGCCCGGAACCGACGACAGCGACGCGGACGGCACCGACGACGACTGACGGCGCCGGCGACAGCGACGCGGACGACTGACGCGGACGAGACCAACACGGACGACTGACGGCGCCAGTGATACCGACGCGGACGACGGCCGGGGCATCGTCGCCGAGGGCGCGGCACGGAGCGGCTGCTTGCGGTCTCTGTCTCGTCGCTCTCAGTCGACTCGACGGACGACAACGGATTCGCGCTCGACGTATCCGCGGACGCGCTCTCCGAACGAGCCCGTTCCCGGCCACGACCCGGGGGCATCCAGCTTCTCCGGGTGACCCACGTACGTCTCGACGGTTCCCGCGTGTCCATCGTCCGACCCCGGCGTCGGCCCCTCGAAGGGGAGCGGGATCCGGACGTAGAGTCCATGGTCGACGCCTTCGTACGCGTCGAGCCGGTGGAGAGCAGAGCGCTGCACCCGAAGCAGTCGGCCCTCGCACTCTCCGCCCGGAACGAGCGTCGGGTACTCGCCGTCGACTCGTCTGAGCCCCTCGACGACGGCGTCGGCGACGTACTCCGGCGGTCCGTCGACGTCGAGTACCTCCCGAGCGCGGGAAGCGTCGGTCAGCGTGCCGTAGACGAAGACCAGCACGGCCGAGCAGACGGCCGCCGGCGACCTGTGGCTGTCGGTGTTCGGGGAGACAGAGCCCGCCGAAGCGCGTCAACCGGGCGTGTCGACCCCGAGAGGGGACACGACGGCAACCAGCGAGCGACGAACCGAGAACGGTGACGACCGGGGATGACCGTTACCGCTCTTCGAGCGGGACGAAGTCCTCGTTTTTGGGCCCGACGTAGCGAGCCCGTGGGCGGATGAGGCGGTTGTCCGCCTGATACTCGAGAACGTGGCCGATCCAGCCGCCGGTACGGGACATCGCGAAGATCGGCGTGAACATGTCGACCGGGATGCCGAGCTGGTGGTAGACGGTGCCGGAGAAGAAGTCGACGTTTGGCGCGATGCCGCGCTCCACGAGGCCCTTCTCCTCGGTGAAGAACGTCTCGATGGCCTTCGCGTAGTCGTAGTAGGTGGTGTCGCCGGATGTCTCGCTCAGTTCCTTCGCCCGCCGTTCGAGAATCTCCGCGCGGGGGTCCTTGACCTGGTAGACGCGGTGCCCGTAGCCGGGGACCCGCCAGTCGTCCTCCCGTTCCTGCTTCGTCGTGACGTAGTCGACGGGGTCGGCGCCCTGCGCCTCGATTTCGAAGAACAGCTCCATCACGTCCTGGTTGGCACCGCCGTGGAGCGGGCCCGAGAGTGCACCGACGCCCGCGGTCACCGCGGAGTACATGTCGGCGAACGTGCTGGCGACGACTATCGAGGTGAACGTCGAGGCGTTGAGGCCGTGGTCGGCGTGGAGGACGAGCGCCTGGTCCATGGCCTCGGCCGCGTCGTCGTCGGGCACCGTGCCGGTTAGCATGTAGAGGAAGTTGGCGGCCAGAGAGAGGTCGTCTCGCGGCTCGATCGGGTCCTCGCCGCGGCGGAGGCGGTCGTAGGCCGCGAGCAGCGTCGGGATCTTCGCGGTGATGCGCCGCCCCTTCTCGAGAGCGGCGTCGAGGTCTCGCGGCCCGGCGTCGGAGGGATCCGAAGCAGAGAGCATCGAGACGCTCGACCGGAGTGCAGCCATCGGGCGCTCGTCGGCTTCAGCGAGTTCCGCGAGCGCGTCGAGCACGGCGCCGTCGACCGTTTGCTCCTCGGTGATGGCGTCGGTGAACGCCTCGAGTTCCTCGCGGTCGGGCAGGTGGCCGTGCCAGAGCAGATGGAGCACCTCCTCGTAGCTGGCGCCCTCGGCCAGGTCCTCGATGGCGTATCCGCGGTAGACGAGTTTGCCGACGCTCCCGTCGATGTAGCTGAGCGCCGACTCGGCAACCAGCACCCCCTCGAGCCCCTTGTGTAGTTCCTCGCTCTCGCTCATACCACTCCGCTTCCCTTGCCCCCGGCAAAAGGGTTGCCGTTGCCGCATTGTGGATTCACAGGTGGTACGAGGGCGGATGCCACGGAGCTCGATTTCGGGGCGGTTGACACGCCGGCAGAGTGCCATCGCGGCCACCTCGGTCGCGGGTTCGGTCGCGGTTTGCGGTCGCCGTTCGCGGTCGGCCGTTGTAGCCGGGCCTCCGGTGTGCCCGTCGAACGAGGCGCAGACCAGCATCAGACCGGAGGTAGGGGCCATCGCATCCTCAGAGACGGGGGACACTGCACCCTCAGAGACGGTCCATGATCTCCTCGAACGTCTCGCGGTGTCGCTCGAAGCGGTCGGTGAGGAAATAGAGCTTGCCGTACTCGCCGCCGCCGGTCTCGATAACGTCGTGCTCGGCGAGCTTGTCGAGGTGGTGGCGGGCCGTGTTGTAGTCGACGTCGAGCTCGTCGGCGAGCTGGTTGGCGTTCCGGGGGCGCTCGTCGAGCAGCCGGATGATGCGAGTCCGGTTCTGGCCGCCCCGCGTGCCGGCGAGTAGATACCAGAGCGCCTTCTCCATCGCGGGGATCCCTGCGGGGCCTCTCACGGACGCACCTACAGGCTTCCGGTCCCACATCCGTCGCCGCTCCGGGGGGCCGAGACAGCCGACGCGGGGGCTCATCAGCCCCTGGGGGCGCTCTGTACGCCCGCGATCTCGGGATAGCGCTCCACCCCGGCGTACCGGACGAGTTGCTCACCCAGCTGGGCGAGTCTGTCGGCCAGGTCCGCGTCGTCGACGCCCTCGTCCTCGACCAGCGAGTGAGAGTCCGGCACGGCCACCTCCAGCGGTACCGTCCAGGCGTTCAGCGTCCGGCAAACTGCCCGGAGGTGGGTCAGCGCCGGGCCGGGGTGCGAGCCGGCGGCGACCTCAACGAGGCCGACGGTGGTGCCGCCGAACTCGTCGCGACCGAGGTGGTCGAGTGCGTCCTTCAGCGCACCCGTGTAGGAGCCGTGATAGTTGGGCGTCCCGAGGAGGACAGCGTCCGCGGTCGCAACGGTATCGGCCAGCGCGGCGGCGTCGGGCGGCGTCGGCGCGTCGGGGTCCAGTGGCGGCAGGTCGAGCGCCCGGAGATCGACCAGCTCCGCGGTGCCACCGGCAGCCTGAGCACCGTCGAGAGCCTCTGCCAGCACGATACGGGTCCGGCTTGCGTCTCGGAGACTGCCACACAGGGCGACGACATGTGGCTCGATCGGGGAGGGCATACCCGAGATAGCAGCGCTACCACCAAAGATGCTCGCTGGAACCAGTTCCTGTATTGTGACTGTCAGGTCTCGAGAGCGTCGTCGACCCGCCCCACGACGACGTGGAACGGGACGACCTCGCGGCGCTCGTACTCCCCCTGGCAGACCTGCTGGAGGACGTCCCGCCCCATTGCGCGCCAGGCCTCGCGGAGCGCGTCGAGTTCCTCTGCGGTGCCGGACATCGTCGCCCGGCGCTCGCGGAGATCGGCGCCGCTGGCCTTCCGGGTCGCGGCCTCGACCTCGTGGTCGGCGTACGGCGGCTCGACGACGCGCTCGTGGTCATAGCGCCGGACCCGCACGTCGGTCAGGCCAGCGGTCGCGAACACTTCCCGCACGCTCGCCCCGAGCGCCACGTCCGTCTCGGCGCCCTGCAGGTATCGTTCCCGCGCGCGCCGGGCGAGCGCGGCCTCGGCGTCGACTGTCGAATCGACCGTAACGGCGGCGTTGTCGGGCTCGATGGCGGCCACGCGCTCGTGGGCGACGCGGGCGAACTCGCGAACGACAGCAGCCGGGTCGGGCAGGTTCACCAGCAGCGCCTGACAGACGACCACGTCGAACGTGTCGTCGGGAAACGGGAGCGACTCGGCGTCGCCGCGGACGACCGGCTCGGAGACGTGCGCCAGCAACTGGGGGTCGCGGTCCAGCCCGACCACCCGTCCGGGGCACCCCTGGCGGAGGACGGCGGTCAGCTCGCCGGTCCCGCAGCCGACATCGAGGACGCTGTCGGCCTCGGCCAGTCGGAGGTCGGCCAGGGCCTCGTGCGAGTCCTCCCACATCTCCCGGCGAGTCTCGGTGAGGTAGTCGGCACTGAACCGTCGCATCACTCGCGAGGAGGGGACGATCCGGGAAAAGCGCCGCGGGCCGGCCGCGTCGCGGTCGGAGATGTCCGCGGGTCGTCACCGGCCGGTCCAGAGACGAATGACGCGGTGGCTGTCCAGTCTGGTAGTCGAAGAACGATACAGCGAGTCGGACGGACCGCTCAGGAGCACTTGGGAACGAGGGGTGCGCCGGCCTCCTCGTCGTGGTAGAGTACACGACCCCCGTCCTGTGCAATCGTGGGCGTCTCGTCCTCGGTAGACTGTCGGGGCATCTCCGGAACCATCGGTTCGATCTCGTGGGGTGGGCGGTCCGTCATGGTCGTTCGTTGGACAGGTGTGCTGTCCTCAATTGCTCATGGATGTTCATGGAGTATAAACCTTCATGTTCTTTCCTGCTAGTTCCGGCAACTATTGCGGTATCCTTGCTCCAGTGAGAGGGTGAAATCCGGACAGACATCGGAGTAGCACCTGTCCAACGAGAGAAAAGTATGTATTCGTTCAGTATTATCAATATTTACCGAGATACGTTGTCTGATGAAGAACTATTAAGAATTATTCTACGGCGCGTGCGAGGCGGGTTGGATGAATAGCGAATATTCGAACAGCCGCCGGGCGAGTGGGCGATCTCCGAATCGTCGTCGGGGGGACGAGATTCCCGAACAGCAAATTCCAGCCGAGGGGCAGTTTCAGAGCGTGAATCTAGAGCAAATGCTTATTTCTTTAGTAGATAAACAACGGGCTAACGATGGGACCGGACGACCAGAAGCTGAAGGCGGCATTGGAAGAATTGCGCGAGCGGGGAAAGGCACTACTGGTGGCAGGGGCAGTCCCTGATGCGATCCACCAGCAGGCCTGTTCGGAGCTGTTTAACGGCGACGCCGGACGGATCCTGATCAAGACCGGACGGGGGCAGGCGGCGGGCGTGACCCCGAACGACTCCGACCGCGTGATCGAATACGACTCTGGCGCCCGGAGCGCCAGTACAGCAGCCTCCACCGCGTCGGGACCGGGCGGAACCGGCACTCTGGCCGGAGAGTTCAGCGGCACGAACGTCACCACGGTTTCGACGATTCCCGCCGCCGAACAGGCGTTCGAGGACGCACTGGCGGAGCTCCAGGACACCGACACGCCGACGCGAGTATGCGTGGACTCGGTGCTGCCGTTCATCGACACGGCGGGCGAGGAACAGGCGTTCACCTTCCTGCACGCGGTCACCGGCCAGGTCCGGAACCTCGGCGGGACCGCCCACTTCCACCTGTCGCTGCCGTCGGACAGCGCCACGGTCCGGACGTTCGAATCACTGGCCGAGGTGACGGTCGAACTCGAACTCGCCGACGACCAGGCCCAGCAGCGCTGGCGCGTCCACGAGGAAGACGTCACGTCGGACTGGCTCCCGATCACCGACGAGTAACGACTCCCCATCCATGACACGTGACGGCACCCCCGGCGTCTCGTTCGCCCACGCCGAGGAGCACCACGGCCTCAGGATTCTCGACCCGGTGGACAACCACCAGTACAACCTGGAGACGTCGGGTTCGGTCGATCCGACGCCGGCGTCGGTCGACCGATTCGCGTATCCGGTCGACACCGCGACGTCGGTGCGTACGGCCGCCATTTGCCTTCCCACGACGGTCAACGTGTACGTCCGAAACCCGGACGGCGCACTGGTGGCGAGCGTCGAGCACCTCGAGGAGGCCTCGCTCGACCCAGGAGCGTACACGCTCGAGCTAACCACGCCGGTGAAGTGCTACCTGCAGGTCGAGTCGGCAGTCGACATCCACGCAGACTTCGCCGAAACGCGCATCGAGTTCAATGACGGGACCGACGTGTTCGTCGGGGCTCGCTCGCGCCGGACCCGCCCGGCGACCACCATCACTACGACGACGGATCCGGCGGACCTGCTGTCGACCGTCTCGACGTTCGGCGCCGCCCTCGGGACGACGATGCCCGAGCGCTCGTATCCGAGCCTCCGCGGGCATCCACCCGCGGTCGAACTCGGCGACGAACTCGACACGAAGGGGCTCGCGCCGCCGGCGACGGACGTGTGGCTCGAACTGCCCGAGACGACCGAGGCGGCCCTGACAGCTGCCCCGCTGGCGTACTACCTCGGCGCCGACATTCGCCGGGCCGACGAGCCGCGAATCGTCGCCGACGGGCATGTCCACCCGCTTTCCAGCCCAGGGGCAGGTGGATTCGAGCGCGCGGTCGAGCGGGCGCTGAAGACAATCTTCTTCATGGACTGTCTGACCCGCTACGACGGTGCGTACGGCCACGGTCGCCGGCTCAACGAGCGAGAGGCGGTCAAGGGAGAGCTTAGCCTCGACTTCGAAGCGCTGTACCATACCGACCACGCCGAGCGCGTTCGGCGCTACCTGACCGTTCCGTACGGGACCATCGAGCCGCACCTCCCCCGTTGGAAGGTCGCTGCGACCGCCCGCCCCACCGCGACCTCGGTCGAAATCCTCCCGTTCCTCATGGACGACCTCGCGCTGGTGCGGAC
>JBDGSA010000207.1:0-23940 GCA_042217755.1 Haloglomus sp. | reverse complement strand
GGGGCACCCACAACTTCGAGAATCACTCCCTGGACGCGCTCGAGGACGCGCTGGTTCGGGGGTGGGACGACGCCGACGAGACGGGCGCAGATCGGCTCGTCGATGCGGTGTGGGAGGGGATCTCGCGCCGCGAGCGGCGCTGACCGATCCATCCCCGCGAGAACCGAGAGCGGCTTCACTCCCGGGAGACACCGCCTCTCGGCTCCGTCGCCGCTCGGTCTACCGGCTCGGCGGCCGGACAGTCCGGGCCGCAGACCGGGTGTTCGTCCTCGTCTCCGTCTTCGTTCCCGTCCTCGTCTCCGTCTTCGTTCCCGTCCTCGTCCATGGGCGTGTCCGTTGTGCCTCGCCCGCTCCGCTATTCGCTTTGTTGATGCGCCTGGTGGGGTTGCCAGTCACAGTCGCGCCCGGCGGTACGTCCGTCAGTGAATGCCCGTCTGTCGTGAGCGCCTGCGGCGCGGTCTGTCAGTGGTCGTCCTCACGCCACTTGTGGTCGCACTCGGTGCAGGTGAAAAAGCGCGTCTCGGACTCGTCCGCGGCCCGGATCTGCTTCATCTCGTAGCGGGCGCGGTCGTTCCCGCACTCGGGGCAGCGGACCTTCGTCGTGGGGCCGATCTCGGCGTCGTCGACCTCTGACATGTCCACGGGGCCGCTGTCTGTGTCCTGGCCCTGGGTCGTCGTCATCGCCGTCTCCCTGGCGCTGTCGCGAGGCTTCGTGGCACCGCAGGACTTGCACTTCCACTCGTCGCCCTCCGTGTGCATCATCGAACCGCACTCGTCGCAGAATTCCATGTGCCCGCTCTTGTCGATTGTCGTTACTAAACGCACCGGTCCCACCGTGACCCTCGCTGTCACGGCCCCCGCGAGCGCCTCGTCCGTCTCGCCCCCGCTCCCGGCCGTCGCCTCCGGCCACCGTCCCCAGCCGCCGCCGTACTCGGGCCGTGTCCTGAGGTCCGGAAACGAACAGGTCTAGGGTCCGACACCGATTTAACGCGGGGTCGTATACTCTCCAGCAATGATAGAGGCCACGAGTGCGGGAGCCATCCTCTTTCGTGACACCCGTGGCTGTCGCGAGTACCTCCTCCTCAAATCCCGCCCCGGGGACTGGGAGTTCCCGAAGGGCGGCGTCGAAGGGGACGAGGAGCTACAGCAGACGGCGATCCGCGAGGTCGAGGAAGAGGCCGGTATCGAGGACTTCCGGCTCATCGATGGCTTCCGCGAGGATTACGACTACGTCTTCGAGGCGAACGGCAACACCATCCACAAGACGGTCCACCTGTTCATCGCGAAGTCGTTCGAGGCGTCCGCCGAACTGTCGAGCGAGCACCGCGACCTGCAGTGGCGCGACTACGAGCAGGCCATCAACACCATCACCCAGGACGGCCCCCGCGACATCCTCCACGACGCCCACGAGTTCCTCGACGAGGTGCTGGAAGCCGCGGACGGCGCGGACGACGAGAACGACGGGGATGACGGGGTCGACGCGGACGGGAACGAGGGAGGGTGACCGCCGGTTCCAGTCGTCGGTCGACGGAACCGTTTAGCCGTCTGCCTTCCTCCGGGCGGCTGTGACCGACGCCCGCGACCCAGCAGCGGTGGGCGGCTGGCCGCTTCCGGACCGCGAGTTCCCCTTCGAGTTGCGGGTCTGTCGCTGGGCGGAGGCGTGCTGGCCGCCCGGCGGCGCGTTGCCCGACGACCGCGCCATCGTGGTCGCCCGGCAACTCGGCGTCCGGGACCGCCGGTGGGACACGCTCGTGCTCGAGTGCGACCGGGCGGCGCTCGAACGGCGAGCCGTCTTCGGCGAGCGCGCGCTGGACTCGGACCTGCTCCACGTCGTCCGGCACGCGCCCGCCGACTGGGCCTGGTACCGGGACGCGCTGCCCGACCCGGGGTACCCGTGGCAGTACGTTCGCGAGGCGGTCCACCGCGCGGCCGACCGGGACCTCGTCGAGACGCGAAAGCGGGGCAACCGCGTCGAACTCCGGCGGACGTGGCGTTACCCGGCGTGGGTCGAGCGCGTCGTCGCCGTCGAGAACAAGCCGGACCTCGACGCGAGCGCCGCGCGCGCACTCGCGGATCAACTGGAACGGGACGTGGCGCTCGGCCTCGCCGACGAGGTGTGGGTCGCGACCCGCGCGGACGGCGGCGACGGCGACGGCGATGGTGATAGCGATGGCGTCGAACCCGCGCTACTGGAGCGTCTCCCCGTCGAGGCCGGCATCCTCGCCGTCAGCGAGGGAGACGGTCCCGCCGGGATCGACGTCGAGGTGGCGTGGCATCCCGGGGCGCTCCGCGTCGACGACCCGGGGACGCGCATCGTAGAGCGCCCCGCGGGCGGCGAGCACGACCGGTCGGCCGCCCGGTTCGAGTACGCCGACCCCGAGTGGAAGGCCGCCGAGCGCCGGGAGATCGCCGAGCGCGCCTACGAGCGCGGCTGGCGCGGCTACGCCGACCACGTCCGGACGGACTGCCGGCACTTCCGGCTGGCCGACGCCGAGGCACCCCTGCCCGCCTGCGCCGCGAAGGGTCGGTGTGTCACCGCCCGCGAGTGTTCGGGCTCCTGTCCCGAGTTCGAACCCGAGCCGCCGGCGTGGCGCGCCCGCGAGTGGCCCATCGACGGCGGCCCCGGGAAGGGGGCGACCCGACTGCTGGAGCGACAGCGCGACCGACAACGGGAGTGAATTCAGATCAAAATCGGCACATATAAATCGAAAATAATCAGAATAAAGTGAAAATATTCGAGTCATCTCGCCACCTCATTCGTCCAGCCGCTCGACCGTGAGGTTCGCTCGCGGCGTCGCGAGGCGGTAGGTGGGCACGGTCTTCTGGACCGTTTCGACGACCCCCTTGTCCGAGAGCGATCCGAGGGCCTCGCGGATGTCGTCGTTGTCGGGGTCGAGTCCATCGCCCTCGCCGAGGTCGCGGACGTCGTGGAGGACGCCGACGACGCTCTGTGGTTCCTCGTCGTGGTCCGCGAGCACCCGGAGGACGTGGTACTGCAGGTCCGGGACCCGGACGATGCGGTTCCCGTTCTCGCCTTCACTGATGCCCGGCTCGACGCCGGCGATCTCGGCGGCCTCCTCCGTCGCGCGGATGAGGCTGTTCTCGTCGCGGAAGTAGTACTCCTTCAGGTGGGTCTCGAGGTACGAGTGGACCGCGCTGCCGCCCTCCAGCCCCCACCGCTCGGCGAGCTCGGCGTTCTTCGTGGGCTGGAGCGCGACCACGTCGCCCAGTCGCTCGCGCTCCTCGTCGGTGAGGTCCCCCTCGGTCATCGAGTGACGGTTCGGCGGGCCGCTTGAAACGGTTGCGGGTCGCGGCCGAGCGTGCTGTCGTCGCGGGCGTGCCGCTCCCGGGCTGTCACCACGCGGCGTCCCCATGCCGCCGAGTGGATCGTCCGTTACTCCGGCCTGCGTCTCGACCCGTCGGCCGCGCCGACGCCGAGGCGTGCGGCCAGCAGCCCCAGGGCGGCCGGGCCGAGCAGCACCAGCGCGGCGATGGCCGCGACGGCTACGTACAGCGCCGGGCCCGAGAGGAAGGTCACGTTGTAGCGAGCGACGCCGCCGGGGGCGATGAAGGCGCCGAACGCGACCAGCAGCGCGACTGGCCACGCACCGACCGAGAGCCGGAGCGCCCGGTTCGCCTCGATGCCGTTCCGGACCAGCAGCGATCGCGCGACAGCGAGCGGAACCGCGCCGAACGCCACTGCCGCGATGGCCAGTGATGCGAGGACGATTCCGCCGACCTCCGCCCCGGCGATGACGCCGATGCTCGCCGCGAAAATCGTCGCGAGCACCGTGACGCCCGCGCCGACGTATCGGAGCGCCCGCCCGAACGGGCGGACCCGGAGCGAGAGGACGAACGTGGCGACGGCGACGGGCCAGGAGAGTCCGACGGCGGCGACGAAGACGAAGATCGGGAGTAGCCCAGCGGGATTGTTCGTCACGATACGTTCGTCCTCGTCGGGGAGACAAATGTATCTGGGTCGGTGCGAGCACCGCGCGAAGCGCCCGTCCGCGGCGCCGGCCGCCGTTCCTGGCTCGTCTCAGCCCGAGAGTCGCTGGATGCGGCCCCGGTCGAGCCACTCGTCGTACCGGTCGCGGAGGCCGCGCTCGTCGCGGAGGCGACAGCAGGTGTGGGGGAACCGTCCCGGGAGCATCACGTCGAGCGTCCGGAGAGGTTCGTCCGGCAGTCCATCGTTCTCGCGACGCTCGCCGACCAGCGTCGGGACGTCGCGACCGAACGACGGCGCGTGGCCGGCCTGGTGGACCCAGACGACGCGCGGGGTGCCGGGACAGATGTACACGTCGTCGCCGAGCGTGTATCCGCGGAGGCAGTTCGACTGCCACCAGGCGTCGAGCCCGTGCCAGAGGTCACCGTGCTCGGGTCCGTCGCCGTCGGTGGTCGGGACCCCGTACGATTCGGGGTCGCCGTGGTGGGCGTGGAACCCGCGGAGGTAGTCGTACCAGCCCCGCTCGTGTTCGAGGAGCTCCGGGTTCTCGTCGCCACCGGGGGGCTGCGACCGGGCGGATTCGCGCCGGGCGACGCGGAGCAGGGCGTGCCACGCGTGGATACCGAGGAGGGCCGCGACAGCCGCGGCGATGCGGAGCCGTCGCATACCTGACGCTGCTCTGTGCCAGTACGAGTGTCTTGTGGGGCCACAACAGGAGTGTCTCGTGTGGGTCACGGCAGTGATCAGGTCGTTGCCGGCGTCGGACTGAAGTCGCGAGCGGCCAGTGACAGCGGTGTGTCCGGCAGCGACGGGATGGACGTCGTCCTGGCGACCAGCGAGGATCCGCTCTACCTCCCCCGGTACCTCCAGCCGGTGTTCGCGGCTCACGCGGACGTCGTGGACGGAGTCGCACTGGTGCCGTTCCCGGGTCGTCCGGTGGAACAGGCCCGCGAACAGCTCCGCGCGTGGGGCGCGACGGGCACAGCCCGGCTCGGCGCCCGGTACGCCGCCGCCCGACTCGCCGGCGCGCTTCCCCGGTCGATACAGCGGCGGCTCCCCGGCGGCTACCGGTCGGTCCGGCGACTCGCTCGCTCGCATGACCTGCCCGTCCGCCGCGTGCCGGATGCGAGCGATCCGGCGTTCGCCGACTGGGTCCGCGGGCGGGACCCCGATCTCTTGCTCTCTGTCGTCGCCGGGCAGTTGCTCCCTGGGCCGGTGCTGGGGGCAGCCGACCTCGCGGTGAACTGTCACGGCTCGCTGTTGCCGAAGTACCGCGGCCGGGCGACGGCATTCTGGCCGCTTTACCACGGCGACGACGAGACCGGCGTCACGGCCCACCTGATGATCGAGGCGTGGGACGCCGGGCCCATCCTGCGCCAGCGGTCATTCCCGATCGCGGCCGGGGACGCAATGCACGACGTGAATCGCAAGCTCGCGCGGACCGGCGCGGGGCTCGTCGTCGACCTGCTCGATGACCTCCGGAACGGGCACGACCCCGAACCGCGACCGAATCCGACGGGCGCACACGAGTACCGGACGCTCCCGACGCCGGCCGAGCGTCGCGAGTTCCGGCGCCGCGGGAACCGCTTCGTCTGAACACACCGTCGCTCGTCCGAGACGGTGCGGCCCCGCGGCGAGCGAACGCATCGCGGCTTTGAATACCGCCCCCTGCCCTGGTTGACGTATGACCGAGATCATCGACGGGAACGCCGTCGCCGCCGACATCCGTGACGGCCTGACCGACGCAATCGAACGACTCGCGGACGCTGACGCGCGTCCGGGGCTCGCGACAGTCCTGATGAGCGACGACCCCGCCAGCGAGACGTACGTCTCGATGAAACAGCGCGACTGCGAGGAGGTCGGCATCACCAGCCACCACGTCGAACTCGACCCCGAGGCGCCCGCCGCGGAGCTGTTCGACACCATCGACGACTGCAACGCAGACGACGCGGTGAACGGCATCCTCGTCCAGATGCCGGTCCCGGACCACGTCGACGAGCGTCGCGTCCTCCGGGCCATCGACCCCGCGAAGGACGTCGACGGCTTCCACCCCGAGAACGTCGGTCGGATGGTGGCTGGAAACGCCCGCTTCAAACCCTGTACGCCTCACGGTATCCAGAAGCTGCTCGAGGCCTACGATGTGGAGACCGAAGGTGCCGAGGCTGTCGTCGTCGGGCGCTCTGACATCGTCGGCAAGCCGATGGCGAATCTGTTCATCCAGAAGGAACCGCTCGGCAACGCCACCACGACGGTCTGTCACTCTCGGACGAAGGACCTCGCCGCGCACACCCGGGAGGCGGACATCCTCGTCGCGGCTGCCGGCGTTCCAGAGATGATCGACGGATCGATGGTCAAGGAGGGAGCGACAGTCATCGACGTCGGTGTCAACCGCGTCGACGCGGACAACGAGCAGGGCTACGAACTCATCGGCGACGTCGAGTTCGAGAGCGCGAAGCAGCGGGCAAGCGCCATCACACCCGTTCCCGGCGGCGTCGGTCCGATGACCCGGGCGATGCTCCTGTACAACACGGTGAAGGCGGCTGCCCGGCAGACCGGTGTCGACGTCGACCTGCCCTGAGCCCGTGACCGTGTCCGACGACGAATCCGCGGACAGCGCAGACGACGGGGGCACGGACGACGCGGGAGGCGGGCCCGAGGCCGCTGTCGACGACGCGGACGCCGACCCGGACACCGAGGTCCGGACCTGGCGTGAAGACGGAGAGTACCATCGCGAGCGGGTCCGCCACCTGACTGCCGAGGAGTTCGCCGCCGCGTGCGATCGGATCGACGGCGAGGACGGCCTGGCGTGGGGCGTCGGTGCGCTCGTCGAGGACGGCGGCCGGGTGTTGCTCGTCCGTGAGGAGGATCGCTGGCTCCTGCCAGGCGGCGAGGTGGAGCGAGGTGAGAGCCACGGGGAGGCGCTGGTCCGAGAGTTGTGCGAAGAGACCGGTCTCGACGTGACGCCCGGCGAGCGCCTGGCCGTCATCAGGAACGTTCTCCGACACGGTGGGGAGGAGCGGAGCTTCCGGTTTGCTATCCACCGCGCGGCGGCCGAGACGACCGCGCTTGCCGATGACCCCGGCCTCGCAGACGAGGAGATCGAGGCTGTCCGCTGGGTCGAGACCCTGCCCGAGGACACGCTCGACCGCGACCTGCTGGTCGCGTTCCTCGGCGACGACTGGACCTGAAGTTCAAATGCCAGAGCGGGACCAGTCGCCCCGTGACCTGACGAGTCGACTCCGGACCGCCGACCCGTGACGGGGCGCGCATCGCCCCGTCACGGTTCCGCCAGCGCGGCACCCGGTCCGGAGCGCGGTCGTGCCGCCTGTTCGCTATCTCACGCTCTCACGGTGCGTCGACTGCCCCCGTTCTCGGTGCGTCGACTGTCCTGTCGCCCGGCCTCGCCGCGGAGTCGGGGTGCGCCGCTCAGATGACGCCCTGCCCGCGGAGGTCCTCGAGTGTCGACTCGGACAGCCCGAGCTCGTCGTGGTAGACCTCGTCGTTGTGCTGGCCTCGCCGCGGGCCGAGATGCTCGACCGCGCCCGGCGTCCGCGTCAGCTTCGGAATCACGCCCGGCGTCGTGAGTCGCCCGAGGTCCTCGTCCTTGATCTCGACGAGGTCGTCGCGGGCGGCGTACTGCTCGTCTTCGAAGACGTCACGCACGTCGTACACCGGCGCGACGACCGCGTCGCCCGCGCCGAGGTCGTCGATCGTCTCCTCGACGGTCCGCTCGGCGATGAATGGGGCGATGTACGCGTCTAGCTCGTCGGCGTGCTCGACGCGGGCGTCGTTCGTTGCGAACCGCTCGTCCTCCAGCAGTTCGGGGTGGCCGATCGTCTCTGCCAGGTTCTCGAAGATGGATTGGGCCGAGGCCGACAGCGCCACGTAGCCGTCGCTGGCCTCGTAGACGTTGCGCGGGGCGGCGTTGCTGTGGTGGTTCCCGCGACGTTCGCGGACCTGCCCGAGGCGGTCGTACGCCTCGACGTCGCCCGGAAACATCCGGAAGAGCGCCTCGTACAGGCTGACGTCGACGACCTGCCCCTCGCCGCTCCCGTCGCCGGTAGGGCCGATCTCGCGCTCGAAGAGCGCGAACATCGCCGCCTGGACGGCGTAGTGACCCGCGGCGATGTCTGCCAGCGGAATCGGCGGCAGGAGCGGCTCCCGGTCGGGGAATCCGTTGACGTGGGCGAACCCCGAGATGGCCTCCGCGACGGTGCCGAATCCCGGCTGTTCGGCCCGCGGCCCGGTCTGACCGTAGCCGGAGATGCGGATCATAACCACTCCGTCGTTCACCGCCCGGAGGTCCTCGTAGGAGAGATCCCAGCGCTCCATCGTTCCGGGGCGGAAGTTCTCGACCACCACGTCGGCCGTCTCGACGAGATCGAGTGCGAGCGCGTGCCCCTCGGGCGTCGAGAGGTCGCAGGTCACGCCGCGCTTGCCCCGGGCGAGTGACTTCCACCACAGCGACATCCCGGAGTCGGGATCGAACGGGCCCCAGTCCCGGATTGGGTCGCCCTGCTCCGGGTGCTCGACCGCCACCACGTCCGCGCCGAAGTCGGCCAGCGTCATCGTCGCGAAGCCGCCGGCGACCATGCCGGAGAAATCGACTACCCGGAGCCCGTTCAGGGGTCCTTGTCGAGGCCGTACCGGTGAGCCGTCGCGATCGTCGTCGGTCATACGTCCGGTCGACGCGGCGGACAGTTCACTCCTGTCCTTCGCGCGACGGGCGGTCCGCCCGCTGGGTCGCCCGCGGTCACTCCTCTCGCTGTTCCGTCGACTCGTGCTCCCAGACCAGGTCGAAGAAGCGCTTGAGTCCAGCCACGAACGACTCGTTCTCCGTGATGGCGGCCTGCCGCATGTGGTTAGGTACATCGGGCTCCTCGACGAGGAAGATCGCCTCGCCGCTGTCCTCGCCGTCGTCAGCCGAAACGGTCCCCGCGTCGGCGGGTGGATCCGTGAGCGTCCCTCGCCACGGCAGCGCGCCCGTCGCAAATCGGAACTCGACAGCCGGAAACTCCTCGCGGAGGCGGTCGACGATGCTGGCCTGAATACGGCGGTTCTCGTCGCTCAGCCGGTCGGGATGGAGAAACAGTACCCGAACGACGACGCCGCGCGACAGTGCATCCTCCAGCGCGGGCTCGACGCTGTCGAGATACTCCCACGACTTCGTGAGGACACGAACCTCGCGATCGGCCTCGTGGTAGAGCCGGCGCGTCTCGGACTCGCTGGGGTCGCCGACATCCACGACGTGGAATAGTTCCTCGGCCGGCCGGACGTCTTCGGTCGCGGAGTCGAACTGCGGGCCGTACTCCGCGAGGAACGCCTGGCGACTCGCCTCCAGTTCCTTTGCCGTCGCCTCGTAGGCCTGCCGCTGGTTCTCCTTTGCCCGGTCGACGATCTCTGCCGGCGGCCGGGACTGGTACTCCTTCGGGCGGCCGGGGATGACCTTCACGAAGCCCCGGTCGGCGAGTGAGTCGAGAACGCCATAGATGCGTGCTTTCGGGATGCCCGTCGCCTCCGCGAGGTTCGGCGCAGTCGTCCGTCCGAGCCGGAGCAGGTTCGACAGGGCCGTCTCCTCGTACTCCGTCAGATCGAGTGCGTCGAACAGGTCCGTCCCGTCCCCGTCGACCATACCGACCGCACACCCGGGATGACCGTAAACGCGCCGGTGACGGCGGTGGGGAATCCCCACAAAGATTATGTGGTCTCGAGGTTACTCACAAGTTGAGTAAATGACTGCCACCGAAGACGGCGACCGGGCACACCTGACGGGCGTCGAGGACGGTTGTGGCTGCGCGGAGGTCTGGGAGCATCTGAGCGAGCAGCGCAAGGAGTGACTCCGGAAGCGGGGGCGCCGGAGCCGACACAACTGCCGCGCCGACGTGGGCCGGAGCGCTTTTGCGGCCGCGCCAACGACCCCGAGACGAATGGACCGCGACGACGTCTGCGTGCTGTTGCCGACGCTCGACGAGGCCGAGACCGTCGGGAGCGTCGTCGATGGCTTCCGCGACGAGGGCTTCGAGAACGTACTCGTCGTCGACGGCCACTCTACGGACGGAACACGCGACATCGCCCGCGAGCGGGGCGCGCGGGTGATCGAGCAGAGCGGCGTCGGAAAGGGGCAGGCCGTCCGCGAGGGACTCGACCACGTCGATGCTTCGGTCGTCCTGATGGCCGACGCCGACGGGACCTACCGTCCCGAGGACGCCGAAGCGATGCTCGAACCCATCTTTGCCGGTCGCGCCGAACACGTCATCGGGAATCGCTTTGCCGAGATGGAGACGGGCGCGATGACCCGGCTGAACCGGGCCGGCAACCGACTTGTCAACCGCGCGTTCTCGACCATCCACGGCCGCAACCTCAGAGACATCCTCAGCGGCTACCGCGCGTTTACGCGTGACTCCATCGAGCGGTACTCGCTCCGCTCGGAGGGCTTCGGCATCGAGACGGAACTCTGCGTCGAGTGTGTCAAGCACGGAACGCCGACCGAAGTCGTGCCGGTCTCCTATCGCGCCCGGCCGGACGACTCCGAGACGAACCTCCACCCCGTCCGAGACGGCGCGAACATCTTTCTCACGCTGTACAAGCTGGCAAAAACGAACAATCCGCTGTTCTATTTCGGTAGCGTCGGGGTGGTCAGCGGGCTGGTCGGATTCCTCGTCGCGACGTACGTCGGCTACGATTACCTCGTCAACGGTATCTCCCACGAGGCGCTCGCCGTCGTCGCCGCTGCCGGCATCATCCTCGGCGTCCAGCTCGTCATGTTCGGTGTCCTCTCGGACATCATCGTCGCGGTCAACCGCGAGCAGACGCGCCGGCTGGAAGAACTCGCGGAGCAACTGTCGGCCAGGGAGCCGGTAGCAGCCCGTCCTGCGGCCGGGGAGCCCGAAGCCGCCCGCACGAAGGACGCTGCAGGGGACGCGGAGCCCGACGGGGCAGCCGATGCACCGGACGATCAGGGCCCGCCGGAATCGGACCCGGCAGAACTCGGCGCGGACGGCGAGGACTGACGCTCCGTAACCGTCAACACCGCCTTCTCCCTACACTCGACCGTGTCCACCTACGATGCGGTCCTCTTCGACAACGACGGGGTTCTGGTCGAGCCCCCGACGTCCGAGACGCAGACTGCGGCCATCGAGGCCGCGTTCGGATCCGTCGGCGTCACGACCGTCGACCCGGACCACGTCGAGGTCCTCCGACATGGCGTGACGGTCGACCGCCTCTACGACATCGCGGCGGCGTACGACCTCGACCCGACGAGCCTCTGGGCCGCCCGCGAGCGGTTCGACGAGGACTCACAGGTCGAGGCCTTCCACGCCGGCGAGCGCGCGACGTACGGCGACATCGACGCCGTGGATGCGGTCGAGGCGCCACGCGGCGTCGTCAGCAACAACCACCACAGCACCGTCGGGTTCGTGCTTGATTTCTTCGGTCTCGACGGCTGGTTCGATACCCACTACGGTCGCCCGATGACGGTCGAGAGCCTCGACCTGAAGAAGCCAAACGCCCACTACCTCGAGCGGGCACTGGCGGACCTCGACGCGTCCACCGCGCTCTACGTCGGCGACAGCGCGAGCGACGTGGTCGCCGCGGACCGGGCGGGCCTCGATTCCGTCTTCGTCCGCCGTGACCACTGTCCGACAGTCCCCGCGTCGGTCGAACCGACACACGTGGTCGACGGCCTCGACGAGGTGGCGGCTATCGCGAACCGCGACAGGGACCGCGACGTGGATGGGCCGGCGAACGAGAGTGCGGACGAGAACCCCGCGGCGTAGTCAGTCGTCTCCGGCAGCGCGAGCCTCCTGGTCGCCGTAGATGTCGTCGCACTGCTCGGCGAATCAGTCGAGCACGTTCCAGCGTTTCACCTTCATCGACGGCGCCAGGAGGTCGTTCTCCGGGGGCATCATGCTGTCCATCTCGTCGAGGAGGGTATCGTCGAATTGGAATTCTATTTGTCTTATAATACATCTATACTTCAAATATATAGTTTAAAAGTCAGAAAAATTATCATAATGAGAATATATTATTTATCAAATTTTCCACCTGTGACTGTGCGTCGCCAGCGCCGGCGCTCACCTCGGTCAGTGCGTCGCCAGCGCGTTCGCCCGGCCGCGTGCGAGGCCGGCCGGTCAGCCGGATCGGCCCTGGAAGCCGGGAACGATTCCGCTGGCGACCGACCCGGCCACCCACGGTGCTCGCCGGAGTGCGTACCCGGACTTCCGGACGGCGCCTTTGACGTAGTGGCTCGCACAGCGGTGGAGCGGCGCTCGTCGGCCGTGAACCGCGGTGTCGCCGCGGCGGACGGCCGCGAGTACGTCCTCGACGGTCACGTCGCCCTCGGGGTCGAGGTCGAGTGCAGTGTACGCCCGACCGACGGTGCCGACGCGGTGGGCGTCGCTCCCCGCGAGGTCGGCGTGGTCGTAGCGCTGGGCGAAGGCCGCCGCTCGCCGGTTTCGGTAGCCCGTGAACAGCCACGCGTTGTAGGTCTCGATGCCGTCCACGTCGACGCCCGCGAGCCGCCCTCGGGGGACTCCGTGGCGGGTTCGCTGGAAGGGATGGGGGACGACAGCGACGCCGCCCATCGCACGCACCCGCTCGACGGTGTCGGGGAGCGGTTGCCCAGGTGCGGGGCACTCGCGGACCCCGATAGCGAGCAGGTGCCCGTCGGCCGTCGAGACCTCTACGCCGGGGACACCGACGAGGCCGTACTCCGGGGCGAGACGGGCCGCCCGAAGCGATTCCTCGATGGTGTCGTGGTCCGTGACGACGACGGCGTCGAGGTCGATGTCGGCCGCGTGTTCGAGGAGCAGATCGACGGGCTCGCGGCCGTCGTAGGATCCCGTCGAGTGAACGTGGGGGTCGATGCTGAACGCCGACTCGTCCATCGACGCGGGATACGGCTGGGGCGTGGAAAAGTCCGCCGGCCAGAATACTCCCGAGTACGTTCGGAGATCGACCGTTTCCGGGTGCATTCGGAGGCTGGCTGCCTCTGGGGGCGTCGGGAAGCCGGCGATGTCGCCCGAACGGGCGTGCACCGACAGACCTCGGGGCGCACCGGAGGTGGTCCGCGTCGTCTGCTAGTGACAATGAGCGGCCGTGCGCAGACCGGTGTAACCGCGTGCGCCGCCCACACGAGACGACAGCTGGGCTGATTAAGTGTAGGAGACTCTCACACGAGACGACAGCCGGGCTGATTAAGTGCGTGAGACTCCCACACGAGACGACAGCCGGGCTGACCGTCCGGACGAGAGTTCCATGTACGACCACGCCTCACCCCGAGACAATCGCCGATGAGCGACCCCGAGACCGACCTGTACGACCAGTTCGCGGCATCGGCCCGCGAGTACGGCGTCGAGTTGACGCGCGTCGCGCCGAGTGACGTGACCGAGACCGTCGCCGATCTCGTCGAGCCGCCGGCCGTCGGCGCGCCGCTCCCCTGGGACGACGTCGTCCTGCCAGAGGCAGTTCCGACTGACCCGACGCCGGCCGACCTCGATGCGGCCGTGACCGGCGTCACCGGCGCCGCGTTCGCTGTCGCCGACTACGGGAGTGTCGTGCTGGAGGCGACACCAGAAGGGAGCGAGCCCGTCAGCCTGTTCGCCGACCGCCACGTCGTGGTACTGCGCGAGCAGGATATCGTCGCCGACATGGGTGCGACATTCGACCGATTGGCCGACCGCATTGGAGAGACCCGGAGTTCGGCCATCCTCGCGACCGGTCCGTCTGCGACCGCGGATATGGGCGAGCTGGTGCAGGGCGCCCACGGCCCGGAGGAGGTCCACGGGGTGGTGGTGACGTGAGCTCCGGATCGCGCAAGACCAAGGCCGCCCACATCCGACACCTGCTCGAGACGGAGGGCGACGCCGTCGGCGAGAACACCCGGGGATTCAACCAGGGACGCTACGAGTCAGTGGCCGACCTCGAGGACTACGAGGCGCTCCGCGAGGAGGCCCGTGCTATCAAGGAGGACGCCATCGCGAACCTCCCGGACCTGCTCGAGGACCTCCGCGAGACCGTCGAGGAAAACGGCGGTACCGTCTACCTCGCCGACGATGAGGCCGACGCGAACCAGTACATCGCGTCGGTCTGTGAGGACCGCGACGCAGAGCGCGTCGTCAAGAGCAAGTCGATGACCTCGGAGGAGATCGAGGTGAACGAGCACCTCGAACGGCAGGCGGTCGACGTCGTGGAGACGGACCTCGGGGAGTGGGTGCTGCAGGTGGCCGACGAGTCGCCGAGCCACATCGTCGCGCCGGCCATCCACCGCTCCCGGGAGAGCATCGCCGACCTGTTCAACGCGCGGTTCGACCCGGAGGAGCCGCTGGAGACCGCCGAGGAACTGACCCGGTTCGCCCGCGAGCAACTCCTAGAGCGCATCAAGACCGCCGACGTCGGCATGACGGGCGCCAACTTTATTGCGGCCGACACCGGGACACTGGCGCTCGTGACGAGCGAGGGGAACGCCCGAAAGAGCGTGACCGTCCCGGACACGCACGTCGCCGTCGCGGGCGTCGAGAAGGTAATTCCCAGCGTCGCGGACCTCCAGCCCTTCGTCGAACTCATCGGCCGATCGGGGACGGGTCAGGACATCACGAGCTACATCTCGCTGTTCACCCCGCCGATGGACTCGCCGACCGTCGACTTCGAGGACGCCGAGACGCCCATCACCGACGGTGAGGCCGACCGCGACTTCCACCTCGTCCTCATCGACAACGGCCGGCTGTCGATGCGGGAGGACGACGAGCTGCGCGAGACGCTGTACTGCATCCGGTGTTCGGCCTGCTCGAACGTCTGCGCGAACTTCCAGTCGGTCGGCGGGCACGCCTTCGGCGGAGAGACGTACTCCGGCGGCATCGCGACCGGCTGGGAGGCCGGCATCGAGGGGCTCGACGTCGCCGCGGAGTTCAACGACCTCTGCACGGGCTGTTCGCGCTGTGTCGAGGCCTGTCCCGTGAACATCGACATCCCCTGGATCAACACGGTCGTCCGGGACCGCATCAATCGCGGCCGGGATGCCGAGGGCTTCGAGTTCCTCGTCGACGGACTCGCCCCGGACGACGAGGCCGAGGGGACGCCGCCGCTCCAGAAGCGCCTGTTCGGCAACGTCGAGACGCTGGCGAAACTGGGGAGCGCGACCGCGCCGCTGTCGAACTGGGTCGCGCGCTCCCGGCCGGTCGGCTGGCTGCTGGAGCGGGCTGTGGGCGTCGATCGTCGGCGCGACCTCCCGGCCTTCAAGCGGGAGACGCTGGTGGAGTGGGCTCGAGACCGGGAGCACACGACGGCGGGTCGCGGCACCGCTGCCGCCGACGCCGATTCCACCCGCCGAGTCGTCCTCTACCCCGACACCTACACCAACTACATGCAGGTCGAGCGGGGGAAGGCCGCCGTACGAGCGCTGGAGGCGCTGGGAGCCGCTGTCGAGGTGCCCTCGCTCCCCGCGAGTGGCCGTCCGCCGCTCTCGCAGGGGATGGTCACCACCGCGCGCGAGCAGGCTGAACGCGTCAGCGACGCGCTCGGGCCGTATCTCGAGGACGGCTACGACGTGGTGGTCGTCGAGCCGAGCGACCTCGCGATGTTCCGTGACGATTACGCCCACCTTCTTCCCGATGAGGCACACGACCCGCTGGCCGAACACAGCTACGAGGTCATGGAGTACGTCTACGGCCTCCTCGCGAACGGCGCCGACGCCGACGCACTCGCCGCGGCGGGCCGTGACTCGACGGTCGCCTACCACAGTCACTGTCAGCAGCGGACGATGGGTCTCGAGGAGTACACACTCACCGTGCTCGAGGCGTGCGGATACGACGTGACCACGAGCGACGTGGAGTGTTGCGGGATGGCGGGCAGCTTCGGGTACAAGGAGCAGTACTACGAGCTATCGATGGACGTCGGCGACCCGCTCGCGAGTCAACTCCAGGAGGCCGACGCGGCCCACGTCGCCGCCAGCGGGACCTCCTGTACCGACCAGATCGACGATCTGTTGCGCGAGGAGCCGCGCCACCCCATCGAACTCGTCGCACCCGGCGGGTGACCCGCGCCCGACGGGGCGACGACGCTGACACCACTCCAGTCCCGAGAGAGAGGGCGCCCCCGGTGGTGGTGTGTTTTCGGACATCGCCAACGTCCGGCGGCTGATGTTGCTGCTCGGGGACGAGAGATTCACCGACGCGCTGACCCAGGCCGAGAAACTCGTGGAGGACGCCGACGAGACGCTCGACCGGGCCGCGCAGAGCGAGGGGCGAGCCGAACGGGCCGTCCGCGAGGCGAACGAGACACCCGTGGCTGTCGACTGCCGGCTCGGCAAAGTCGACGAGAGCATCAACCCGCTCGAAGCGAAGGTCGGGGCGGGGTTCAGCCTCGGCTTCTTCATCTTCGCCGCGAACGCCTACGTCGACGGCAACCTGTTCCCGGCCGTCGGCCTCGGATTCACGGGACTTCTCGGGGCAGGACAGCTGGCGGCGACCGTCACCCGGATTCCGCGGGTCGAGAAGCTCCGTGCCGACCTCAGGTACCCTCTGGAGCGATTCGATGACGACCGAGGCGACGACGAGCGAGACGCGAGACGCCTCGGGCGGCCTCGGTAACTTCGCCGCGCTTCCGGTCCGGGACCGACGGCGATGGTAGGATTCGATTCCGCTCTTCCGTTCTTCGACGAGAGTATCACGCCCGTTACCGAGAGATTTGGCCGGGTATTTTTATTCCCGGGTCTGGTCGTGCCGGATGCACCGTAATAGGTGCACCCCCACTCCCCAACCCCACCCCAATCCCCTGATTCCCGACTGGACGGCGGCATCCCCACGCCGTCCTCTCTCTGCTTTCACCCGATACCTGTCCCGACATCACACCGTCGATATGGTCTGTTCTCTCCGCTTCGCGCTCACGACGGCACTCGGGATTTCGTGTCGAATATATGTCTATTTCGGGTAATTTAACAAACGATCCCTATGCAATAGCCGGCAGATGTACGAGAGTATACTCGTTCCGACCGACGGTAGCGAGCAAGCGACCAACGCAGTGAAGACGGGGCTCTCCCTGGCCCGCGAGCTCGGGGCGACGGCTCACGCCGTGCACGTCGTCGAGGAGTTCGAAGGACGTATCGAGCCGATAACGGGCGAACAAGACGATCTGAGCGAACAGTATCACGAACAGGGCGAGGAAATCGTCGGGGAAGTGGCCAAAGCAGCCGAGTCGATGGGCGTCGACTGCGTGACCGCCGTCGAGGAGGGGGTGGTTCACGAGGAACTGGGGCGGTACGTCGAAGAGCACGACATCGACTTCATCGTGATGGGGTCGCGGGGGCTCACGAACGTCGAGAAGGCCATCCTCGGTAGCACCTCGGATAAGATAATCCGAACACTCGACATCCCCACGACGGTCGTCCACAAGCCACCGCAGTCGTTCCCCGACACGGACCGCGAGATCCACCTCGATGGGTGGTGACCGGCGGCACATCGCCACCCGGTGTGATACGTACAGCGGCGAATTTCGCGGACGTGGAGCGGTTCGATGTCGCCTCTGGCCACTGTGCGGTTCGTGATAGGATTCTCAGATCGACCGTTCAGACTCGAGGAGATGAGGCAGTGGGAGGTTCTCCGAACGGAGCTACGCACGGGTGCCCAGTATCGCCCGCTGGCCACCGCTGTGCGGATTGGCGCGCTGCTGGCGTCGGGTGTGACCTTCGTCGGCCTCCTGGCGTCGCTGTATCTGTTGAATCCCGCTGTGGTCCTGCTCGTCGGTGGCCTGGGACTGTTCGGGCTACTCGTCGTCGCCGGCTCGCTCGAACTGAGATATCGCCGGGAGCTGCGGGAGCGTCGCCGTCTCCAGACGGCGCTCGCCGACGGGTTTCCACTGGTACGACCGAGACAGATGCCGCTCGATGCCATCACTGGTGTGACCGTCCGACCGGTCTCGACACGACGACTTCTCAGCGATGGATGCTTCTTCCTCGTTCGCTTTCAGGACAAGGGCAAACCCGCGACGACACCGCTCGGCGTTCCCGAGTTCGTGAGCGAACGGATCGACACCGCCAGAGCGCTCTTCGAACGGCACGATATCCGCGTCACTGACGACGAATGACGAGGCTCGAGGAGCGATATCTCTGCTGCCCTGGCGCGTGGCACCTCACTCAAGCGCCTCGAGCGACGCTGTCAGTTGCTGCTCCGTGTCGAGTCCGGTGTGGAACCGGTCGATGAGTTCCGCCTGGTGTTCCGCACACGCGAGGGGTGCGACAGCCCCGTCCTGAACGGGAATCACCGGCTGTTCTGGATTGTTGAGCGCGAGCTGACAGCTGGGACACGAGAGGCCGCCGGCTGGGCGGTGTTCGAGGAGTTCAGTCGCTTCGTCGGTTGTGAAGCCACAGACGGACGCGAACTGCTCGAGGTGGTCATCACAGCCGACGAGTGGGACCGTCAACTGTTCCAAAAGGAAGAACGAGACCGTCTGATCCGTAGCCGAGTGGAGCGCGGCCTCGCAGGCATCACACTGGACGGCCGGGTGGCTCTGGCCATCTGCAGGCTGTTGCCGAGAGGTATCTGCAGGAGACATCTGATGGTTGGATTTCCAGGTTGATTCGCCAGACGGGTAAGGTTGTGGTGAGCCAGCAGCTGCCGAGGCAGTGGACACGACGACGGGTTCGCCCACAGATCCTGAAGAGCGGCGACAGTACTGCTGCGCCGTGGCCGGCGGGTGGACCGGTGGACACCCGGCCGGTGTGTTCGCACTGCCGGCTTACGGGCGAATCGCCGATGAGTCACAGGCGAATCACCGACAGGTCACAGGCGAGTCATAGACGGCTTACGGGCGAATCACCGGCGGGTCACGGACGGGTCACGAGCGGGCCACCGATCCCGGCATACTCAGAACTCGGCTGATTCGCCCGCCAGGAGTCGGTAACTCTCCAGTGTCCCCGCCATCGAGGGGGCTTCCTCGTCGTCCTTCCGCTGTGTGCCGTAGTCGAGCCACTGTCCACCGCTGAACGAGTACATCTCGAAGGCACGTTCGGTTTCGAGTACTACGTCGATGATATCGTCCGCGTCGGCGCTTGGCGCGACGGTGCCACGGACACTACTCTCGTGGTCCATCACCCAGACCGCGACGACATCGTTCTCCAGCAGGTCGGTCGCTTCGGCCTCGGTCAGAGGTCGATCGGGCCATCCCTCCGCGGGCTCTGGTTGTTCCATGCGTTCTGTCCGTCGGCTATGACTATCCGTGTTTCCCTCGATTGGCTACCGACGCTTGCATCGAGCACTCGCGGCGGCCGGTGACGGAGCCTCGTGCCACGGACACGACGCGTCGCTCCGAACGGAGCCAGCGAGTGCGGACCGGGTGAGAGCCGGCCGGTATCGAGACTGCGGACGGTCGCCTTCGTTGCCCTGCCCACTATACTGGGCACAATTCTTTATTGCGTGACTGGCGAACACCAGCGTATCCCATGCGTGAAGCCCTCGTGACCATCGGCGATGCCGAATTCGAGGACCTCGGAATCGACGACCTCGTCGCCCTGTACCAGGCGGCCGGCATTCGTGACTTCGAGGAACTCGCGTGCCACGGAGACAGTTCCGTCATCCGGGTCGAGGTCGAACAGCAAGTCGACGAACAGCAACTCGAGTCCCTGGAGTACGTCGAAGAGTGGGAACGGATTCCCTCGTCGGACGACAGCCATCTGTACGTCGTCGCGTTCTACGCGCCGGAGTTGAGCGACGAGATTGCCGAGCAAGCGGCCGACCTGGTCGGCACCTGCGATCCCGATCTGGGCGACCGCGGTGCCACCATGTCGCTGGTCGGGTCACAGGAGGCGATCTCGAGTACCCTCCACGAGTACCAGCGCGAGGGCGTCTCCGCGAGTCTCAGAAAGCTCGGGGCGTACGAGGGGCCCACGCGGCCGCTCGATTCGCTCACCGACCGGCAGCGGGAGGTGATCCAGACCGCCTACGAGATGGGCTACTACGAGGTCCCGCGAGACGTAGCAACCGGCGACATCGCTGCCGCGCTCGATCTCGATTCCTCGACCGTCAGCGAGCACCTCCAGCGGGCGGAACGCAACATCCTGGGCGAGATTCTGGAGTCGACGACCTAAGCGACCTGCGAGGACAGCAACGGCCGGCGGCGAACCGACGGTCGAACTGCTCACGGTCGCAGTGCCGTCCGGGGGCCGCCACCGCCAGGTGGCAGTTGACCGCCAGCGACGGCGGCGTCACCCGAGGTCGGCCCGTTCGAATCGCCAGGCTCCGAGCAGGACGGGCCCCACGCCCCACGCGATCAGGACGACCACGGAGAACCACGCCTCGAGGTAGAACGGGACGGTGTCGAGCCGCGCCGCGAGGGCGAGTTGCTCGGCGGATGCGGACGTAGGGATGTCCTCCACGGGGAACCGTGGGACGGCGCTCACCTCCTGGTCGAGAACCGTACTGGTGAGCACGCGGAACGCTTCCAGCGGGTTGAGCCGCTTCAGCAGGAAGTACCATCGGTCGGCGTGGAGCCCCGGGAGCGAGCCCGTAATTGCGTAGTAGATTCCCGCAGCCACTGGCTTCCAGAAGAACACCATCGTCGCGAACGAGCCGACGGTCAGCGTCAGTGCTCCCCCTCGGGACGACGCCGCGGCCGAGCCGCCGATCGCGAGTCCCGTGAACGTGATGCCGACCAGCATTCCCGCCCCCACGAACCCGACGAACGTCCCCAGATCGGGCATCCTGTACAGCGTCACGACGAGCACGCTGGCGACGGCATATCCCACGGTGAGCGCCGTGGCCGTGACCAGCAGTCTCCCGGCGAGTTTCCCGACCACGACGTCACGACGGGAGAGGGGATAGCTCAACAGCACGCGAAGGCTCCCCGAGCGACGCTCGCCGACGATGGCCATGTAGGCGGCGACAAGTGCGATGCCCGGGACGAACAGCTGTGCAAGCATCGCGACGCCCGCAAGTGCCTTCGTGGGGGTGACCGTCGCCGCCTCGGGGAACAGCTGTTCGGCAACGGGGAGCGCCATCGCCAGAAACGCGACGAAGACGGCGATGAGCCCCCAGAGCATCCGCGAGCGAGCGGCGTCCTCGAAGTCCTTGCGGGCGATGTCTCTCCAGGTCGCCGTCATGCCACCACCTCCGACGCGGGGGCGGCCTCACCGGTCTCACCAGCCTCATCGGCCTCACCAGTCTGACCGGCCTGACTGTTCTCCGCGGGGCCATTCTCACCGGTCGTGTAGGCCGTGAAGACGTCTTCCAGAGACGCTTCCTCGGAGTCGACGTCCAGGATCTCGACGCCCGCGTTCGCAAGACGCGTGACGACGGCTGCCTTCACCCGTGAATCGGTGGTGGTCACCCGCAGCAGGTTCCCCGAGTGTGACACTGATTCGACGCCCTCCATGTCCGCAACGTCGAGGGGGACGTCGTCCCGAACCCGCAGGCGGAGTTCGGACCCGACGCCGACGGTCTCCCGGAGGCTCTCGACGTCGTCGACGGCCACGAGACGCCCTCCGTGGAGAATGCCGACGCGGTCACAGACCGCTTCGACCTCTCCGAGGATGTGACTGGAGAAGAACACCGTTGTCCCGCGGTCGGCCTCCGCGCGGACGAACTCCCGCATCTGCTGAATCCCGTGGGGATCTAACCCCGACGACGGCTCGTCGAGGAGCAGGAGTTCGGGATCACCGACGACGGCCATCCCCAGGGCGAGTCGCTGTTGCATCCCTCTGGAGTAGTCGGCGACGGCACGGGCGGCGTCGGCATCCGTGAGGCCGACCCGATCTAGGACGGCCCCGGGGTCGTCGTCGGCATCCATCCAGTCGATGGCGAACTCGAGGTGGCGACGTCCGGAGAGTCGGTCGTAGAGATCGAGGCCTTCCGGGAGGACGCCGATGTGCCGGCGCAGCACCTCCGACGCCTCGTGGACGTCCCGCCCCAGAATCGTCGCGGTGCCCTCGGTGGGGCGCACGTAGTCGAGCAGCATGTCGATCGTGGTCGACTTGCCGGCACCGTTCGGCCCGAGGAAGCCAAACACCTCCCCGGCCTCGACCTGCAGGTCGAGGCCGTCGACGGCGACCACCTGCTGATCGCCGGAGCCGTACCGCTTCGTCAGATTGCTGGTTTCGAGTACCGTCATCGCGATTCATTCCGACTGAACGAACCGGGGCGGGAGAGCACTTCCTCCGGACGTACTGGAAGGATTTAAATCGTCGAGCGGGCCTGGGGGGGCGAAAACGGTCGGTAAGCCTGGGGGCGGAAGCGGACACGTTCGGGGATGGACTTATTCCAGTCGCCGCCGGCGCGTGAGGTGATGGTCGGACCGGATACCCGGGGGCAGGGGCCAGCTGTGGACCCCGAGGAGTGGCGCCTCACCGTCACAGGGGCGGTGCGTCGCACGCTCAGCCTCTCCCGCTCGGATCTCGCGGAACTGCCGCTGGAGACGTTCACGGACGATTTCGACTGTGTCGAGGGCTGGGTGGCCGAGGACTGCACCTGGCACGGTGTGCGCGTCAGCGATCTGTATCGCCTGGCCGACCCGACGGCGGCGAACGGGCACGCCCTGGTCCGGGCGCTGGACGGTGACTACGCGTGTTCGTTTCCGATGGACCGGCTCGCCGACGCGGTCCTGGCCCTGGAACTCGACGGTGCGCCGCTGACCGTCGAGGACGGCGGTCCAGCACGGCTGGTCCCGACGGGCGACGACCGCGACTGCTGGGAGAGCGTGAAATGGGTCGACGAGCTCCGACTGTGCGAGACCGACCCCGCGAGAGCAGCCACCGCGAAGGAGCAAGCGCTGTCGCGACTCGACGGTTGAATGCGGTCGAAGGGGTTGTCGAGGTGGTCGTCCCGCGGGGCGAAGCGATGATTTCCCCCACGCGACGCGGGGGATGTCCGGACGTCCAATCGTTGCCGGTCTCCGCGGCCACGTCGAGTGGTACTGCGCCACCGCCTCACGTGGCTCATCTGCGGCAGTACTCCGCGATGCTCAGAAGACGGTGCCACAACTCGGGCAGGCGTTCGCTTCGCGACCGACTTCGGCCTTGCAATTGCTACAGTAGCGCTTCGATCCGGTTTTGAGACGCCGTCCGACCGAGTGTTCGTTCTCGGGACCGAGTTCAGCCCCGCACTCGCCGCAGTAGTTCTGTGAGGTATCGCTTTCCGACGCGCAGGTGGGACAGACGCGGACCAGCTCCGGATCCGTCTCGTCGTCGGAATGCCCGTCGTCGCCCGGGTCAGTCGTGGTCAGAACAACCAGCCCGTAGATAACGGCCCCGAACAGACCAGTCAAGAAGATCACAACGGCCCAGAAGCCACCATGTCGCCCCCGCCTGCTCGCGTCGATGCCGACGGCGAACGCCAGCATTCCCCAGACGAACGCGATCAACGCAAAGAGGGCTACGTGGCCGGACATAGATAGTATCTCATTCTGATATCTGCTCTCTGGATGCGTCGCTGAGGCACCGAACTGCTGTGCGAAGCGCCTCGCACCCAACGCTACACAGTACCAACCAGCCAGCGATCAACAGCACAACGCCGAGGGCCGCCGACACCTGCTGGTAGAGCAGGCTGCCGATACCGAGGTCTGTGGCGGCAAGCAGGACTGGATGGAGAGCATGGCTTGCAGACCTCACTGTGCATGGGGGTGTGCCCTCTACTGAAAAAGAGATACTCAAAGGTCAAAGACCGACTGTAGTGGCCACGGTATCACTTGACGAGGAGCACTCGCGACCGAACTCAGGACGACCAGAGAGTGTAACTGCTGGAGAGACAGACGGAGGTTCGTTTTGTCTGTTTCTGCGAGTCGCGTCGTCGGATCGGAAGGTCCGGGGCTTGATCCTGAGGCGTCCCCAGAATCGCATGACGTGCCGGGTCTCGTCTACTGTGAAAACGGCAGGAGACCGTATGAGTCGGGACAGATTCTCGCTGTTGTCACCCCGCCGGCACTTGCTTCGTGGAGAAACGAGACTCCTCGATTCCACAAGCATAATGTTTTTTGATGTAGAATTGTTCTATGGGATACCGATGCGTTATTCCGAA
>JBDGSA010000130.1:0-25024 GCA_042217755.1 Haloglomus sp. | reverse complement strand
GTGGTCGGCGTTGAACGTCGCGGAGCGTTTGTCGTAGACGACGCTCCACGAGTCGGACTCGGGCTGACTGGTCTTTTCGCCCTGTTTCAGTTTCCGGACGCCTCCCTGGACGGCGTCGATGGCACGTCTGATTCCGTTCTGGGCGAGGTTGGCGGTTGAGGTCGGCTTCCTCGCGCAACTCGTCGTACAGAGCGTCTTCGGCCTCCGACTTGCTGGTGATGCAGAGATCGTCGTAGCGCCACGCCCACTCGCTCGTTCGGTTGGCACAGTGGAGTAATTGGGCGTTGGTTTGATTGAGGTCGCCACGACGCTCTCTGGGCACGCCGAATCTGATTTTGACGGTGCGTCGTGGCGCGTCGTCCATCTGTGGCTCACGTCTCCGGCTGGTGACTGACAAAAGCTCACGTGCGAGTGGGGAGTCAGCCTTGCCATCGAGCGTGGTCAGTTTCATCGATCGCCGGCTTCCTCCCCGACCTCAAGGGTCAGGGCTTCTGCCTTGATCGTTCTGTGAACTGGAACCGCCGAACGATCCGTATTCCCCAGCACGAGCCGTGTCAGTGCGGATACTGCCGACGACAGGCCCAACAGGAAGCTACCCACGACGACGACCTGTCCATCCGACAGCAGGTTCTCGACGGTGATCTCGGGCCTGAGGTCTGTACGTGTCCGGCTACCCCCAGGCAGTATCACACCCCCAACACTTTTCGCGTTCGGTGGCTGGCCATGCGTATGACTGGCACGGACGGTGGTCTGAGCGCGGGCACCGAACGAGAGATCGAGCGGTTCCTTGACGACTGGCTGGTCGCCGAGGACATCCCCAGCGTCAGCGTCGCCGTGTTCGACACCGACGACATCCTCTATGCCACCGGCCTCGGAGCACGCGACCTCGAAGCGAGCGCGCCGGCGACCGCCGACACCCGCTATCACATCGGCTCGATCACCAAGACCCTCACCGCCATCGCCGTTCTCCAGCTGGTCGAGGAGAACGAACTCGCGCTGGACGACGAAATCCAGGGGTACGTCCCCTATCTGCGGGATGTCCCTGGCGACCCCATCACCATCCAAGAGCTGCTGACCCACTCCTCGGGGATGCCCGACGACTGGGTCACCGCCCGGGAGAACATCGCCGACCGCGACGACCTCCGGCTGCACATCAATGGAGCGGCAGGCCAGCGGGTCACCGAGAACCCGCCGATCATGTACACCAACGCCGGCTTCAAGATACTCGGGGAGCTGGTCGCTGCCGTCGACGGCCGGGCCTACACCGACTACGTCACCGAGGAAATTCTAGCCCCCCTGAAGATGGACGGGGCGACGTTCGACCAGGCCACCCTGTTCGAGGGCGAGGACGTGCTGACCGGCTACCAGCAGGACGACGACGACCTGGTCCCGACCGAGCACCTCCTGGAGTTCGAGAGCCAGCCCGCCGACGGCGGGCTGCTCGCATCGGTGACCAACCTCACTCGACTGCTACGGTGTCTCCTCCAGGATGGCGAACTCGACGGCACCCGGCTGCTCGCTCCCGATACCGTCGCCACCATGGCGAGCCAGCACGCGCGGCTGGAGACCACGCTCGACGACGACGATCGCTGGTATGGCTACGGGCTGCTCACCGGCGAGTTCCTCGGCGACCGGTTCGTCGGTCACCCCGGGGGCGTCTCCCACTCGATGGCCTGGGTCGGCGGGCTCACCCAGCGCGGGCGCGGCGCGGCCCTGGCGGTCAACACCTCGGGCGTCCGCTCGCGCGACTACGGCCGTGGCGTGCTGGCGCTGGCCGCCGGTGAGGATCCTATTGAAACCGTACCTGGGCTGGCGCTCCGGGAGAAACTCGACGCCGTCGCTGGCACCTACGAGGCCTACCGGGGGGCGACGGCGACGGTCGAGCCCAGGGACGGTCATCTCGTTCTCAGGTGGGAGCAGGCGGACGACCCGGTGTCGGCGTTCCCGGAGTCGGCGGCCCCAGACGACCATTCGTTCTACCTTCTGAAAGGGGACGCCAGGCGCGACCCCCTCGAGTTTCGGAAGACCGGCGATGGGATGATGATGCTCTTGAGCAACCGGCTGCGGCTGGAGCGGACCTGAACGAGTCCACAGGAGCGGCCCGGAATCCGATCCGAAGGTCTCGACCACCAGCGCCGGTGGTGGGAAAGAACCCGGTGGCGTGAGCCGTGCTCGGGGAGGGTAGTCGGCTGGGAAACTCGCGCTGTGTATGCGGCACGGCCCATCTGACAGCTGACGGGCAGGTCGATGTGAGCGTGCTGTATACAGGGCGCGTGTAACACCCGGCTATGATTGATTGATGCCCCCCTGCGCCGCTTCATCCGACGGGAACTCGTCATAGCAAGCCTCGTTCAATCGTACATTCAGATCCGCCTCGATCTGGACGTACACGGCGTCACCCGCGTAATCATCAGAACAATTCAGCGTGATCTGACCGTTTGCCGTCAAGCCGTCGCCGAACGATGCTGTCACATCGAGAGGAGTCCCATCGGGCATCTTGCCGAGTGCGATCCTCGTCTCTGCTGTCCCCCATGTGTCCGGTCCAGCGGCAGGAACCTCCACATACTGGCCGACCAGCTCCGTGCCGTCGTTTTTGATGAGAACCTGGCCAGATTGACGCGATTCGGTGAAATTGTTGACCGCGACGAGAAGGGACTGTTGCGGGTCGGAGAGAGCCGAACACCCGGCAAACGCGACGAGTCCGCCTGTACTTGCAAGGAGGATCTGTCGACGAGTCGGGGACATACAACCGCCTACGTGCCAGCGGGTACATTTTTTTGAGGGGTATGAAGCGAAGATCGGTGGAAGTCACAACCTCTGTATCGGTCACTCCCAGTTCAATACGTCTGTAATCTGCTATCTCGGAACGTACGAAGACTCAGGCCGATTCGTATAAGATTTTCTATATAAATAGTGACGACTACGCTCTATCCTGTCTACAGGAGGTTGTGTCCACGATAAAATCACCAGAGGGCTCTCCAGCAACAATCCTCTGCTCGAGAGCGTTGTCGATTACGTCGTCTCGAAAAGGGGGAGACAGGTAAGTTGCGGAGCCCCTTCCGGATTGGACAGTGGCTTCGGGTGCAGGCTGCTGGCTCCGCATATCCATGTTTAGTGGAAAGAACAAAAATCTTTTCTTTCATAAAATCAATATTTTGAACTGCTTAAGCAAATTGAGAGTAAGAATAATCAAAATCCGTGTATCTCTCACACGCTCTTTCGTTGACCCTCTTCGTTGACCCTCTCCCACCCTGAGGGGTGGGATTGCTCCGGTGGGGATTTCCGCTATGTCGGACACGGCAGCAATGTCCCGCGCCTCAGCGGCGTTGCAGAACACCGACGCGTCCCCGCGGGTCAGCTTGATACCCTCAAGCTGAAGTGACGCGGTTAGCTGCACGTCATCGCCGCCAGGTTCCCCGTACTCCAGCAGGTTCTCGAAGAGGTCGGGGCCAGGGGCTCATCTCGATGTTGTGGTATCCCGCCGATGCCGAGGAGTTGGTTTCGGACCCGGTGGGCCGCGTGGGTATCCCCCTCGCACAAGAGGTCGGCAATTAGCTCGTAGACCTCTGCTCTCGAGACGATAAGCGCCTCATCACGGGTTCCTCGGAGGGCGTCTGTGTCCTCTGTGCTCCTCGCGCGTGACATTGCCCTCTCGGTCGACGATGACCGCCGGGAACTCCACGTCTGCCAGCTCCGCGGCGTCGTTATCGGGGTGATCTTCCGGCCTGCAACCTACCCGAGATGGATGAGAACGACATTCCCTCCGTTGAACGGGCGCTCGCAGTAGAGACAGGGCCGCACAGTCTGCTCCGAATCACACTCGTCGGGATAGTCCATCTCGACGGACTCGGTTCCGACCGACTCCAGATTCTCGAAGTCTATGCCCTCGGGTATCTCTCCCCGCGGGCCGTGGCCGTTCCCAGCGCTCTGCCGGCAGTCGGTCGCCCGGCACCGGCCCCAGAGGGCGACGCGCGGCGCAAGCATCGAGAGCGCCGTGAGCGACGGGAATCCGATGGCCAGCAAGACGCCCAGCGAGTTGTCGTCGAACTGGCCGACGACGGCGAATCAATCAGCGACGGGCACGAGGCACGCCCCAAGTGAACGACCGTTGGCCGCACTCACGCGTCCGAGCGGTCGCCGTCGCGGCCTGAAACCCGGGAATCCCAGCGGAACAGGAGGTCGCCCGTCTCGCGGCCGCCGCCGAGCACCCGCGGGCGGTCGACGGTCTTTACGCGGACGGTCGCCTCGTCCGGACGCGGCAGCGCCACCTCACGGTCGCCGACGGCAACCCGGACCGTGTCGTAGCCCTCGGCCTCGGCCGCTTCGAGAGCGGCCTCCAGTTCGCGGAGAGGTTCCACGAAGTCCGCGTCGTTGTACGAGTGAGGGGCCCCAGGCGCGGCGTCCCAGGCGATGTTCTCAGTGTCCTCACTGCGGCCGGCGAGGACCGCGTTGACGGAGGCGCCGACGAGCAACACGAAACCGCCGAAGTAGAGCCAGGTGATGAGCAGGACGATGACGCCGACGATACCGTACGAGGAGGTCGAAGAGGCCGCGACGTAGTAGCGAAAGACCGCGCTGAGCGCGGTCCAGCCGGCAGCGGCAACCAGGGCGCCCGGAATCACCTCGCGGACGGAGACGGTCTCGTCGGGGAAGATGTAGTACATCGGAAGGAGCGCGACGGCGACACTCCCGACCGACAGCACCGGACGAACGACGGCGTCGGCGGCGCCGAGCGACGGGAGGCCGACGAAGCGCTCGGCCGCGCTGACGAGGAACAGCGCGACGCCGAGGGCGCCGAAGACGACCACGCCGTCGACGATCTGATCGACGAAGCTGTTCAGGGACTCGGACTCGTAGATGTCGGAGAACGCCTGGTCGAGGCCGCGGAAGATGCGGAGCGTCCCCCAGACGAGCGCGACGAGCGAGATGAGCGAGATACTGGCGTTCTGCGTGCCGCTCGTGGCCGCCCGGAGCAGCACCTCCCTGAACTTCCGGATGACGCCGTCGTCCTGCGCGGCGCCCGCGGGCGTGAGGTTGGCCGCGATGGCCTCGAGGAACGACCGCGCCAGCGCCTCGTCGCCGACCTGCGAGATGAGAAAGAGCGCCAGCAGCAGGAAGGGCACGAGTGAGACGAACGCGTGGTAGGCGATGCTCCCGGCCATGAAGGTGACGTTCTCCGAGCGGACCTCGGAGACGATGGCCTCCAGCACGGTCCGCATCCGGCGGAGTCGCGGGTCGTCGAGTACCCGGCTGCGCATACCGGGTCCTCGACCGACCGCGACAAAATCCCACCGGGGGCGACGGGTAGCCGGCGGTGCCCCAGCGCGGGCCGCGAGCGGCGTACTCAGTCGCCGTCGAGGAACCGTCGGATCTCGTCGCCGACGACTGACGGCCGCTCCTGGTGGACGAAGTGCCCGGCCTCCCGGACTCGGAGAATACGGCAAGGCGCGTCGAACACGCGGTCGACCTCGTCGAACAGTTCGGGACCGACGCAGCCGTCGCGCTCGCCCGCGATGAGCAAGGCGGGCACCTCGATCGGCGCGCCCTCGTCGAGCGACGGCGGCCCGTGGAGGACGGCATTCTTCAGGAGGTCGTCGCCGACGATCTGCCGGTAGTACGCGAGCGCGTGCTCGACAGTGTTCCCCCGCTCCAGCGTGGCTTTCACGCTCTCGATGCGGCTCCGGGAGTAGTCCCAACCCGGGCTCCAGAGTCCCCAGATGAACTCCACGAACTCGAAGTCGCGCCAGCGGAGCGCCCGCTCGGGGGCGCCCGGGAGCTGGAAGAACCACATGTACCACGAGCGCAGCGCCTGCCGTGGATACCGCGCCAGGAGCGCTCCGAACCGCGGCGGTATCGCCATCGCCACCAGTCGGTCCATGGCGTCGGGGTCGGCGATGGCGCCCGCGTACGTCGCGACGGCGCCCCAGTCGTGCCCGACGAGCACCCGCTCGCCGTCGCGGTCGAAGTGGTCGGCCGCGGCCTCGAGGAGTCCCGTCGCGTCCGCGCCCAGCGCCGCGGTCGTGTACTCGCCGTCGGGTGCCGGATCCGTGGGTGCGTACCCCCGCATGTACGGTGCGACGGCGGTGTAGCCCGCCTCCGACAGCGAATCGAGGATAGGGACCATCGACCCGGCGTCGTCGGGGAACCCGTGGAGACAGACCGCCAGGCCGCCCGTGTCCGCGGCGTCGGTCGCCGGCTGCTCGACCAGGCACTCGAAGGTGAGGCCGTTCGCCTCGAGTTCGACCGTCCCGTAGTCCGCCGTATCACCAGCGGCGACCGGATCCGACGGGCGCACGTCGCTCGCCGTCTCGTTGTCCTCGCTCATGTTCACCCGTCCGACGCCCACGCTCTTAGCCATGGGTGTCCTAGCCGCCGACATGACAGTCGTTGCGCTGCTGTCGGTCGCACCGGTCATCGAGGACAGCATGGCGAGCGAAGTGGCCAAAGCGGTCGCCGCGCTCGACGACTTCGACGTCTCCTACGAGACGAACCCGATGGGGACGGTCATCGAGGCCGACGACATCGGGACCCTGTTCGCCGCCGCACAGGCCGCCCACGAGGCCGTCGATGGCGACCGCGTGAGCACCGTGCTGAAGATCGACGACAAGCGGAACCGGTCGTTCGAGGCCCGCGAGAAGGTGGAGGCGGTCGAGCGGGAGCTGGGACGGGAGGCGAAGCGGGAGCGGTAGAACGGTGGGTGAGCTGGTTCCACGAACAGGAAGCGCGCGGGCGCCAACTCCGTGGAGGCCGCTCGCGACAGCGAGCGTGCCGGAACACCCCGGCGCTCGCGCGGGGAGGTGTGGGGCCACCCTGCTCACCCGGAACCGTCACGCGCACACGCTCGGCTGGACAACCGACTCCCAGCGGACTCGAAGGTGAGCCGAACGAGGTGAGGCGAACGTCGAGAGATTCGTGGCGCAAGTCTCTCGGAAGCGAGCGCTCTCGACCCGGCTTCCGACGACGTGACACCGCAACGAGCGACCGGAGTCCTCGCGAGCGAAGCGAGCGGGGGCCGTGCCAGAGCTCGCTCTGGCTGAGAGAGTGAGGAGTGTCGTCCGAGAGAGCTCCGCTCTCCCGTGATTACGGAAATATCTGTCTCGTAATCACAGAAATCTCTGATTTTCGGCGACAGCAAGTCGCGGCCGGCGAGCGGCGAAGCCGCGAGCAACGTCAGTCGCAGCCCGCGCAGGCCGAAGGCCGAGCAGGAACGTCTGACGGCAGTCGAGCGCGCGAGGGCTTCGTACAGGTTGGCGTCGTCGCTGTCGTCGCTGTCATCGTCGCCGTCGTCAGAGAGCGAGCGGAGCCAGTGTCAATCTGATACTATCCAATCAACTTGTTGTTCTAAATGCGAGAATAAATTTTTTATTTTGATTTTATATAAAATATATAATAAATAGATTATTTTTCGGGATGCGTCGGGGCATCGAACCCACCACGCACTAGCGGCTTCGCGACGTGGCGCCGCGCACACGGGGGTACCTCGTACCAGCCCCGCTCCAGGTCCCGCTCGACGCGCTGCTCTACCTTCCCCGGCGCGCTCGTCCCGCAGTCTCGACACCGGTAGCCCTGTCCACGACCCGCGGAGGACATCGACCGGCCGCAGTCCGGACAGTCGGGCGTGACCCGCTCGGTCCGAGCGAGATTCCGGACGGCGAACTTCTCCAGTTTCAGCGTCCCGTCGCTCACCTCGCCACAGGCCGTGATGCGATCACTCACGCGGAGCGCGCGCACCCGGTCGCGAAAGCGCTTTGTCGGCTCGAAGGCGGCGCAGGCGAGCGTTGCGTCGGCGACGTCGCCGTCGGGCCCCCGGAGGTCGAAGAACACGTGGCCGCCCCGGCGCGTCTCGGGCGCATCCGAAACCACGCCGTCCAGCCGGTAGGCCCGACCGTCGCGAGCGTCGGCGAGCGACCCGTCCCGGAGGTGTGCGTCGGTCCCCTGGTTCGTGACGAACGTACAGGTTCGCTCGGCGGGTTCGGCGTCGATGTCGGCCGCGACCCGGCGGCAAGCGTCGGGGTCGTCGCCACGGATGCCGTACAGGACGGGACCCGGCGTGTGCGGGACACAGACCGCCTCGCGAGCGCCGCGGTCGACGGTGTCCCAGACGGTGGGATAGGCACTGTCGGCGGCGGCGAAGACGCTCGCTTCGTCCACATCGCGTTCGGTTCCCCAGCGCTCGTGCGGCCGGTAGACGATGTGTTCGTAGGTCGGCCGGAGACCGGACTCGTCCCACGCACGCCACGCACGCCACGCACCAGCGGCCGCGAGCGCACCCACGAGTCCCCGGCCGTCATCCCACGTCTCGTGCCGCGTCTCGACGGGGTCGACGCCGGAGAGCGTCTCGCGGGCGCGCTCGCGGGAGAGCAGGTCACGGACCGCACGGACCGAGAAGCCGGCCACCCGCTTCGGGACGGCCTCGGGAGAGCCGCCGAGGGCGACCACCCCCGGATTGGTCCGCGGGTCGTCGACGACCGCCGTCTCGTCGACGAGGTCGCGGGCGGCCGCGAACGCCGCGTCGACGGGTGCATCGGTGTGAACCGCGAGCGCGGCGTTGCCGCGGGTCTTGTACTCGACGGCCGGATTGAGGCGGGCGAGACAGCACCGCTCGACCGCCGCGCCGTGCTCGCGCAGTCGCTCGGCGAGAAGCGCGGCCGCGTACGTCGTGCACATCCCCGCCTCGCGCGAGTCCGTGTCGTCGAGCGCAACGACGGTCACGGCCCGGCATTGGTCGCCCGACTACGAACGAGTTTCGTTCGCAAGAGGAGACGGAGATTCCGCCGGTATCGGCGGTTACGGCGGTCAGCTCGGAAATTCGTCGCGCGACTTCATTCCCTATATCAATCTGTTCCCCGGGAATCGTCGAATCGCCCGACACCGAGGGGTGGGGGGACACAACACATATATTCATAGAGTCGCCTATACATCGCTATGTCCCGGTCCGCACTGGTCGAGAACGTGACCGCGATGCTCGAGGACGCGGGGTTCCTCGTCAGCGACCGGTGTGCGATCCGCCCAAAGAGCTTCGACATGGCCGCACGACGGGGGAAAGACACGCTGCTCCTGAAGGTGCTCGTCAACATCGACGCGTTCGACGCCCCGACGGGCGCGGAGATGCGCCGGCTCGGCACGTACCTCGGCGCGACGCCGATGGTCATCGGACTCCGGACCCGCGACGAGGAACTCAAGCCCGGCGTCGTCTACTTCCGCCAGGGCGTCCCGGTCCTCTCGCCCGACACCGCGATGGATCTGTTCGTCGAGGAGGTGCCGCCGCTCATCTATGCGGCCCCCGGCGGCCTATACGTCAACATCGACAGCGGGGTGCTGGCCGACGCCCGCGAGGACAAGGACTGGTCGCTCGGTCGTCTCGCGCAGGAACTCGGCGTCTCCCGGCGAACCGTCTCGAAGTACGAGGACGGCATGAACGCCAGCGTCGAAGTCGCCGCCGAGCTCGAGGACGTCTTCGACCGGCCGCTAACGTCGCCCGTCGAGGTGCTCGACGGAGCCGAGGAGGTCCGCGAGGGCGACCCGACGCCCGAGGATCCCGACGCCGACCCGGACGACGAGCCCGTCATCGCCGTCCTCACGCGGGTCGGCTACGACGTCCACCCGACCGACCGCGCCCCGTTCAAAGCCGTGGGCGAGGCGCGCCAGACTCCGCTTGCCTCCATGCTGACCGGGCACTCGAGCTTCGACCAGACGGCCGAAAAGCGCGCTCGCATCATGTCGTCTGTCGGTCATGTCACCCGGACGCGGTCGGTCTACGTCGTCGACCGCGCCACCCGCGATAGCGTCGAGGATACCGCGCTGGTCGAACGAGAGGAAATAGCGCGTGTCGAAGACGCGGACGACCTCCGTGACCTCATCCAGGACCGGGTCGACATCGACGTCGAGGAACCCGCCTGACCGCCCCGGACCGCTCCGCCATCGTCCGGCCGTTCGGCCGACGGCCGGCGCTTGCCCGTCCGCTGATCGGGACGCCTCGCCGTCGCCCGTCTGTTTCACGCTGCCGGTCTGCTCCTCGCCGTCGCCCGTCTATTCCTCGCTGTCACCAATCAACTCCTCGTCATCATCCGCGGCCTCGTCCTCGGTCTCCAGCGCGTAGGACTCCCCGAGGTCGAACACGTCGCGACAGCAGGCCTCGAGGAAATCCGCCGCGTGTTTCGGGTCCGCGAGCGCCGAGACGTGCACCGTCCCGTCCTGGGCCTTGCGAGTCGCCGGCTGTTTGAACTTGAACACCGGAAACGAGGTGAGCAGGTCGTCGAGCGCCCGCCGGGCGGCGACCGGATCCGCCGCTTCGGTCAGGTCCAGAGTGATGGCCCGGTCGGCGTAGGAGAGGCGGACCGTCCGGTCGCTCCCCCGCGCGGCAAACTCGACTCCATCGTCGCGCGAGCGGTGGCGGGTGATGGCCCGGGCGGCGAGTCGCTTCCGGTCGGCGGGCGAGGTGGCAGGCATCGTCCGGCACTCAGCGCGCGAGGGGCTTCCATCTGGCGGCGCGCGGGCGTGACAAGACGCGGGCAACGCGGGCAATAGCCATCGACACCGTTAGGTGGCGGCGGCAGCGGATTCCCACAACGCATGGAGCACAACTTCCTCATCACGGTGTCGGGGCCGCCAGGCAGCGGCGCGTCGAGTACGTCCGAGGTGCTGGCGGAGGCGCTGGGCGTCCAGCGCGTCGACGGCGGCGAGGTGTTCCGCGAGCTGGCCGAAGAGCGAGGGATGAGCCTCACGCAGTTCTCCGCGAAAGCCGACGAGGACCCCGAAATCGACCATCTCATCGACCGCCGGCTCCAGCGCGTCGCCGAGGTGTGGGGGGCCTCCAACAAGGGATTCGTCCTGGAGTCGCGACTGGCCGGCTGGCTGGCCGGCAACCGCGCCGACCTCCGCATCTGGCTCAACGCGCCCGAAGAGGTGCGCGTCGACCGGACGGCAGACCGCGAGGAGATGGAGGCCGAGATGCGCGTCCGCGAGGTCCAGGAGGTCGGCCGGTTCGAACGCGAGTACGACGTCGACGTGACCGACAACTCCTTTTATGACCTCTCGATCAACACCGCTCGCTGGTCGCGTGAATCGGTCGTCGAGATAATCATGCAGGCCATTCGGGAGTACGAGTACGAGCACGACGAAGGGGCGTTCACGAACGAGATCGACCTGCCAGAGACGGACGCGGAGACCGACCTGGGCCCGGACGCGTAGTCGGGGTCGCGACACCGCGGAGGCGTGTGAGAGAGCGCAGCAGGCCGGAAACGTGCGTCAGGCTCTCTGTTATGCCTCGGAACTGAACCACTCGTCGAGACGGACAGCGACGACCGGTACGTCGGCGGTCCTGATGGTCCGCTCGGTGATACTGCCGAGCAGGAACTGTTTGACCCGCCCACGGCCGTGTGTTCCCATGACGACGAGATCGACGTCGTGCCCGTCGGCGTACCGCTGGATTGCGCTGTGGGGCGTGCCTTGCTGGATGACCGCCCGGGAGTCGACGCCGGCCTCATCGGCCCGGTCGACGACCTCGTCGGTCACCGACGCTCGGAGCTCGTCGACGAGCGATTCGAGCTCGTGTGTGCCGTGCTTGGCCGCCTGAGACCGGACGTCAACGACGTAGATGACGTGCAGCATCGCGTCGAATTGCGCGGCGAGGGCGACCGCGTGGGAGACCGCAAGTTCAGAACCGTCGCCGCCACGGGTCGGGAGGAGGATGTCTGTGTATCCCCGTTCGGAGGATGTCGACTCGCCTTCGGTCCGAACAGTCAGGACTGGGACGGGCGACGTCCGGACGAGGCGCTCGGTCACACTCCCGAGGAGGTGGCGCTCGATGTTGCTCCGGCCGCGAGTTCCCATCGCCACGAAATCGACGTCGTTCTCGGTCAGGTAGTCCCGAAGCGCCTCGGACGGACCCCCCTCGATCAGTTCAGTCGAGATGTCGACCCCTTCCCGGTCGGCGTGCCTCGCCAGCTCGTCGAGGATTGTCTCACCGGCGGCTCGTTGTTCGTCCATCTCCGACGGTGACCGGGATAGATTGCGCGGTGCGAATCCGGCGCCCGCGTCGACGACGTTGACCGCGTGGACGGTCGCATCGAACCCGCGGGCAATTCGGATGCCGTGTCTGGCCCCGGCGCGTGCACACGCACTCCCGTCGGTGGGGACGAGGATGCCGTCGTACGCTCGTGACCGACCCGACTGGCCGGGATCTGGGTCATCCACCATCTCTGTGTCGGGGAGTGGCTAATCGTTACTTGCCTCCTCGGTCGAGTTCACCTCTGTCTCGGTCCGTTCGGCGGCAAAATCGGCGAGCGCTCGGCTCCCCTGTTCGACGCCAGCCCAGATGGTCTCGCGCCCGAAATAGATCGACTCGACGGCGAACACCGCAACCGCGGTCAGTACCACGGTTCCGAACACCGCCGGCTCGTTGGTATACATGTGCCAGATCAGAATCGGGAATGCGCCGAACGAGCCGACGACGCCGACGAGCGGAGGGATGGGGTTGACACCGTCGCGGTGGCGCTGTTGCAGCGCCAGATAGCTCATCACGCCAAAGACGACCATGAACATCAGCGACCCAAACGAGATAATCCCTTCCAGCCCGCCGATGACTACGAGTACGGCAGTCAGCACACCGAGGAGAACGGTAGTCCGGGTCGGTGCACCGCCGACCCGGGTATTGCCGGTCCGGTCGGGGAGGAGTCCAGCCCGGATCATCCCCTTCGCGAAGTGCGCTGACGAGAACAACGTTCCGAGAATCGCACTGCCGGTCGACAGCAGTGCCGACACCGCGATGATGAAGAACCCGGCAGGTCCGATGAACGTCTCGGCGGCGAACGCGACCGCCACCTCCGGATTGGCAACAATCTGATCGATATCGGCGTAGCTGAACACCAAGATGGCGATCATCCCGTCGAGAATGATCGTAATCACGATCGAAGCGTAGATGGCGAGGGGGACGTTCCGTTCGGGATTGCGGATCGACTCCTGGTCGTAGACCAGCAACTGCCAGCCCTGAAAGGAGACGAATGAGATCGCGGTCGCGATGATGATGGGGATCGGCGTAGTCAGTCGATCGAACCCGAACTGGATCGGTGCGACCGGATCGAATCCGAACACTCCGAACCCGTACGCGAATCCCCATATTCCGAATCCGAGGATAACGATGCTCTTCGTCACGGCCAGTGCCGTTTCGACCCAGCCTGTCACCTGCGTCCCGGCGACGACCAGTCCGGTAAACAGGGCGATCGCGGCAACCGAGACGAGCGACTGGATCGGTATCCCGACGACTGACTTCGTGTGCAGAAGGTTCGCGCTGTGGAGGATTTCGACGAAGAATCCGCCGAACGCGAACGAGTACATCGCCATCGCTCCGATGTACCCGAACAGGAGCGTCCAACCGACCATTCCGGCCAGTGTCGACCGTCCGGTGAACGCCTCGATCTGCGTGACGGAACCGCCTTTCTTCCCGCTGATCTGGTTGAGTTTGAGATACGAGTAGCTCGCCCCCATCGAAATGAGACAGGCGCCGGTGAACGCCAACCACGAAGCCGCGCCGGCCTGGAGAACGACCACGCCGAGGACGGCGTAGACGCCTCCGCCGATCATCCCTCCGACGGAGATGGACATCGCGCCGATCAGCCCGAGTTTTTCATCACTCATTACTATCGACTACCGGGAGAGCCGTTGCAGTCGGCTGCCAGGCGCGACTCCACAGCGGCTGAGAGCCGACAGCCAGGCTCGAGAGTCGGCCCGGGGCGAGTCATCTCCGTGCCGTCGTGTTCCGAGATGACCCGGCGTCCATCCGGGACCGCGGCCGATTGCTCGCCGGCCACCAGAGGGCAAAGACGGCCCCGTCGACGACCATCTCCGCGAGGGCGGCCGTCGGCTCGTGCGATCTCGACAAACCACCCTCGCCCCGCCGTTCGAGACCGGAAAATCCATCACTAACCATTATTATCTTTCCCCGTTGACTAATACCGACGGCCACTTGCAATTCTTGCCGGCCAGTGATCGCAACGCAGTTCGCGTCGCGGGGTCTGCGAGACCGAATTGATACGATTCAGCCGCATCGGGGATCGTGTCGCCCCCCTCTTCGAATTATTGTGATATCCACGAATCGAGACGCGGATCTTCGGGTCCTCATCGCCGGGGGCGGACGCGTGGGACGAAAGACGGCGGAGTTGTTCCTCGAGTACGGCCACCAACCCGTCCTCATCGAATACGACGGGGATGTGGTGACCGAGCTGCGAGCGGACACGACACAGTACACGACCGTCGTTCAGGGCGATGCGGTGAACCGGGACATCCTCCGGGACGCCGATATCCAGGAGGCCGACGTCGTGCTCGCTCGTACGCAGAGCGCGGATACGAACATCGAAATCTGTGAAGTGCCCACAATCTCACGCCCGCTGTCCGGACAGTGGCCCGTCTCCACGGTGAACCGATGGACACCAACGCGTCAGAGGGTGTCGACGACTTCGTGTTCCCCGAACACGCCGGCGCGAGGGTGGCCGTCGATAGAGCTCTCGGTACGCCGGTCCGGCCGATCATCGATCTCGCGACGCACCTCGAGGTCGTCGCGCTCGAAGTCACAGAGGACGCCCCGGCAGCCGGGAAGGCGCTCAGAGACATCCCCATCCCGAGCGAAGCGACCGTCATCGCCGACATGGAGGACGAGCCTGGCCGACGGCGAGACGGTCGTCACACCCGGTCCCCGGTACCTCATCGCGGCCGATCCGGCAGCGGCCGACGACCTGACGAAACTCTTCCGGGGCTGCTCCCAACGACCGTGGTCGTGGACCCCGGCCACGGACCGAGAGACCACGATGGGCTGGCCCTGGACCGTTGCCGGCTCAGGGATTTGAGTCACCGTCAGTCCTTATATTCAATCAATTTACACAATAAGTTAATTACATTACATATTTTGTACTTATTTTGCCACTAATGTGATTATTTTCCGGGAGACAGTACGAGATTCCGGCATCGAGAATTCAAGGAGATTCTCGTCTCCGTACGGAACGTGAGAGAAGAACGATCGGACCGGCCGAGTTTGTCATGCCACAGCCGTCACGAGACGGCGACGGGGGCCGCGCTGTGACGCCAGCGTCGTGTCAATCGCCGAAGACCTGGCGCATCATGGGGTGCATCTCCATCAGCTGCTCCTCGGCGATCTCCTCGTAGAGCTTATAGGTGATGGAGACGGTCAGCAGCAGGCCCGTCCCGGAGACGGCGCCGATGGTACCGAGCATGTTGGCCATCACGGCCAGCAGGCCCACGAGGGCGCCGCCGATGATGGTCACCTGCGGGATGTACCGCTCGAGGACCTTCTCGATGACGCCGGGCGACTGCCGGAAGCCGGGGATCTGCATCCCGGAGTTCTGGATCTGTTGGGCGGTCGCCTCCGGGCCCATGTCCGCCGTCTCGACCCAGAAGATCGCGAAGATGGCGCCGCCGACGACCATGATGAACAGGTCGACGAACACGCGTAACAGGATCTGACTCGGCGGGTTCGACGTCGTCCCGAGGAACCACATCCAGTCCTGGTAGCTGTAGATCGGCGCGAAGTAGTAGAACAGGCCACCGACAGGTTCGAGCGTCCCCGTGCCGGCCTGGTAGACGCCGAGCCAGTCGGGCATCCCCGCGGCACCCAGCTGCGAGCGGAGAATGCGCCCGAGGAACTGGATGTTGGCCTGCAGCGCACGGACGAGAATCATCGGCAGGACGCTGGCGTAGATGAGCTTCACCGGGAAGCGACCGCGGGCGCCCTTGACCCGCGCGTGCGAGAGGGGAATCTCGACGCGAACGGACTCGGCGTAGACGACGACCGCGAAGATCGCGACCGTCGTGAACAGGAACAGCAGCTGGCCCGGCTCGATGAGCAGGTTCAGGATCCCCTGCGTCGAGAGGACGGCGCCGAGCTGCTGTTGGCCGGTCAGGATGGTGTACCAGTTGTAGAAGAATCCCGGATTGCGAGTGATGCCGGGGACGCCGAAGAAGCCGCCGATGAGGCGCTGACTGATGCCGGCGATGATGAACAGGCCGATACCGGAGCCGACGCCCCACTTCGAGATGACCTCGTCCATGAACAGGATGAGGAGACCGCCGACGAAGATCTGGGCGAACATCAGCCACTTGACGCCGGCGATGCCGATGCCGAGCTGGCGCGCGACAGTGTCGCTCGCGGGCAGGAACCCGCCGGCGAACACCATCGGGAGCCCCGTCAGGATGATCATCACGACCACCAGCACCTTCTGGAGGCCCTGATAGAGGATCTGGTCGCGGGGGTTCTCCTGGGTGTTCAGCCCGAGCAGGTCGGCGCCGCCGAGCAACTGCAGCACGATGGACGCGGTGACGATGGGCCCGATGCCCAGTTGCAGCACGGTCCCCTGACCACCCGCGAGGATGGTCCGGAACTGCCCGAACGCGTCGTTGCCGCCCCCACTCGCGAGTCCGTAGATGAACACGTTCGTGAGGAAGAAGTACAGCACGAGGACGCCCGCAGTCCAGCCGAGCTTCCGGCGGAAGGGCACGTGGCCCTCCGGCCGCTCGACGCCGGGCATCCGCGTGAGTACTGGTTCGGCGGTCTCCTTCCAGCTCATTCGTTAATCCTCGTTGGTCTCGTCTGTTGTATCTCCTTCGGCCTCCTCGTCCCCGTCTTCGGCCTCGGCGGCCCGCTCCTCGCCGCGCTCGGTGAGGACCGCCTCGCCGCCCGCGGCCTCGATGGCCTCTCGGGCCTCGTCGGAGAACGCGTCGGCGTGGACGACCAGCGATTCATGGACCTGGCCCGCTGCCAGGACCTTCACGGCATCCACCTCGTGGCCGTCCTCGACGACGTCGCGGACGTCGACCTCGTAGCCGTCGTCGGTCTCCTCTGCGACGCCCTCGGCGGCCAGAACGACCGCGTCCTCGTCGAGTTCGCGGAGGTTGATCGTCTCGATCTGCTCCTGTATCTTCTGGGGGCGCTTGAAGCCGGACTTGCCGAGCGGGGGATAGAGGAACTCCTCGTGGTCCTCACGGCCCGCGCGGCCGCGACCGCCACGGTTGCCGGCGCCCCGTCGCTTCTTGTGCGAGCCACCGCCGTGCGTGCGAGTGCCGCGCTGTCGTCGTTTCTTGTTCGACATTATCGCATCGCCTCCAGCAGTGCGTCGATCTCCTCGGTCGACTGCCTGCCGAGGGCCCCACCTTCCTTGATGGGGTGTTTGATGCCGTCGTGGCCGCCACGCGGCGGGTGGAGCCGCAGCGTCGGCGAGAGGCCCTCGTCCTGGAGCTTCGTCTCCTCGGCGAGGAGCGCCTCGGCCAGCGACGCAACGTCACTGTAGTCCGTGTGCTCGGCGACCCACTCGTCGTCGATGTCGGCGTCGCCCTCGGCGGGCTCGGCGCGACGACGGATGAGCGCCTCGACCGTCTCGGTCGAGGGCTCACCGTGGGCCACCCAGTCGTTGACCTTGGTCACCATCCCGTCGTAGGTGTCCGTCTCGGGGACGAGCGTGGCGTGGTTGACACGGTGAAGGTTGAGCATCCCCAGCGTGTCGCGCACGTCCTGGCCCTGGTTGACCTCGCCGCGGAGCTGAACGAGCGCGCGCATCAGTCGCTCACCTCCCCGGAAGCGGACTCGGCACGGAGCGCTCGGGGACCACGGGCCATCGCGGCGTTCTCGAGCGCGCGGAACGTCCCCTTCGCGAGGTTCAGCGTCGTCCGGGTGTTGCCGTGGCTCTTCGTCCAGGCGTTCTCTATGCCGGCGAGCTCGAGCACGTTCCGGACGGTCTCGCTCGCCGCCAGTCCGAGCCCTTCGGGGGCCGGAATGAGCTCCACCGTCACGGAGCCCGCCTTGCCCTCGGTCCTGCGGGCCAGCGAGTGGGGCCGGTCCGAGCGGTCCTCCCAGGACCCGGCGCCCCGCTCGACCTTGATCATGTTCAGCTTCGCGATACCGATGGCCTTCTGGATGGCACCGCCGACCTGGTCGTCACGGCCCTCGGCGTAGCCGACGTAGCCGTCACGGTTGCCGACCGCCACCACGCACCGGAACTTCACCCGGCGCCCGGAGTCGGTCATCCGCTGGACCATGTTGATGTCCAGCACCTCGTCTTCCAGCCCCGGCAGGAGCTGATCGACGATCTCGGGCTCCTTCAGCGGGAGCCCGGACTCGAGGGCGGTCTTCATATCGCTGATCTCGCCGTCGGCCACCTTCCGGCCCAGTCGTGTCTGGGGTTCCCAGCCGTTACTCATTGATGTCCTCCATGATTGTCTCGCGGACCGTATCGAAGTGGTCCGGCAGTTCGGTCGCATCGAAGTCGCCGCTGTAGAGCGGCTCGTCGCGCATCTCGGCGTACTCCGCGATGTGCTCCCCGCGCGTGCGGGGCCACTCGGCGAAGACGTCGTCGCTGTGGGGCACCTCGAGTCCGGCGTCGATGGCGCCCTCTTGGACGGCGAATGCCTTGTTGCCGGGCGTCGCCGTGTTGAGGCCGATATCGAGGACGGCCTCCTCGAGTCCGGCCTCGATGGCGCGCTTGCCGGCCAGCAGACCAGTCAGGTACGCTGCCGGGAGGTTGCCCGTCGGCGCCTCCCAGCCGTAGTCCTGCAGATCGTTCGAGGTCGCCGACGCGACCGTCTCGTCTCCCTGTGTACCACGCACGACCAGCTGCGCCCTGGTGTGCCGGTTGCTCTTTCGAGCGACCAGGCGGGGCTTGCCGGATTTCAGCAGGCGCAACCGCTGGTGGTAGTTCGTCCTGGATTCGCGCCGACGCCGCATCGGCACCTTGTATCGTGGTCCTGTCGCCATCAGTCGTCACCTCCAACGTCGTAGTTGGCCCGGACGTGTCGCTCTACGTCCGCGACCGAGTCGAATTCGCCGCCGCCCGCCATCTTGTAGAGCTGGCGGTACTCGGCGGGGGTCAGTTCGTCGTTCTGGCGGTACTTCCGGAGCCGGCGCCGCTGGGCCCGGATCTTCGACCGCCACTCTTCGGTCTCGTCCTTGCGACCGCCGGACTTGCCCTTGCGGGAGCCCTGGCCCTTGCGATGCCCGTACGCGCGCTTTTTCGCGCGCTCGCGGGCCCGACCACGGCTGTTGCCCTGCTTGGGCTCGACGCGGATGGCGCCCTCGTCGATGAGTTCGCGAACGTCGTCGCGCGTGATGGCGTCCGCGATGTCGCCCTGACGGTCGGGATCGAGCTTCACACGGTTCTTGCCGACGTCGAGGACGTCGGCGGCCAGTCGTCTCTGTGCTTTCAGATCAGTCATCGTTATTGTTCGACCTCCACTTCGACGTAGGTCGGATTGAGGACGCGGATACCGCGTTCCTCGGCCTCCTCTTCGATCCGCTCGCGCTTGCGATCGCCGACCGAGGAGCCGATCCGGACGGCCTCGCGGTCCTCGTCGACGCCCTCGAGGTCGTCCACGTTCATCACGCGGATCTCCTCGAAGCCCGAAGGGTGCTTGCCGCGGACGGCCTTCGGCGTCCGGAAGCCGGCCTGGACTGTGTCGCCCTTGCCCTTGATGCCCCTGCGCTGCTTCGACAGCCCGCCACGCGGGCGGCGCCAGGACGTGGGCGTTCGCTTTTTCTTGTGGTAGTCCTGCCGGTAGAACTGCGGCTTGCCGACGCGCTTGCGCTGGGCCAGCAGCCGCTCTTCTTCCTCTGTCAACTCGGGCGTCTTGTCGGCGTGGCCGCGGGGGCGGAGTTCCGTCTCGACCTCCTCGGCCTCCTCGGGTGCCTCCTCGCCCTCGACCTCGGCCTCGGTCTCCTCTGTGACCTCGAGGCCACCGACGTCGGCCTTGATCCGGGCGGCGAGCGCGTTGCCGATGCTCTCGACCGCCGCGAGGTCAGACTGGGAGGCCCGACGGACGTCGTCGACCGTCTCGTACCCCGCACCCTCGAGGGCCGCGGCCTTCGCGTTCCCGACGCCGCTGATGTCGGTCAGATCGGTGTACGCCTCTTCGTCGTCGACTTCGTCCTCGGCTTCGACGTCCGCTTCGACGTCCTCGGACTCTTCGTCCTCGGTCTCGTCGGCGGATTCCTCGGAAACAGCCTCGGTTTCCTCCGAATCGTTTCCATCTGCCGATTCTGCCGCGGATTCCTCGGAAACTTTGGTAGTCTCCTCCTCCTCGGCCTCGTCGCCGAACTGGAACGCCTCCTCGTCGTCCTCGGGCTCTTCTTCGTCCATCCGTTCGAGTTCCTCTTCGGTCTCCTCACGGATTTGCTCGTTCTCCTGGTCGCGCGCCTGATCCTCGCGACCCTCCTTGTCGTCTGCCATCAGGCGTCACCTCGCGACGGCTTGCTGGTGATGTAGACCCCGTCCTGGAAGACGCGGTTGTCCTTGTCGTTCACGCGAGTCAACTGCTCGATGTCGGCGGCCGTCTGGCCGACCGCCTCGATGTCAGACCCGCGGAGCAGTACCTCCTCGCCGTCGACCTGGACCTCCGTGTCGCCACGGATGGGGGTCCGGCGGGGTGCCTTCTCGCCGAGGAAGTTCGAGATGACGACCTCGTCGCCCTCGACCTTCACCTGCATGGGGAAGTGAGAGTAGAAGACCTCCATCTCGTACTCCCAGCCCTCGGTCACCCCGTGGAGCATGTTCTGTACGTGGGACTCGAACGTGCCCAGGGTGGCGTCGGTCTCGGCATCCTCCGCCTCGGAGGTGACGACGACCCTGCCATTCTCGTCGGCATCCGCCGACTCCGAGCTGCCCTCGACGGCGACGTCGATGTCCGGGTACCAGAGCTTGCGCGTCACGCTCCCGTTGGGCCCCTCGACCGTCAGGTCGAGGTGGTCCATCGAGGCGGTCACGTCCTCGGGTACGTCGATTTCGATGCGTGTCATTGTCAGTATACGTAGGCGATAACCTGGCCACCAACCCCGGCCTCGCGGGCCTCGTAGTGGGACATGACGCCCTGCGAGGTGGTGACGACGAGGGCGCCGTAGTCACGGGCTGGGAGGAACCGCTTCTCCCAGCGCTCGAACTCGTCGGCGCCCGCGGAGTAGCGTGGCTTCACCGCGCCACACTGGTTGATGGCTCCCTTCAGTTCGACCTCGAACTTCCCGGCCTTCCCGTCGTCGACGTACTGGAAGCCGTCGACGTACCCGCGGTCGTAGAAGACCTCGAGTACGGAGCCGATCTCGTTCGAGGCGGGCTCGACCTCGTGTGTCAGATGGCCGACGCGCTCGGCGTTGTCGATGCCCGAGAGCGCGGCGGCCAGTGGATCGTTTCCTGCCATGGTTAGCTGTACTTCTCGAATCCCATCCCGCGAGCGATCTCGCGGAAGCACTGCCGGCAGAGCCAGATGTCGTACTTGCCGACAAGGCCCTGCTCGCGTCCACATCGCTGACACGAGTGGAGCGCGCCGGTGCGCTTCGCGGCGTTCTCGCCGGTGGGCTGCTCGGTCTCCTCGGTCTCTGCCTCGGCTTCGCTCTCGCTCATTCGTTGACCTCCGCGTCGAACTCGTGCTCGATGAACGCCACCGCGTCCGCCGCGTCGAGGCGGTGGCGCGGCGGGATGTCGCTCGCTGCCTTGTCGCGCTTGCGGACCCGATACCCCGGGCGGACGAGATTCACCGTCACGTCCAGCCCGTAGATGCCGATGTTCGGGTCGTACTCCTGGCTCGGGAAGTCGGTGTGCTCCTCGACGCCGAAGGAGAAGTTGCCGTACTCGTCGAACTGGCTCTCGGAGAGTTCGACGAGCGGCAACGCCGTCTCGAGGAACTCGCGAGCCATCTCGTCGCGCAGGGTCACCTTCGCGCCGATCGGATCGCCCTCTCGGACGCCGAACTCGCCGATGGTACTTTTCGCGGTCGTCCGGACGGGCTCCTGGCCCGCGATCTCCGCCAGGATCTCCTCGGCGTTGGCGAGCTCGCGCCCGCCCTCGCCGACACCCATGTGGACGACGACCTTCTCGATCTGCGGGCGGCGCATCTCGTGAAACTCGCCCGCCGCGTCACTGCTCATCGTCGCTCACCTCCTCTACGTCGTCGGTCTCGTCGAGTTCGTCGTCGCCGCCGTCGATATCGTTCTCGGTATCGACGTCGTCGGCATCGTCGCCGTCCGCGGCCGCGGTCGCCTCCTCGGTGAAGTTCTCGTCGATGACGACGACGTAGTCCTCGACCGTTTCGAGGCGGCCGTCGTCGCTCTCGATGAGAACGTTGTTTTCCGAGGATCCCGGCGTGGTCTGGATCTCGTCAATTCGGCCAATCTCGCCCGCGTGACTGCCACGAACCGCGGTGACGAGCGCTCCCTCCTCGTAGGGGAAGTGCGCCACGACCGACTTGTCGTCGTTCGAGACGACGACGGAGTCGTTCGGCGAGATGGTCTCGTCGTCGACACGGAGCGTGGCACCGTCGTGCAGCGTGAGTTGCACCTCGCCGCCGGGCTCGACGGTCTTGTCGACGACCTTGCCCAGCCGCGAGTCCGCACTCGCGGCGTCGATCGCGGTCAGCGCGAGCCGACCGCCCTCGTCGGGGAAGACGCGGTAGTGCTCGTCGCGCTCGGTGAACTCGACGATGTCGAACATGCCGATCGGCCGCTCCTCGTCGCTGGCGGGGGCGCCGTTGACGAGGACGTTGTCCTGTTCGAGCGCGTAGCGGGCCTCCTTCCGGGAGTCGGCGTAGCCGAGCACGTCGCGCAGGACGATGAGCAGGGGAACCCCGCTCTCGCCGTGCGGGCCGGCGTCGGCCTTGACTGTGTAGGTCGCGGTCTTGCGCTCGACGGGCCACGACTTCGGGACGGAGAGTCGCTTCTGGTGTCGCGTCATTCGGTATCCTCCTCGTTCTGGTTCAGCCGCTCCTCGCGCAGGTCGTCCTCGAGGTCCAGGGCCGTCACGACGAGGTTCGAGGCGTCGAGGGCGCGGGGAACCTCCTCCCCGTCGGCCTTCTCGACGGTCACCTCCTCGACGTTGACGGTCGCCTCTCGGAGGTCGACGTCGACGACCTCGCCGGTCTCGCCGGCGAAGTCGCCGCGCTGGACCTCGACGGTGTCGCCCACGTTGACGCGGACGGACCGCTGGCCGTACTCCTCCCGGAGGTCCTCCGAGAGGTGAGCGCGGACCTGCTTCTGTTTCTCGTGGAGCGGCGCACGACGCTGTCGTGTTCGCTCTTTGGATGGTTGCTTGCTCATACTATCATCGTCGCGGTGGACGCGATGGAGCCGAACCGCTCGGCCACCTCGCGGGCGATGGGACCCTTCAGTTCGGTGCCGCGGGGGTCCTCGTTTTCGTCGACGACGACCGCCGCGTTGTCCTCGAACTTCACCCGCGTCCCGTCGGGACGGCGGATGGGCTTTCGCTGCCGGATGATGACCGCGGGCAACACCTGGCGTCGCATCTCGGGGGTGCCCTTGGTGACCGAGACGGTCACCTTGTCACCCAGACCGGCTTTCGGGTGCCGGTTCTTCGTGCCGGAGTAGCCCGACACGCTGACGACCTTCAGCTCGCGGGCGCCGGTGTTGTCGGCGCACGTGATGAGCGAGCCCTTCTCCAGGCCCTGCGTGACGTCTGCCTTCAGGGCCTCCATCAGGCACCACCCTCCTCGTTCTCGTTCTTGCGGTCGATCACGACGTGGCTCTTCGTCTTCGAGAGCGGTCGCGTCTCGGCGATACGAACCGTGTCGCCGACCTCGAGCTCGAGGCACGGCGGGTGGTGAGCAGAGACCCGCGACCGGCGCTTCATCAGCCGGTCGTACTTCGGGACCTGCACGTCGTACTCCCGCTCGACGACGACGGTCTTGTCCATGTCTGTCGAAGCGACCTGTCCCTCGATGACCCCGCCCCGCACGGAGAGTTCCCCGTGGAACGGGCAGTTGGGGTCGGAACAGGCCGCCTCTGGTTCGGTTGCGTTCAGTCCTAGCGCCATATCGAATCACCTCTGTGTTCGGTCCGTCGGGCCGGCCGGGCGACGAGTCGCTCGCCCGCCACGGTCACGTACGCGAACGCGTCCTCGGCCCCCTGCGTCGCCGCCGGGGCGTCATCACCCGCGTTCGCTGGGCTCACGCGCACGGTCGCATCCGTGCCCGCGGCCTCGCGCGGCAAGCGGAACTCGAACGTCGCCGCCGCCTTCGGGACCTGCCGCACGCCGCCCCCCGATTCTGCCGCCGCCACTGCCAGCGTCTGCTGGGTCTCGTCGACCACGCGGCCCGCGATGCCGACGTACCCGTCGTGGGTGGCATCGGCGACGCGGACCCACAGCCCGACGAGTTCGTGGCGCGGCAGCGTCTCGGGGGTCGGCATCGTCACTCGTCTGCCTCCTCGTTCTCGTTCTGGACGGTCTTGATGCGCGCGATGGCCTTCCGGAGCTCCGGAATCCGCCCGGGGTTGTCCGGGGCGCCACCGGCGGCCTGCACCGCCCGCGCGTTGAGGAGCTCCGTCTCGAGTTCCTCGAGTTCGGCCTCCCGCTCGGCGGGCGTCATGTCGCGGATCTCCTCGACGTGCAGGACCGTCATTCCTCGTCACCCTCCTCGGCGTCGTCTGCATCCTCGCCGGTCGGGGCCTGTGCGCCCTCGTCGGCCTCGTCGGGCATCTGCTCCATCAGCTCGTCTGCCTCCTCCTCGACGGATTCCTCGAGGTTCTCGAGGTCCTCCTCGATCGCCTCGTCGGGCTCGACTGCCGGAGAGGGCTCTTCGTCCTCCTCGAGGAACTCCTCCTCGGCGGCCTCGTCCGCTTCGAGGACCTCCTCTTCGACCTCGGGTGCCTCGCCCTCGGCGGTCTCGGCGAAGTCCTCGGTCTCGTCGCCGGGCTCGCCGGCCGTTCCCGCCTTGTCGGCGGACTCGGGCTCGCCCTCGAGAAGTTCCTCGACGCTCTCTTCGGTCTCCTCGATGTAGTCCTCGACTTCGACGTCCTCGTAGACCTCGAAGTCGTCGGGGAGCTCCGCATCCGGCGGAATGATCTTGACGTTCACGCCGATGGTGCCGAGCTTCATCACAGCGACCCCCTGACCCTCGTCGACGACGGTCTCTGCGGGTTCGCCGTTGTGCTTGATGTAGCCGCGGTTGAACTTCTCCACGCGCGAGCGAGCGCCCGTGACCTTCCCGCTCAGGACGATCTCGGCGCCCAGCGCGCCGGCCTCCATGATGC
>JBDGSA010000038.1:0-25314 GCA_042217755.1 Haloglomus sp. | reverse complement strand
CCCGGAGCGCGGCGTCGAGCGTCTCGAAGCAGTACAGCGCCAGCGCCGTCTCCTCGGGGACCGTGACCAGCGAGATGGTCGCCTCGACGATGACGCCCAGCGTCCCCTCGCTCCCGACGAACAGTTTCGCGAGGTTGATGACCTCCTCGCCGTCGTCGTTCTCGTAGATGACGCGGTCGAGGTTGTAGCCCGTCACCCGGCGCTTCAGGTCTGGATACCGCGCCTCGATCTCGTCCTCGTGGGCCTCGACCAGCGAGCGGACCGTCTCGTAGATGTGGGCCTCGCGGTCGTCCTTCGCGACGATCTCCTCGTACTCGTCGCTGTCGAGGACGACCTCTCGCGCGTGGAGCACGGAGCCGTCGGCGAGGACCGCCTTCACCTCCTCCGTGTAGGCGTCGGTGATGCCGTACCGGACCGAGTGGGCGCCGGTGGAGTTGTTCCCGATGCCGCCGCCCACCGTCGCCCGGTTCGAGGAGGCCGGGTCCGGGGCGAACTTCAGCCCGTACTCGGCGAGTTGCGCGTCGAGGTGGTCCTGCACGACGCCGGGGCGGATAGTTGCCTCCTGGGCCTCGGGGTCGACCTCGAGGACGTCGTCCATGTGCCGGGTCATATCGAGGACGACGCAGCCGGGGCCGACTGCCTGCCCGGCGAGCGACGAACCCGTCCCGCGTGGCATCACCGGAACGTCGTGCTCGCGGGCGGTCTCGACGGCGGCCTGTACGTCCGCGACGTCGGTCGGAAAGACGACACCCGCGGGACGCGCCTGGTAGATGCTCCCGTCGGTCGCATAGAGCACCTGCGCGTACTCGTCGAACTGCACGTCGCCCGACACGCGGTCCCGAAGATTCGCTGCCAGCGAGGCGTACTCCGCGGCATCTGGATGTGCGTGCCCCAGCGCGTCCACGGATGCACCCTCGTCGGCGGGGTCGATTGCCATGCCTGTCTTGTTACTGTCGGGCGATTAAAATAAGGTTGCGACTCGTTCCCACGACGGCGAGGGACCAGCGACACGCCCGACGGCGAGGAACCAGCGACACGCCCGGCGTGGCGGCCGACGGGCGACAGGTCCGCATCGCGTCGCCCGGCGAACCGATCGGCCCACTCGCTGTCGGGGGAGACCGCGTCCCGTGAGCCACCGCTGTCCGCCTCACGACGCGGCGCCGAGCGCGCCCGCCAGCACCAGCGCCAGCGCGCTCCCGTGGCCTACCGCTGGCCGCCAACGACCTTTGCCGCGGTGAGCACGGGGTCCCAGGTAGTGTTGAACGGCGGCGCGTACGCGAGGTCGTAGTTCGACAGTTCGTCGACGGTCACGCCCTCGGTGACCGCGCCGACCAGCGCGTGGCTCCGGTGGACCGCGCCCTCGCCGTACTCCGAGACGAGACTGCCGCCGAGCACCCGGCCCGAGGGCCGGTCGACGGTGAGCGTCACCTGCACGGTCCCGCCTTCCGGGTAGTACCCTGCCCGCGATTTCGCCGTGATGGTGTCGGTGAGCGGGTCGAACCCCGCCTCGCGGAGCCGGTCGTGGTCGAGGACGCCGGTCCGCGCGGCCTCCACCTCGAACGCCTTGATCGCGGCCGTCCCGGCGACGCCGCCCCCTTCGGTCGGGGTCCCGGCAACCGTCTGTCCGATGGCTCTGCCGTGGCGGTTTGCCGTCAGCGCCAGCGGCACGTACGCCGGGTCGCCGGTGACGACGTGGGTCGCCTCGGCGCAGTCGCCCGCGGCGTACACGTCCGGCAGGTTGGTCTCCCGGTAGGCGTCGGCCGCGATGGCGCCCGTCTCGCCGAGTTCGACGCCGGCGGCCTCGGCCAGGTCGGTTCGCGGGTCGACGCCGGTCCCCACGAGCACCATCTCCACCGGGACGCGGCCCTCGTCGGTCACGACGGCCTCGACGCGGTCGCCGCCGGCCAGTTCCTCGACGGAGGCGCCGAGGTGGACGGCGACCCGCTGGTCGCGGAGGTGCTCCAGAACGGCCTCGCTCGTCGCCTCGCTGAACTGTTTGAGGATGCGGTCGCCGCGCTGGAACAGGTGGACCTCGAAGTCGTTGGCCGCCAGCGCCTCGGCCATCTCCACGCCGATGTATCCCCCGCCGACGACGCCGACCGCCCCGCTGCAGGTCTCCAGGAACTGGCAGGCCGGCCCGCGGTCGGGCTGCTGGAGGTCGTCCTCCGAGCGGGCCCGGGCGACGTACTCCCGGAGTTCTTTCCCGTCGGACATCGACCCCAGCGTGTAGACGCCCTCGCGGTCGAGGCCGTCGATGGGCGGCGTGACGGCGGCCGCGCCGGTCGCGAACAGGAGGTGGTCGTAGGGCTGGACGACCTCGCTCCCCTCGCTCCGGGCCGTGACAATCTGGTCCTCGGGGTCGACGGCGACGACCTCGTGGCCCGTCCGGAGGTCGATGTCGCGCTCCTCGCGGAACTCCTCGGGCGTCACCGAGACGAGACTGTCGAGCGACTGGATCTCCCCCTTGATGTAGTAGGGAAGCCCGCAGGCCCCGTACGAGACCCACTCGCCCTTCTCGAAGACGACCACGTCCAGGTCGGGGTCGTCGCGCTTTGCCTTGCTCGCGGCCGACATCCCGGCGGCGTCACCGCCGATGACGACGAACGTGCTCATGGGACTCATCCCGACGGCCGGCCTGATAAGGATACGTCGCGCGTGCGAACCGCGTTCCCGGCAGCGACGGCGGGCATCGGGCGACTGGTCGACATCCCTCGAAACGGGGAGACGACCGGCTCATACGGATTGCGCTAAGTCATTTCCGCATCGACCGGCCGCTGTCGGGCGGTTGTGACGGTAAACAGTTAGCGCAATCCGTATCAGAGAGATTCGCAAAGGAACTCATCCATTCAACCTGTATCATATACTGGTTGACATAAACAGCGTGCGAGATGCACAGCGCAAGTCGAACAGAAGAGCTGACATGTGGGATAATCCGGCGGTTCTATCCCAATCCAGCAGTGCCGCGAAAACGGCCAACTAGCGAGGGGACGCTCCTGTCGCAGTGCTCTTGGTGGGACATTCTCAGAATCCGAGCCGATCTTTGAATGCCGTGAGTACTGCCCAGAGTGTCCCGGCCACCAACGCAATCCCCCCGAGAAGGACTGTTGCGACACTAATATCACCGGCACCCAAAAAGTAACTAAGGACCCCTATGGGGAGGCTGATGACTGCGATCGCGAACAGGATCCGCTGTCGGTGCGTCAGATCTATCGTGAAGATACTCCCTCGGATTGTCGCCCATCCACCCACGATAAATGCAATCCCGATCACGACTGCAGCACCAATAAAAAAGAGACCCAGCCAGAATGCCGCTAATCCGTAGCCCGTTTCCGGTGTATTTAGGGGCGTTGGCGTCGGGATAGGGGTCTGGGTTGCAGTCTGAACGATAATCGTACCGAGCATCACAGACATGGTGCAAAGCGAGTCCAAAATCAGTTCTTCGTGCGGTATCTTGTGAAACTGATGTTTTGTTCACTTCGCAAATCCACTGCAACCGAATCATCCGCACTTAGACAATATCATACTTCTGGTTATGTCGCTGTCTTGCGTTCAACACTGCATATCAGAAGCTGATGGAGTAGTTGGAGGTGACGGTCGAAGCGACGTTGCTGCATACATCCTCCGCATCGGTCACTCCTATCAGTCGCGGTACGCACAGTGAAAGCCCGCGATGCGCCGGTAGAAGGCCGGGATCACGTCCGTCCGGAGGTCTGCCTCGGGCCGCTCCGCGAACTCGGCGCGGGTCTGTTCTCGTGCGTCCTCGACGGCGGCCATCACGTGGTCGGGGACGTCGGTCCCGTCGACGGCCCCGAGATACGCCCAGACGAACGCGGACTCCAGCCGGTCGAAGAACGACGCCGTCGGCTCGAACTCGGTGTCGGCGGCCGCGAGCCGGTAGTACGTCGCGGTGAGCAGGTCCGCGCCGTCGTGGATGCCGTGGTCGTCGAACGAGTCCGTCGTCGTGCAGCCGTCGGTCGTGGGGTCGGGTCTGTCTCGCTGTGACATACATGGTGATTCGGTCGGTTACTATAAGTAACCTTCACGGGCGTGTGACATCCACACACGCCCCCGGAAGCGCAGTTCTATCTCGCATAATTCTCAAATTTCCTTATAATTCTTATTTTTACAAATCTTTTTATGCTTTTATCTAATTATTTCGATTCAAATACAGAAATATGCTGTATAATAGAATATACTTACCGTTGTGATACACCCGGGGACGACTCTGGGTCGGTCAACCTGCGCCGTCGCTGAAATGTAGATTTGTCTCTCCGGGCTATTTTTTGTCGTGGCCGTCGCGTCGTCGAGTGTGTATGGTGACCGGGGACGAGACGTTCCGGAAGGCCGTCGTCATCATCACCGTCGGGATGGTCGTCCCCGCGCTTCCAATCGCTCTCGCGGGTGATCTCATCGTCGCGTCGCTCAGTTATCGGGCGTTCCTGGGGACGCTCGCGGTCGGCTACGGCGCCGCTGTGGTCGTCTTGCTCGAGTGGTTGTCGCTGGACCGGCCCACGTTCACCTTCGCGTCGCTCGTCTGGCCGTGGGTCGTGTTCCTCGCCGCTCTTCTCGTCGTCCTCCTGTTGAACGACGGCGAACAGATTCCACGGGGCCCCATCGCTGATGTCGTCCGGACGCTCTACGGGAACGCCTGGATCTGGGGGCAGGAGGGCGTGGTTCCGTTCGAGTACGGAGCGGCCTTCACCATTGCAGGAGTCGGAGCAGTGGCACTCTCGTCGCGCCTCCAGCGAGGCGGCCTCCGACCGGCGGAGCAGTTCGAGTAAGCTACCCACGACTGAAATCGTGGGCTTCCGCCCCGAATCTGTGTGAGCCACGCCGCGCCCGACTGCAGCGGACCATCGTCGGCCACACGACCCGACCCCGACCCAACGATGGACCGGTTCGCGCGCTCAGGTGCTCGGATCGAGCGGTAGCAGCCAGAACAGCACGCCGAGCGTGCCGCCCCAGGCCAGGTGGATGAGGAGCGAGGTCACCTGGAGGTTCGGCACGGCGACGGCAACGCCGACCGCGTTGAGCCACGCCGGCATGGCGATGCTGGCGCCGACGGCCCAGAGAACCACCCCGTATCCGGCGCCCGCCGCGAGCAACTCGTGGGGGGCCGTGACGACCTCGCCGAGTCCCGTGCGCCGCAACACGGCGACGGCGACGGTGGCGAACAGCACGCTGTGGAACAGGTGTGCGACCCAGCCGACGGGAAGCGAGTGTACGCCGTACAGCGAGCCGATGACGGCGATCCGACCCGTGAACGCCTGCAACAGCCCCCCCATCACGGCCCCGGCGGCGAGACCGGCGACGGCCGCGTCACGCAAGTCGGCCGCGGCCACGCCGGGAGTTTCCCCCGGTGGCGGGTCCTCGGTCGTGCGCAGGAGTTCCGCCGTGACTGCCGTCTCGGCGTCGTCGGTCGAGACGCGGAGGCGGCCGCCGTACCGGGTCACGAGGAGCCGGACGATGGCGACGCCGTAGCCGACGTCGGGCCGGTCGTATTCGGGCGGCCCCGCCAGGAGGACGGTCCGTTCCACGTCGGTGAGCCAGTCGCCCGGGGCGGCGACGGTGAGCCGGACCGTCTCGCCGTCCGGAACCACGTCGAGCGTCACGTCCCCGTCGGTCCGGTCGCGCGCCATCGTGACGAGTTCGGCGACGACGGTGTCGAGGTGGTCGTCGCCCCGGACCACGGCCGACGGAACGGCGTCGACGACGACCCGTCCCCCGTCGGCCGGGAGCCGCTCCCGACAGCGCCGAACCACGTCCGCGAGGTCGACCGCACCGAGCGCCGCGACGGCGTCGTCGACGGTCCGAACGAGGAAGCCGACGTCCTCCACGGTCTGCTGGATCCGGTCGGCGTTGCTCTCGACTGCCGTCAGACTGCGGTCGGCCTCGGCACGCTCGGCCAGGAGCCCGGCGTGCCCGCGGATGGCCGTCAGTCCGTTGAGCACCTCGTGGCGGAGCATCCGATGCAGGAGCGTCACCTGGTCGGCCTGGTGGTCGAGGTATCGGCGCTGTCGCTGGCTCCGGCCGGTACGGACTCCCAGGAGGATGCCGGCGCCGCCACCGCCGACCGCCGCACTGAGCACGGCTCCGTCCGTGACGAGCCCCGAGAGCGTCCCCGGCCCGAGCACGCCGCCACCGACGGCGACGATGGCCGCCATACCGACCGTCCCGAGGAGATACCAGCCCGCGACCGTCCGCGCGTACCCCCGCCCGTGCGTACTCATCGAGAGGCTGACCCCGTAGACGACGGTGCCCAGACCGACGGCCAGCGGGAGGACGACCACCGCCGGCGAACTGCTGCCGACGACCCCGTTGGCGAGGAGCGCCCGGGTGAGGACGAACCCCGCGGCGGCGATAGCCAGGCCCGCGGGCTTGACCGCGAGTTCGTCACCTGCGGACGGGAACATCCACCAGAGACGAGGCCCTGGCCCCGAAATACCGTTCGGCGGCCGTGCGTGCCGAGAGCACACGAGTATCACGGGAAGACGACCAGTTCGCCCGTGAACGCCAGGACCACGCACAGATAGAAGAGCGTGCCGAGCGCCGCGCTCGTCACGACGACACGGTCGGGATCGCGCCGCGGGAGCGTCCGCCGCAGCAGAGGGATGCTCCGGACCTCGGGATGGGTCAGGACGTGGTTCATCGCCACGCCGAACCCCGCGACGAACACCGGGCCGAGCAGGAAACTGTTCGCCGTTCGCAGCAGAATCGTCGTCGTCGCGTCCGAGAGCGTGAGCGTCGCGAGCGGCCCGAGCGTCGTCGCCGGGGCCGGCAGGAACGCGACCGCCGCGCCGTACGTCGCATAGAGGAAGAGCAGGGGCCCGACGACGACAGCGACGAACTTGCTCGCCGCCGCGGTCCGGCCCGAGGTTGCCGAGGGAACCACCAGCACACCGAACAGCAACACCGCGTTCGTGCCGAGCCAGGGGCCGAGATCCTGGAGCGCGATGGGGAGGCCAGTCGCCAGAATCCCCACGCTGAACCAGTCCAGGCTCAGCACCTCCGTCCGGGGACAGGATCCGGAGAGGACCTGCCGCCGGTGTGTCGGATGAACGAGGTGAAGCGTCACGCGGAGCAGGAAGAAGACCGGGACCAGCAGGAGATACGCGTACAGCCGGAGCTGCAATCCGGCCGGAGAGACGACGGAGCCGATGAGCACCGCCGTCGAGAAGTCGATGACGCCGTTGACGAACCAGAAGGTCAACAGCGAGGGTGCAAACAGGCACCCGTTCAACAGCGCCGCGACGTAGCCGTTCGAGAGCGACAGCTCCTGGCCGACGAGATCGGCGAGAGCAGCCTGCAGATTCGAGACGCGTTCGGCGACGCCGGTCCGGCCGGTGGTCGGCCAGTCCGCCGTCATCGGGTCGCGCCTCCGCTGACGTCGCGCCGCCAGGGCTCATTGCCGAGGCAGGGAGCGATCACCGTGCTCACGCTCGTGCTTCACTGCGGTTACTATAAGTAACTGAATTTCGTGTGCGGTTCCAGCACACACTCGCTCAGAGGTGACGGTCGCACAGAAACGGCGGAAATCACGGCGCTCGTGTCTCGAGCGGTCGGCAGTCCGGCGTTGACTTCTCCCCACCCCTGAAGCGGTGGGCGTCCGCTCGCTACGTGTCAGTTCGGCGGCTCGTCTGTCTGCCCCGGGACTCCGCTCCCGGTGTAGAAGTCGCCGCCCCAGTTCGAGAGCCAGATCTCCTGGTTGGCAAGGTAGAGCGCCTCGGCGGTGTAGAAGCGGTCGTCGGTCACGGACCACTGGTCGCGGTCGGCGTCGTACGCGACCGCGCCGTTGTAGACGGCGGCCTGTCCGAACTCGCCGCCGGCGTTCGGCGGGAGCGGAAGCGTGTGCGCTGCGTCCTGGTTCCGCGAGGGCGGACGCTCAGCCCGCTGGAGGCGCCCCCGGTTCACGCACTGGTTGAAGAACCGCGCGTACTGGTCCTTGACGCTACCCATCTCGAGGACCGCGTTCGCGGCGTTCACCCCGCCCGTGATGTCGCCCACGTCACGGGCGGTGTAGGTCTGGGTCGCGCCGGCACTGGCCCGGTAGAGCCCCAGGTCCGAGTCGTACAGATCGTCGCGCATGTAGCCCAGCACGTCGCGCGCGGCCTCAAGGTGGTCGACGCCGTCGAGCTGCGAGGCCCAGGCGAGTCCCTGACCCACGGCACCCTGTGCCGCGGCCTGGTTGTCGATTCTGGCGTCGACCTCACCGCTGGACGCGATACTGGCCTGCAGCTGGCCCGCGATACCGTTCGCGTAGGCGGCCGCGCTCGCGGCGAGTTCGCCGCCGACCTGCGAGCCGACCCAGCCGACGCCACCCAGGAGGAGCCCGAGGTCGCGCGGGCTGCCCGCCGTCGCGGCCTGCTCCGGCGAGAAGGCGTTCGCGGTCGTCTTGAGCATCCCCGCCGTGAGTTTGCGGATGTTCTGTACCGGGATGAGCGGCTCCGGATTGACGTAGCCGAACCAGCCGTTGGCCGCGAGGCTGTGCAGGTTCGCGAGGAACCACAGCATCGAGGTCTGGTGCTCGATGCGGGTGGTGTCGTCGGTCACCGTGCCCGCGCCGGGCTTGAAGCCGGAGACGAGCCGCAGGGAGTCACCCTTCGTGAGTACACCGTTGCCTTCCGGACCGCCGGCGACGAGCGTCGCCTTGATGCCGATCTGTGCCAGCGTCGTCAGCACCTGCGCCCGGACCAGCGGCTTCATCGACCCGGGCAGGATATCGCGGTGGGCCTGGAAGTTCTTCGCCCAGGTGACGCCCTTGAGGTGCGTCCACGCAACCGACGACGGCGAGACGACCTTCGAGGACTCGCTCAGATCCCACGTCAGCGTCGAGGCGTCCGGGCGGCCGTCGGGCCCCGAAAGCACGGGCTTCTGGGTGAAGTGTGGATCCCCCTCGGTGAACGGCGCCATGTTCAGGTTGGGATTCTTCACCGGCGGCTTCTTCGCGCCCGCCGCCTTCAGGATGGCCGGGAGCCGCTTTTGGAGCGCCTTCCGCTGCTGTTCGTTGTGCGGGAACAGCACCCCGTTCCCGCTCATGGCGATGTTGGTCGACATGTTGTACAGCGAGTACCAGTAGGAGTCGTTGGTGGCCTGCTGCCAGCCGTACTGCTGGCCCCCGCCGTCGCCGCCCCCGCTGCCCTGCAGGAGCCCGGCGTTCTCCAGTTGCATGGTGAGGTGGCTCGCGGCCGTCCCCGACACCTCGGTCGGCTTCGTCGTGCCGGGACCACCCTGCGGGCTCCCGACCACCACGATGCCGACCATTCCGAGGCTCTCGTGGGGCTTGCAGAAGTAGTTGTGAACGCCCGGCGTCTCGAACGTGCGTTCGTAGGTGGCGCCGCCCTGCTTCAGCCCGGAGTCCCAGGCGGATGCGTCCTCGGGGACGCGCTGTGGCCGGTCGTTGCCGGCGGCGTACGCGGTCACCGAGTGTGCCGCCCCCTCGATCTCCCACGTCACCGTGCTCCCCTGCTCGACGAAGACGACCGCGGGCGTGAAGACGAACGTGCCCGCCCCCTGGTCGCTGTCGAGGACGGTCGCCCGGACGGTCGCGCTCGACTGGAGGCTGCCCTGCGAACCGAGGACGTCCGCCCCCGGCGGCCCCCCGGAACTCGGCGCCGGCGTCGCCGTGGCCGTCGGTGTGCCGGTCCCGCCGTCGTCTCCGTCGCCACCGGTACTCTGTGCGCCCGAACAGCCCGCGAGCGCGGCGGCGGTCACCAGACCGCTCCAGCGCAGCAGGTCGCGTCGCCGTGGAGTTCCGTTCATATCCGAACGGCGCTTCCGAACCCCCGGCATTGATACCACCCCGCGCTTGCGTGTGTCCCCCCGGACCACCCGCACGCACGGCTGAGAAATATTTTTTACAGATCTGTAACCGGATAGAAACCCAGTGTCGAAAGTGAACCGGGACCGATTCCGCACTCACTCCCGGCGCCCACGGCGTGCCGTCGTGCCTCGCAGTGCATCTCCGGGTCGTCCACCTCCAGGTCGCCAGATCATCTCGCCGAGGACAACGGTCGATTCGGCCCCAGAGCGACGGTCGCGGCACCGCCGGGTCGCCGACGCGCTATCTTCGGAGGGCCATACCATCGAGTGTGGAAAATATTTATCGGAATTATATTTCAATCATTTCTATTATTTTTGAAGAATATCAAAACACCCGAATTATCGGGAGAGAGCGGGTTGGCGGCCCGCGAACCAGGAGTCCACGCGTCGCTACTCGATTGGCACGTCGCGGAACGCGGCCACCATCACCTTGTTGAGCGTCGGGTGGGCGTGGATGGTGTCAGCGAGTTCCGGGACCGTGACCCCGTTGCGCATCGCGACCACCGCCTCGTGGCACAGCGTCGAGGCCTCGTAGCCGATGACGTGACACCCCAGCAGTTCTCCGTCGGGGGCGGCGAGCACCTTCGCGAACCCCTCGTCGAGTTTCTTCGCCCGGCCCATCGCCGAGTCGGCGTAGTCGGCCCGCCCCACCACGTACTCGCTGCCCTCGTCCGCCAGTTCGGCTTCGGTGGCCCCGACGCCCGCAATCTGCGGTTCGGTGAAGATGGTGTGGGGCATCGCCGACAGGTCCAGTTCGCGGGCCGCCCCGTGGACGGCGTTGGCGACGACGTGCTCGGTCTCGTAGTCGCCGGAGTGTTTGAACATCGCGTTGTCCGCGACGTCGCCCTGGGCCCAGACGTTCTCCGCTGTCGTCTCGAGGCGGTCGTCGGTGACGATGAACCCGTCGTCGTCGGTCTCGATGCCCGCGGCATCGAGGTTCAGCGAGTCGCTGTTGGGGCGGCGCCCGAGCGCGACCAGCACCTCGTCGGCCTCGACGGCCAGTTCGTCGCCGCCCTGGGTCTCCGCGTGGACCGTCCTGGTCGCGCCCCCGTCGACCGCGGTCACGCGGTAGCCCGTGTACACATCGTGGCGCTCGGCGGCGATGTCGGTGAACGCCGCGGCGACGTCGGGGTCCTCGCGGGGGACCAGCGTGTCCAGCATCTCGACGATGGTCACGTCGGTGCCCAGCGACTCGAGCGCGTAGCCCAGTTCGACCGCGATGTATCCGCCGCCGAGGATGACGAGGCTGTCGGGCGCCTCGTCGAGGTAGAGCGCCTCCGTGCTGGTGAGGTAGTCGGTCTCGTCGAGCCCGTCGATGGGCGGGACGATAGGGCGGCTCCCGGTCGCCACGACGACGCGCTCTGCAGTCACCTCTCTGCCGCCGAGTCGGACGGTCCGCTCGTCGACGAACTCCGTGTACTCGTCGAACAGGGTCAAGCCGTCCATCTCGCGGTACGATGCCTCCATGTCCGCCGCCAGCCCGGACAGCAGGTCGTCCATCTCACCTGTGATGGCACCGTGGTCGATATCCTCCAGCGCTGCATCGACGTGGAACCGCCCGGCGTCGCGGACCGCGTTCGCCGCGTTGGCGGCCTGGATGAGCATCTTCGACGGATTACACCCCCGGTTGAGACAGGTCCCGCCGAGCTTCCCCGGCTCGACCAGTGCCGTCTCCAGTCCCGCGTCCGCTCCTGCGGCCGCGACGTTATTCCCAGTACCCCCGCCGATGACGAGCAGTTCGTAGTCTGCCATACGGAGACGACCAGGAGTGCTGTCGACAAATATACCCAAGTGAGTTCGAAGTGGGCTAGTTACGGGGGCGTAGCTGGCGGTGCCAGCCGCGACGACTAATCCACACAGCTCCGCCTGAATGTAGAAATATCCAGTATATATCAAATATTATCCAAATGGTACGAAAGTCCCGTATGATATCGGTTTATTCTGCAGCGGCGGCGGGAGCGACCTTCAGGCCAGGATGCCGGTACCGATGAAGGCGCCCAGGACCACGCCGTAGACGACGTGGACCGTCCCGAACAGCTTCACCATGTCACCGTCGGGTTCCATCCCGATGACCATGCGCATCCAGAATACCATGCCCCCGAGCATCAGCACGAGGCCGTAGCCGAACCCCGCGGCGACGGCGAGACCGATAGAGCCGAGGTCGACGATGCCGAGTGCGGGGACGCCGAGCGCGAAGACGGCGCCGGCGAGGGTGCCGTAGATGAGGTGGAGCACCATCCCCGGCATCGCGTAGTCCTCTGGCTCACCGCCCGAGAACGTCGCCACCAGCCGAGCCGTCGGCGGCGGGCCGCCCTCGCCCATGACCATCATCACGATGGTCATCACGATTGTCGCCACGAGACCTCCGGCCAGTCCGGCAATCAGTGTCGTCATATAGGTTACCGAGGGTAACTATCTTCATTAAATCTCAGGCAACTGAACGGATACCCAGTTACTGGTCGGTAACACTTTCTCAACCTTCGGGAGAGTGACCTGGCGAGCACCTGCCAAAGCTGCTGAATCGACGCTAAATCGGTGTTCTGTGTCAGACAACTCACGGGTAACTCGGTGCGTGACAGGTTGTCTTGGACTTATCATGGAACGGTGAGATTGTACACACATGCGGATACGCCCCGTTCCCCCGGCGGGCACGCACGTCGAACTGTACGTCCAGTCGCTGTCCCCGACGGAGACTCGGACCAGCCAGGAGTCCCGGCTCCGGAAGCTACAGCGGTCTGACGCCGTCGATTCCGTCGAAGTCGTCGTCACCGGGGACCGCATCTGCCCCGAGACGGTCGCGGCGACCACCGAAGTCGGGTCGGTGCTGCTGGAGAAGTTCGAGCAGTTCGAGCGCTGGGCCGCGGAGACCGACCGGACGCTCGGTCCGGCATTCCGGCGCGAAACCGGACAGTCGCTGCTCACCGGAGCGTCGATCTCGGGGGCGTGCTTCCCTGACTGCGCCATGGCGGAGTACCGGGACGGCACGCTCTCGTTCGTCGCCCCCTGCCGCGACGGCGAGCGGGAGTGGAGCGTCCCCGAGCGGGTGGCCGAACTCGTCTCCGGGGCGGAGCCGGGCGGGTCCGGCGTCTCCGGCAACCGACACGCCTGAGCCGAGAGCTGCACTCGAACGGCGTCCCCGGCACACGGGTCCGTCGGACGCCCCGCCGCGTCGTGAGCCGTTCGGGTATCGTGCGCGACGAGAGAACGACCGGGCGGGGTTTATTCAGCAGTGTGATCATCGTCGACCATGACGAGCAGCGACACGCGACTCGCGGTCTGGTGCGCCGGCGAGGAGTGGTGCCCGGTGACGTCGACGTCGACCGTACTGAGCGGGAAGTGGAATCCAGTGGTCATCCATCGGCTGCTCAACCACGGCGCCTGTGGGTTCAACGAACTCAAGGACGCCGTGGACGGGATCTCCTCGAAGGTTCTCTCAGATACGCTTGAGACACTGGAGGAGTACGGCATCGTCGACCGAACGGTCGTCAGCGAGAAGCCGTTCCGGGTCAGGTACTCGCTGACCGAGCGCGGCCGCTCGCTCGAACCCGTCATCCAGGAGATGGAAACCTGGGGGAAAGAGCACCTCACGGAGGGAGCGCGGGGCCAGCCGCCCTAGCGCATCGCCGCCCGCGACAGGGAGCTGTCGGACTGGACCCAGGCCCCCTCCTCGTTCACGTCGAAGATGATCAGGTCCCCGTCGCCGCTCTCCATCTGGTCGAAGTCGTCGAGCGGAACGGCGTCGACGCCGAGCGTCGTGCAGTCGCCGTCCGGACAGGTGTTCGCTGTTGCCATTGTGATTACCTCTCGATTTCAGGTTACTGTCTGATATTGTTAAGCGTTACCGAACGTCGCAGTAGCCGAGTAACGAGTCGGAAACTCGGGGACAGGCAGGTCGACGGGCTCGACCGGCGGGTCGGTCACTCCGAGAGCGGCGCGGGCACGACCTGTGAGGAATCCATGTCCAGTCGCACCGACGAGTAGAGCTTCTGTCGGGCGTCCACGAACGAATGCCTGGAGTCCACCACGCCGGCGTTCTCCAGGTCGCCGAGTGCGTGTCGGATCGTTCGGGCCGACAGGAGCGTCTCGGCCACGAGCTGCTGCTGGGTCGACTCGCCCTGCTCCTGGAGCACCAGGTAGACGAGTTTCGCGCTGGGCGGAAGGTCGCAAAGTGCGGCCCGCGTCGCGTCGGGCAGCGATGAGAGGTTCGGCGACATACGCCGGAGGACGCACCCACGAGTCATAAATTCGAAACGACCTGTGCGCCGTCGGCGCACAGGCGCCGAGAACGCGATCGAGCGACGGACCCGGGACCGTGGTGGCCGTCGTAGCGATCTCCTCATCTCGCCACAGACGTGTCCAGGAGTGGCTCAAACCTGTCTTTGACCTTCAGCCGGATTTACTACTCCGGGGCGCTTCGTCTCCGGTGCCGGCAGCCGTCCCGACGGCGCCGGCAGTGCCCGACCGGCTCGGTATTCCCGTACGTGCCGGTCCAGAGACGTCAACCGCGCGCCTCCCTCCCCCGCCGGAGGCGCGTACATCCGTCCCCTCGTCCGTCCCCTCACCTGTCTCCTCCGCTCTCCGTCCTCCCGCCTGTCTCCCCTGTCGTCCCCCGCCCTCCATCTCTCTGCCCTCCGTCTCTTGACCCCCGTCGACGAGCAGGCGGATTTACGTGGCGTCTGCTTGAACCCCCGCACATGTCGGACGCGAGCGAGGACGACGACCGGACCGGGCTGTCCCCGGACGAGGCGTTCACGGCGCTCGGCCACGAGACCCGCATCCGCATCATCGAGCTGCTCGCGGACGCCGACCGGGCCGAAATGCCGCTCGCGTTCTCCGAACTCCGGAGTCGGGCCGACATGAGAGACTCCGGACAGTTCAATTACCACCTCGACACGCTGGTCGGCCACTTCGTCGAGCGGACCGACGAGGGATACGCACTCCGGCGAGCGGGCGAGCGCGTGGCCGAGGCCATCCTCTCGAGCGCGGTCACAGACGACCCCGTGCTGGAGCGGACGGAGACCGACCGGGCCTGCCCGTACTGCGGTGCACCGGTCGAAGTGCGCTACCGCGAGGAGCAACTCGCGATGTACTGCACGGCGTGTTCGGGAACGTACGACGCCCCGGACCGGGCGCCCGGCGAGGAGGGATTCCTGGGCTTTCACGAACTCCCGCCGGTCGGCCTGGAGGGCCGGACGCCCACGGAGGTACAGGAGGCCGCCACTCAGTGGACGCTCTCGCGACAGACGCTGGCGGCCAGCGGGATGTGCCCCCAGTGCTCTGCGACCTTAGCGGAGTGGGTCGGAGTCTGTGACGCACACGCCGACGCGGACGGCGTCTGCGAGGCGTGCGAGAACCGCTACGCCATCCAGCACTACGCACGGTGTGACAACTGCCCGTTCGCGCGCCGCCTCTCCTTCGGTCAGGCCCTGCTCGACGACACGGCGCTGCTGTCCTTTCTCACCGATCACGGCATCAACCCCGTTTCGCCGTCGTCGGAGTTGCTCTCGGGCGTGCTGCTCGACTACGAAGAGACTCTCCTCCAGCGCGAGCCGTTCCGGGCCGAATTCACCTTCAGCGTCGAGGGCGACGCCATCACCCTGACCGTCGACGCGGACCTGGACGTCGTCGACGCGACCGAACACGAGGCGGCGTGACCCGTCCGCCGGTCCGGTGACATCGTGACTCTCCGTCGAGTGAAGACGGCGGGCAGGGATGCTGTTCGGGGCACCCGCCGCGCACTCAGCCGCCGAGCGGGACACCGCCGAAGAAGACGAGCGCGAGCGCCCAGTACGCGACGTAGAGCCCCCCCAGGAGCACGCCGTGCCACCGTTTCAACGTCCCCGTAGAGAGGAAGTAGGCGGCGAGTGCCGTCACGAGCATCACTGCCGGGAGGTGGAACGTCAGTACCGAGGGGGCGATGCTGAGGTCACCGAGCAGCATGATCACGCCGACGTTCCCGGTCACCGAGAAGAGCACGCTCCCGATGACGTTGCCGACGCCGATCTCGGGGATCCCTCGCCGAACCGGCTCGATCGTCAGCATGATGTCCTCGAAGGTGAGGATCGCCGTGAGAATCGTCGCGCCGAAGACCGTCCCCTCGATGCCGAACCCGTCGATGAGGACCTCCGAGCCGGCCTCCAGCAACATCGACGCGAGCACGATTCCGGCGAGCGCGACCACGGCGAGGAGCAACCAGCCCACGCCCGCGGCGCGGCGACCGGCAAGGAGCCGGTCCTCGGGGATCTCCGAGACCGACGCCGGGAGCGCCACGCCACCGTCGGCCTGGAGCCCCTCGCCGACCTCGGAGTTGCGGAAGACGGGCGTGTCCCGCTGGTACTCGCGGGCGACGATGTAGCCGAAAATCGCCACGAACGCTACGAGAAGCAAGAGCCCGTGAACGAACGTCAGCGTCCCCGCGACGACGAACGGAACCAACAGCAGCGGCGCCAGTGCGAGCAGGACCATGTAGTCGTTCGGCAGGTCGACCGGAAACGGCCGCACGATGGCGGCGAGTGCGAGGGTAGTGCCGACGATCGCCAGCCCGGTTCCGAGCGCCGTCCCGAGGGCGGCGCCCTGGAGATCACCGGCCGACAGCACGAGCGCCAGGATCGTGTCGTCGAATTCGATGCCCGTGAAGAGGATCGCGAGTGCGAACATCGAGATTCGCAGTCCCAGCGCCGCCCGGGTGAGGTAGTCGATGAGTTTCTCGACGCAGCCCGTCAGGAGAAGCCCACCGAGGACGAAAACGAGCGCCGCCCCCAACAGCCCCTGACTCGCGACGAGATTCCCGACTGCCTCCTCGACCCCGCCGTCCGCCTCGCCGCCCGCCTGTGCCGCGACGGGGGCGACACAGAACGAGATGGCGAGTGCGGCCACCAGGAGGGCCACGAGTGTGTGTGTCCCCCTCATGGAACACGAGTTGAGTGGATTTGTTATGAAACTACGCTTGTAGGCATGGATTTCATCGGACGACGCCGTCGTCACACCTCTCTCGAATTCTGAAGCCAGCGCACCACCCCAACTCGGTATCTTGCGTGAATATCTCGGATTATGGGAATTTTATTTCGTTCGTACGTTTTACTGTCGTCTCGGCCGCGATAATAGACGTATCTTTCAGACATTCTCAATCTCAAGCAGCTTGCGAGCCAGGTCGAAAGGGCGCTCGTCAGCGGCAGTATACTGAACGAGCTCAGGTGGCCAGACCCATCTCCTGCGGGCGGAGCTGCCGACCGCCCCGGGCCACATCCGCCGCCCGCACGAACCGGCCGCGCAACGCGCCAGCGACCGGCACGTCGCGGACGGAGCACCGCACGCGCCTGTAACAGAATTGATTCCATATTGATTTCTATAATTTTAAGTCAGGATAAAACCTAGTACATTCAATGAGTTCCGGTGACCCGCCGACCGTGCCGGCGCCCGAACCGCCCGATTCCCCCGACGCCTGGTACGCTCCGGGCGTGCGGGCTCAGTACGAGGTCCGACCGAACGTGGTCGTCACGGTGCGCGAGCGCGGGGAGGCGAGCACGGCGTTCTCGTACGCCGTCCGGGAGCCGTCGCTGTCGGGTGCGGGCAAAGCGGGGCTGGAGCGCCTCCGCGACTACTTCGCCGACGCACCGCCGGATCGTCCGCTCACGCGCGAGGGGGCCCGCGAACGAATGCAAACGGGATTCGAAGGAAAGTACGAGCGAGCGCTGGACCGCCTGCTCTCCATGCCGAGCGACGCGCGTCGACGTGTCGAGTATCACGCACTCCGCGATGTCCGCTGTCTGGGCGATCTGACGCCGCTGGCGCTCGACGAGCGCATCGAGGTGGCCGACACGCGACCCGACGACGCGAGCGGATCGGAGACGGAACGACTCGTCGTGCACACCGAGGACTTCGCGCCCGCGACGACGGGCGTCACCGATCCGGATGCGGACCTGCTCTCGCGATTCGCCAGCGAGCGGCTGGCGCGCTACACTGTCGCATTCCGCGGCTTCGAGGTGCCCGTCGTGCGCTACCGGGAGCACACGCTCGGCGGCGACCCGTTCGTCGCGAAGTACGCCGTCCAGGAGCCAGACCTGCTTCCCGGCGACAAGACACTCGTCGCGGCGTGCAAGGAGCGCGTCTGGGAGACGGGCACGGACGCGGTGCTCGACGCCGGCAGCGAGACGGCCGCTGACTCCGAATCCAGCGAGCGCCGCGACCGAACGGCCTTCGTCCGCGAGCGGGCCGAGGATCTCCTCGCGCGTCGCCTCACGGCCCGCAACACCCGCGCCTGGCTCGAGACCACGCGCCACCGGGTCCGGTCGGTACTCGCCGAGCATGACCTGGCCGTGCCGCCGGCCGGCGAGCGCTACGCCGCGGACCGCCTCGATGACCTCGTCTACTACGTGCTTCGCGATTTCGTTGGATTTGGACCACTCACGATCCCGATACGCGATCCGCACCTCGAGGACGTGGAGGCAAATCGCGTCGGCGAGCGGGTGAAGGTCGTCCCACGTAGCGACGCGCCGGGGAGCAGGTCCGGCAAGCAAGAGGGCGCCGTCGATCGAACGCCTGGACCAGGGCGCGACGGGCCCGAGCGTCGCGTCCCGACCAACCTCGCGTTCGAAGACGAGACGGCGTTCGTCAACGTCGTCCGCCAGCTAGCGGCCGCCGACGGCGTCGAACTCGACGCGAGTCAGCCGTCTGCGAAGGTGAACCTCGACCCGCCCGGCGTCGACGAGACCATCCGCTGTGCGGTCGCGCTGCCGGTCATCACGGAAGACGGCCCTCACGTCTCCATCCGGAAGCAGGCGCCCGGCGCGCTCACGCCGGTCGACCTCGTCGAGCGGAACGCGCTCTCGATCGACCTCGTGGCCCTGCTGTGGCTGTTCTACGAACACCACGGGGTCGTCCTCTTTTCCGGCCCGACGGGCGTCGGCAAGACGACACTCATGAATGCGCATATGCCCTTCGTCGACTACCAGGACCGACCGGTCAGCATCGACGAGGGGAGCCGGGAGGTGCGCCTCCCCCACGAGACGGGCGTCTCGCTGTCGACGCGCGACCACCAGGACGCGTTCAAGCGCGTGACGATGGCCGATCTGATGACCGAGGCGAACTACCTCAACCCGGATACTGAAGTTATAGCTGAAATAAACACTCCTGCATCGTTCGAAACCTTCGGAGAATCACTCAATACGGGACACGGCATCCTCGGCACGACCCACGCCGAGGACATCGAGAAGCTGGTGAATCGGGTGGTCGAGCAGGGACTGCCGGCGTACCTGTTGCGGGAACTCGACCTCGTCGTCTTCCCGAAACACGCCGCGGGAGAACGATACGTGGGCGAGGTGGTCGAGTTCCTCTCCGAGACGGCCTATCGGGAACTCGACCGGACTGGCGAAGCGGGCCGGGACCACGGCGTCATCGAGAAGGACGGCACACCGGTCTACTGGAATCGCATCGCCCGGCGGCACCACGATGGGGCGTTCCAGCACGCGTTCGTCCCCGAAGAGGACCCGCTGGTCCAGGACTCGCCGTCGGGGTCGGTGAGTCGGCAGGCCCGGGTCTTCGAGCGGCTGGCCCGCTCGACGGATCGACCCGTCAGCGAGGTCGAGCGGGAGTTCCAGCGCAAGCGCCGCTACGTCGAACATCTCGTTCAGGAGGAGTACGACGACGTCGAGGAACTGTTTCGCTTCCTTGCCGACCTCCGGAGCAACGAGGCGGCGACCGTCGAGCGGGTACAGAGCGCGAGTCGTGATGTGGCCGCCGACGGGGGCGACACGGCGAATAGATTCAAGAAGTGACGTCCGCACCCGCGGGGAACGGCGGGTGGAGACCTCGGTTCCGGCCGAAGCCACGGGCGCCGTTCGAAGGGCATCCGGACCCGTCCAGACGTGTCCGGACGCGGCCCACTCGGCCACACGAAACTATTTGCCGCCGCGGGTCCACGACCGGCCGTGCCGACAGAACTCGTTCCGGGCGTCCACGACATCACAGTCCGCGAGGACGACAACGGTCGCCGCTACCGGGCGTACCTCGTCGAGGACGAGGTGCCGACGCTGTTCGACGCCGGGCTCGCCGACCGGACCGACGCCCTGTTCGCGGGCGTCGACGCGACCGGCCTGGAGCCAGAACGGCTGGTAATCACCCACGCCGATCCGGATCACGTCGGCGGGTTCGACGCCGTCGTCGACCGGTACGGGGTAGAGACGTACGTTCCCGAGCAGACGACACTGGAGACCGCCCACGACGCCGACGCCCGGTACGGCGACGGCGACCGCATCGGCGGCTTCGAGGCCGTCCACGTCCCCGGCCACTCGCACGACCACCACGCGCTGGTGAACGAGGACACGGGCGTCCTCGTCGCGGGAGACGCGCTCTCCGGCGCCGATCTCCGTGGCTTCCCCGAGGGGTACCTGCTCCCCCACGCGGCCGTCTACGCCGAGGACCTCAAGCAGGCGGAGCTCAGCCTCGAACGCCTGCTCGACTACACGTTCGACGCCGCCCTCGTCTACCACGGCACCGCCGTCACCGAGGACGCCGACGCGGTGCTCGACCAGTACGTGAACTTCCCTGGACGCCCCCCGGAACCGGTGAAGTGAGCCGTGGTCGTCCCCCGGCGGCCGAGCGACGCCGGTCGTGCGCTTCGGGGTGCTCGGAGGAGGGCGCCAGCGTCGGCCCAGTCGTGGCCTCGTCGAGGGGCCGCGTCCCCGGACGGATGCCGCCGGGGTCGGCAGATCAGACGCACTCGAACAGGGTCGCGAGGAGGTTCCGTTCCGCGGCGCGCAGAACCTGCTGGTAGGCCTGGCGGGAGACGCCGAGTCGCTCGGCGATTTCGCTCGCGTTCTGACCGCGAGGCCACTCGAAGTAGCCGGCGTGGAACGTCGCTTCGAGCACCTCTCGCTGGCGGTCAGTCAGCGCGGTCAGCGGGGCGTCCTGAGCGGTCCCGGAGGGCGATTCGCTTCGATAATCCATCGTCACGAGACCGAATCGGCTTCTGAGTTCCGCCAGCACTGGATCGAAGGCCGTATCTCCGGGGAACCGGGCGGTGAGCGTGATACCGGACGGACTCACCTCCACCTCGGTGACGTTCCCGCCGTGTTCGGCGACAATCGTGTTCGGAACGGGGTCGGACGTGACGACCTGGACGCGATCGGCCGCGTGGTCGAGACGCTCTACACAGTCGATACCGTCGGTTTCGCGGACGGCAGCGACGAGTTGGTCGACGTCGCCGCGATCGACGGTGACATAACAGAGCGTGGTGTCGTCGGCCCGTGGGATCGCTCCGTGGAGGTGCCCGGTCACGTCCGCGGCCCGGGCCGCTCGCGAGAGGGCCACGCTCTCTCCCTCAAAGGCGAACGCCAACTCCACCTGTCCGTCGGCCGCCAGGGCCTGCCGCCGCGTCGCGCTCGAGAGCGCGTAGCCCAGCACGTCGGCGGTCTGCGCGAGAAGGTCCCGTAGCCGATGCGCTCCGAGTAGCGGGTCACTGGCTCTCCCGACGACCAGACCCCCCCGAGTGACGCCGTCGTGGGCGACTGGGAGCGCTATCAGCTCGGTCGCGTCGAAGTCCCGGGCGCCGGTCGCGGTATCGGTAGGGCCCTCGTCGGCCCGCGGCAGTCGGACGAGGTCGTCGCGCCGGACGGCGACTGTCTCGGGCGGGCACTCGGACGGAGTCAAAGCGGCGAATGCCGAGCGTTCGTCGGGGCTGCCGGCCGCCGCGAACGAATCGGTCGTGCCGCGGGGAGTGACCGTCCCGACTCGCGCGGCAGTGATGCCATCGAGAGTGATCAGTTCAGAGCAGACGGCGTCGGCGAACGCCTCGCAGGACGTCGAATCCGCCAGCGCCTCCTGCAGGGTACGGCGCGCTTCGTGGACCACTTCGAGTTCGCGCTCGTGGTGCTTCCGCTCGGAGATATCGATCCCACTGAGGTAGACGCGCGCGTACGTCTCGGTGTGGCTCTCCGGGACAGTCATCTCGTAGACGACGTCCCGGCGCTCCCGGGTGAGCGTTTGTGCCGTACACTCGAGCGTACAGTTCGGCTCGTCCAGTGCGAGCGCCTGCCAGAGCTGTTTCAACTGCTCTCTCGACTCGTCGGTCATCACGCGCTGGAGGTTGGCCTTCAGCTCCTGTTTGGAGTCCGCCTCGTAGAACTCGACGGCGCGCTCGTTGACGTCGAGTACCGTCAGCCGCTCGAGGAGCCGCTCGTGAGCCGCTGGATTGGCATCGAGGTGCGCATGGACGTCCTCGGGAGGGACGTCGAGCCGGTCGACGTAGCGCTTGACTGCTGAGAGATCGAACTCCCACACGAAGAGCTGTCCATGCTCGTAGAGTGCCCGACAGCGGTCGTACGTCGAATCACTGCCCTGGCGCCCGCTGTCGTGACCAGGGCCATCGCTCTCGTCGTCCCGGCCGTCGCTCTCGTCACCACGGCCCCCGCCGTCGCTCTCGTCGTCCCGGCGCAGACTGGCGAGGGCGACCTCCGCGCCGTCGTGCTGAGTGACCGTGAGGTGGACGTCGGCGGTCACCGGGGGCCCGTCTCTGGGCGCAATCCGCCAGTCGAACCGTACCGACCCGGTCGCTCTCGCGGTCTGGACGTACTCGTCGCTGGGTGGAGGCTCCTGGTCGTCGGGAGCCAGCAGCGACAGATCGGCTCCCCGGAGTTCCGACGGGTCGTACCCGAGGAGTTCACCGCAGGCCCGGTTCACCGAGACGATTCGCCTCGTCTCTGGGTCGTACGCGACCAGTGCGTCGGCTGTCCGCTCGAATACCCCCCCAGGCTCGCTCATACGTTCGTTCAATTAGCCGGTGATACAAACAACTTCGGCCAGAGCCTCCTCGCGTCGCCGACGCGGCCCAACTCGCGGAGTGAGAGCGCGAACGCCCGTCCGTGAGCCGCGGGCCGAGGGGGACCCACAGAGCCTTGTGTCTCCGCTCCGGGAGGTCAGCCACCCGGCCGGCGGCGCCGGCAGTCGGCCTGACAGGATCATGGGAGACCAGACTGCACACTCCCACGAAGCGTCGGCGGGGGAACGGGCCCCCGACGGGCTCTGGCGCCGCGTCTGGGCCGAGGGAGCCTGGTGGGACTGGCCGCTGCTCGCGGTGGTGCCGGTCGTGCTCCTCGTCCTGTTCGGCCTCCCGACCGCGACCAAGCGAGCACTTGCGCTCGAGTACACGTCTCCCACCCTGCTGACGGCGTTCGCCAGTCACTTCGTTCACTTCTCGCTGCGGCATCTCCTGACGAACGTGGTCGGCGGCGCCCTCGTCGTTCCGACCGCCTACCTGCTGTCGGTCCTGAGCGGGCGGCGCCGGCAGTTTCTGGCCGTCTTCGCCTGTTTCGTCCTCGCGTTCCCGTTCGCCCTCTCGGGCCTGAATCTCCTGTTCGTCCGCTCGGCGGTCGGCGTCGGATTCTCGGGCATCGTGCTGGCGTTCGTCGGCTATCTCGGCATCGCGCTCATGGACTTCGTGGGCGCGTGGTACGGGGCGCCGGTCGACGGAGCGCGGTCCGAGTGGCTCTTCTTTCTGGGCGTCGCCCTGGTCGCGTTCGATGTCTCGGGGTTCGGGCCGCCGCTCGCGGTCGCGGCGCTCCTCGGGAGTCTCCTGTTCGGGCTCGACATCGCCGAGGACGTCTCGGCGGAGTGGCAGACGCGACTCCGGAACGCCCTCACGTCCGAGAGCGGCGTCGAACTGGCCGTGTTCGCGTTCGTCGTGTTCGTCATCTACGCCGCGATCTCGGTACCGGTCGACCCCGCGACGGCGAGCGGCATCGTGAACATCTACTCGCACACACTCGGGTTCTGTCTGGGGTACATCGTCGCCTACGTGACGATTCTCGTCGGAGGAATCCAGTGACTCCGTGGCTGGCCCGTGCAGCCGACGCCCCGCGCCCCGCGCCCCGCGCCACTGGCCGTCCTCACACACCCGCCTCGACGCCTCCCCTCACACACCCGCCTCGACGCCTCTTCCTGCCGGTTCCATCGGCGGTAGTTGTCACGTTTATGTGTTCGTCCACTCATCTATCGTCCAAGCAGTGTTCTACGAGCATCCGACGGACGACGAGGGCGCCCCCGCGGCAACGAGGGTGGATGCGTCGTCCGGAGCGCGGGACCTCTGGGCGAAACTCGGCGAGCGCGTCCACTACCGCGACCTCCTGTTGCTCGCCGCCGTCCCGCTCGTCCTGGGCGGCGTGTACGTCCTGCCGTCGGAGCTGAAGTGGCAACTCGCGCTCGACTACCGGCAGCCGACGCTGCTGTCGGCGTTCGCCAGTCACTTCGTCCACTTCTCGGGGCGACACCTCCTAGTGAACCTGCTCGGGTACCTGCTGGTCGTGCCGACGGGGTACGTCCTGTCGGTGGCGAGCCAGCACCGCCAGCGGTTCCTGGTCGCCTTCGCCTCGTTCCTGCTGTCGTTCCCGTTCGTCCTCTCGGGCCTGAATCTCCTGTTTCCGCGGGCCGCGGTCGGCGTCGGGTTCTCGGGCATCGTGCTGGCGTTCGTCGGCTACCTCCCCGTTGCGCTCCTCCGCTTTCTGGAGACGCACCTCCACGACGGAATCCGGGCCAGCGCGTCCAACTGGCTGTTCTTCTTCGGACTCGGATTCGTCGCCTACATGGCCGCGCCGGGGATCTACGGCCCGGGGCTGGCCGCCGCCGCGTTCCTCGCCGGCATCCTGTTTCTCCTGCCCCTGGTCGAATCGCTCGACCGCGGCCACCTGGCTGCCCTCCGGGCGACCATGTCGGTCAGCGGGTACGCGGAACTCGCCCTCTTCGGCGTCCTGACGTTCGGCGCCTACCTCTTCGTGGCCTTCCCCGCGACGACCGCTGTGGCGGGTGGCGTACTCAACACGTACACCCACGCGCTGGGGTTCTGCCTGGGCTACATCACGACCCACGTGACGGCACTGGGCGGCTGGCTTGGCACCGGCTGAGCGGCCACGCCACCGATCGGCTACCGAGATCGATACCGATCGAGCCGTTCGGCCACAGCGGTCAGCCGACGGCCCGGCCGCCGCCCGCCGGCCGGGAGGGTGCCGCCGCGAGTCAGTCCTCTCCGGATGCTCACCCGCCGAAGTATCGGCGCGACGCGGCGAGGATGGAGAGGAGGACCGCAAGCCCCAGCAGCAACAGGAGCAGAACGAATCCCTGGCCCCCGGCGACGTTGACCAGCGGACTGTCGGTGTCCGTTTCCGTCGCTGTGTCGGTGCCGGCCGTCGGTGTCGGCGACTCCTCGGTCGGCGTGGGCGCTCTCGTCGGCTCTGGCGTGGCCGTCGCGGTTGCTGTTGCCGTGACGGTCGTGGTTGCTGTCGCCGTCGCGGTCGTGGTTGCCGTCGCCGTCGCGGTTGCTGTTGCTGTCACCGTTGCCGTCGTGGTTGCTGTCGCCGTTGCCGTCGAAATCTGTTGACTACCTTCTCCATCACCACCGGTATCGTCATCGGGCTCCGAAATCTGAGTATCGTCGGTCGGCGTCGGTTCTGGCGTCGGTTCTGGCGTGGGCTCCGGCGTCGGTTCTGGCGTCGGTTCTGGCGTGGGCTC
>JBDGSA010000153.1:0-25759 GCA_042217755.1 Haloglomus sp. | reverse complement strand
CGACTTCGACCTGCCGGGCCTGCTGTTCATCGACACGCCCGGCCACCACTCGTTCTCGACGCTGCGCTCGCGCGGCGGGGCACTCGCCGACATCGCCATCCTCGTCGTCGACGTGAACGATGGCTTCCAGCCCCAGACCCGGGAAGCGCTGGACATCCTCAGGCGCACGCAGACACCCTTCGTCGTCGCCGCGAACAAGGTCGACACCGTCCCCGGCTGGAACCCACAGCCCGATACGCCCATCCAGCAGTCCATCGAGGCCCAGTCCGACCGCGCCGAGTCCGATCTCAACGACCGCCTCTACGAGATCATCGGCCAGATGTCCGACGAGGAGTTCTCCTCGGACATGTACTGGCGGGTCCAGGACTTCCGCTCGAACATCGGCGTCGTCCCCTGTTCGGCGAAGACGGGCGAGGGCGTCCCGGATCTGCTGGCGGTGATGATGGGCCTCTCCCAGCGCTACATGAAAGAGGAGATGTCCATCGACACGACCGGTCCGGGCGCCGGGACGGTCCTCGAGGTCAAAGAGGAGCAGGGGTTCGGTACCACTATCGACGTGGTGCTGTACGACGGAACGGTCCGCGAGGACGACACTGTCGTCATCGGCGGGCAGAACGACCCCATCGTGACCGAGGTTCGCGCGCTCCTCCAGCCCCGCCCGCTCGCGGAGATCCGCACGGAGAGCCGGTTCGAGAAGGTCGACGAGGTGGTCGCCGCGGCCGGCATCAAGATCGCCGCCCCCGACCTCGACCGCGCGATGGCCGGCGCACCCGTCCGCGTCGTTCGCGACCGGGACGTAGACGACATCATCGAGGAGGTCGAGGCCGAACTCGCACAGTTCGAGGTCCAGACCGCCGAGGAAGGCGTCGTCGTCAAGGCCGACACGCTGGGGTCGCTGGAGGCCATCGCCGACGCGCTCGAGGACGCCGAGGTCCCCATCGTCCGCGCGGAGGTCGGCGACGTCGCCCCGCGGGACGTGGCCGTCGCGGACACGGCCAACGAGCGCAAACACGAGTGCATCCTCGCGTTCAACGTCGACGTCCTGCCGGACGCCGAGCGCCGCGCCGAGGAGGCGGACGTCCGGATCTTCGCGGACGATGTCATCTACCAGCTCGTCGAGGAGTACGAGGAGTACGTCGCCGAAATCGAGCGCGCACAGCAGGAGAACGTCCTCGACAAGATCGCCCGGCCCGCCCGCTTCCGGGTCCTCGAGGACCACGTCTTCCGCCAGTCCAACCCGGCAGTGGTCGGCGTCGAGGTCATGTCGGGCACCCTGAAGCGCAACTCTCGGGTCGTGAAGTGGGAGGGAGACGAGGCGACGCGCGTGGGCGAACTCAAGTCCATCCAGGACGAGGGCGAGGATATCGACGAACTCCGGGCCGGCGAGCGCGCTGCCGTCTCCATCGATGGCCCGACGGTGGGCCGCCAGATCGAGGAGGGCGACGAACTCTGGACGGAACTCCCGGAGAAACACGCGAAAATCCTGGAGCAGGAACTCTCCGAGGAGATTCCGGCCGACGAACTCGAGGCGCTCGGGATGTACCTCGAGAAACACCGCAAGCGCGACCCCTTCTGGGGCAAGTAACGCTCGGGAAAGACGGACCCGCCCGATGCGATACCGCTAGTCCGGCTGTTCTCGCGTCGAGGTCACCCCCGCTCGCGCCGTCGCTGTCGTCGGTCAGGAGCCCTGCGTGGTCTTCCACTCGTCGATGGAGAGCCCGACGGCCGGGATGAGGGCGACGAGGCCCAGAATCACCAGCACGACCCCGAGGACCGTGAGTGCGGGCCCGGTAAACAGGATGAGCCCGGTTCCGAGGGCGGCCGACGCGACTGCCGAAACGCGGAGTCCCGTGTCGAGGGTCGACGAGTCCATGTGGTGGGGTACGACTCGATGCGGCAAAAAATTCCGGTCAATTCCAGTTAGGTTCCCGAAAGCACGAGGTGGCCGACGATAATTGGACAATCATAGATCAGTTCCAGACGAGACGAGTCAGTTCCTGACGTTCGATGGCCGCGTCGCTCCCCGGCGCGTTCGATTCTCCCTCGTCAGCGCTCGGGCGACGGGTGCTGCCCGCGACCGGTCTCGGTGGTTCCATCAGCCGTGACCCAGCCGTCCCGCGACTCGGTGAGGTCGAACTGGACGCGGTCGACGTAGCTGGTCCCGGTCTGCCACTCGGCGACTACCCCCCCGGAGCAATAATATTTAATTATCTCGCGGACCTCGCTCTGCCCGTGACGCAGTCCAGCGACACGCCGAGCGATTGTGCCGAGGACGGGGAGCGAGACCCGGTCGCCGCGCACGTCCACGCCGAGGCCTATCCCGCGAGCAGCGAGGCCGAAGCGGCCGCCGCGCGGGACGTGGGCTACGACGCGGTGCTGGCAGCGGTTCCGGCGCCCCTGGCGCTCGGCGCCGTCGTCGCGCTGCTCTCCTCGCTGTCGGTGACGCTGGCGCTGGGCGCGGGCGGTCTCGTCTCGGCAGGAATCGTCGGCTGGGCGTTGTTCTCCGTATCGCCTGTCTAGACCCGAGGAGCCCGCTCTACGACGCGTGGTCCGGAACGCCCTCGGGCGAGCGAAGCACCTGCAGGGCCGCCCCGGCAGCCAGTTCGGAGGCCAGGTCGCCGGTCAGTTCGTCCGGGTCGAGCTGGACGGTCACCACCTGCCCGACCGGCGGCCGGACCGCGACGGTGGCGCTGAGACCGTTCGTGCCCTCCGTCAGCTCCCCCCCGACGACGAAATCGTCCGTGAGCAGCGAGCGCGTAGAGGCCGTTACCGACGCGAGGTCGCGTCGGACAGAGCGCCGCCGGGCGCTCGTCGTCTCCCTCTCGTCCGGTCGACCCGCGTACGGCGTATTCCCGTGCATTGATTGAACGACCCGCCCTTGTCGTCCCCTTCGCATAAACCCGTCGGCAAGGTGCAAAGTGTGGCTCCCGCCCGCGGCAACTGGCGCCTCCTCGGGATCGCCCCGAGTGAATCGTCGGTAGCGTCGGCACTCCGTCGGTCGGCAGAGAGAGCCCGTCAGCCGGCCTTCGCCAGCGTTCGCTGCGGGCAAGCGCGAGAGCGACCGAAACCGAAAGGCGCGCTATTCGATGATCTCACCGACCGCGAAGTTCGACTTGACCTCCGTGATCTCGATCTTGACGCGCTCGCCGACCTCGGCACCGGGGACGATGATGACGTAACCGCGCTCGACGCGGGCGATGCCGTCCCCTTGCTTGCCGAGATCCTCGACCTCGACGTAGCGGATCTCGCCGGGTTCGACCGGAGGCTGGGGCTCGTCGGAGGGGGTAGTCTGACCGGACCCCTCTTCGACCTCGGCGCTCCCCTCTCGTTCGGTGCTGATGAGCGCGACCCGGTAGGTTTCGCCCGCCTCGACCGCCCCAGTGTCGACCTCGCGGCGGGGCACCTCCACGACGAACCGGTCGTCCTCGGCCTCGACGTCCGCGTTGAACAGACAGAGCAGCTTGTCGGAGATCTCCATGAGAGTTCTACCCTCGATTGCCAGCGGGCGCGTATTCAAGCTACCGCCGCAGCACCACTACCGAACCGCCCGCAGACCGCTCATCCGCTCTGCGAGCGCGTCACGTGCGACGGGAGCAATCGACCGTGGCAAATCAGAACAGGGGGGTGCGTATTTATCGTATAATATCTCTATTATCTATTTTATTGACAATATTGTAAAGTTATATTCCAGGTACTACTTTTCTGCGTCGCCGAGCGGCGTTCCGTCCGGGCGCTTCGCGCCCTCCGAGTCGTGGACTACCACGCCGCTCGCGTTCGCGGGCTCGTACGCGTCGCGGACGGCGATTGCCTCTTCGAGTTCCCGGACGGCGCGTTGCTTGAGCGCAGCCGCGAGTTCCTCGGCGTCCTCCCGCGAAATGTCGCGGCCGAGGCCCTCGCACTCGTGGGCGCGGATCGGTCCCTCGCGGTCGACCGCGGCGCCCATCGGCTGGGCGAGCCCCGTCTCGTTCGTCTCGCCCTCGACCCCCCCGCCGTCGAGGACCACGCTGAACGGGTAGGTGCGGCAGATGAGCGGACGTGCGTCGTGGACAGTGCACTCGCCGGTGCCGTCGCCGGACTCGCTGTAGAAGGTACAATCGCCACACGCGTCGGTCTGGAGCGCCCACTCGAAGGTCTCGCCCTCGAGTTCGCCCTCTTCTCCCTCCTGGAGCCCGTAGGGCATCGGCCGGGCCACGTCCCGCCAGTCGTACTCGTGGTCGAACGCGTCGCTCCGGGCCGTGGCGGCCTGCAACTCCCGCACCTCGTCTGGAAAGACGGTCGCGGTGTGGGGTTCGCGGTCGGAGTCCTCCCCGGCGTCGTCGCTCTCGCCGCAGGTCTCGGCCTTGCAGCAGGCGCCACAGCGGGTGCACTCGAAGCCGATAGTCTCGATCGCGTCGGCCAGTTCGGCGGTGTCCAGTTCGCGTGCGGCCGTCAGTTCGGCCTCCAGTGACTGCACGTCCGTCAGTGAGAGGCCGAGCAGCAAAAGCGTCGTGTCCGAGCCGCGGGCGCGAACGCGTCGTCGGTGAGCGTCGGCAGGACCCGACACGCTCAAAGTCACCCGGCACGAGCGACCGATAGTGCGAGTCCTCGACGCCTCCGCCTTCATCGGCGACTACACCACGGACGACGACACCGCGACCATCCCGCTGGTCCGCGAGGAACTCGAGGACGACGCCTCCGGCTATCGATACGATGCGCTGGAGGGCGGCGGGATGCGCATCCACGTGCCAGACGGCGAGACCGTCGAACGCATCGAGCGCGCCGCGAAGACGACCGGCGACGCCACCGAACTCTCGCGGACGGACGTCCGCCTGCTCGCGGCCGCGCTCGAACTCGACGCCACGCTCGTCACCGACGACTACGCGATGCAGAACGTGGCCGACGCCCTCGAGGTCGACGTCGAGTCGATCGCCCGGGAGGGTATCGACGAACGGCGCGACTGGACCTACCAGTGTCAGGGCTGCGGCCGGGAGTACGACGAACACCGCGAGCGCTGTGAGATCTGCGGGAGCGAACTGGAGCGGAAGAATCCCTCCTGACGGACCGCGCGGCCATCATCGACGGTCCCGTCTCGAGCCCACTCTTATGGGCCCTCCGTCGCGGACCCGCTCTCACAGGTCGTTGCCGCGGACCTGCCTCCACGGGCCCTCCGTCGCGGACCTGCCTCCACGGGCCCTCCGTCGCGGACCCACCCGCACAGGTCCCCGCGGCGGGCTCGGACCCGCCTCCGTTTCTGACGGAAACGCTGGTCCGAGCGCGGTCTCACGGCCCACATCGTGTGCCCGGTCTCGGTCACGTGGCCGCGGGGAGCGTGATGTCGAACTGGGCTCCGCCGCTCGGGGAGGCTCCGACCGCGACTGAACCGCCGTACACCTCGACCAGCCGCGAGACGAGGTAGAGCCCTAACCCGTCGCCGGCACTCCCCGGCCCCTTCTTACCGAGTTCGAAGCAGGTCTCTCTGACCGCGTCCGGGATGCCAGCCCCGTTGTCGCTGACCGTGATGTCGACCTCGTCGTCGTTCGCGCGGGCCTCGACGCGGACCGCCAGATTCTCGACGTCGTTGTGGACGGCCGCGTTCGACAGGAGGTTCAGGAACACCTGGTGGAGGAGACCGTCAGCGACGACCCGCAGGTCGTCCGGTACGTCGGTTTCGACCGTGACGTCGGGGTGTTCCTCGCGGATGCCGGCGGCCTCTTGCTCGACGACGGTGCGGAGTGCGATGGGTCGCAGCTCCCGGTCAGAGCCGAGCGTCTCGAGGAGCGTCGAGGTGTCCTCGAGCAGTCGAAGGGTGGCGTCGCTCCGCTGTTCGATGACCGACAGCGACTCCGCTCCCTCCTCGGTGACCGTCTCTTCGAGAAAGCCCGCGTGAGCGTTGATGACCTGCATATCGTTGCGGATGTCGTGGCGGAGGAGCCGCGTCAGGAGTTCGAGCGTCTCGCGCTGTGCTTCGGTCTGCTCGACGAGTTGTTCGTTCCGGTCCGCTCGACCCCGGTTGACACCGATGATGCCGCCCAGCGCACCGCCGATGCTGCCGAAGACGACGATATTGCTGACCAGTTCCCGCGTGAGCGTCGCCGAGAGGACGGCGTCGAGCCCGGACCAGACCGCGAGCCAGAAGAAAAACAGGAACGCCGAGAAACACCAGAGGAGGACCTCCCGGCGCTCTTCGGGAGCGAGTTCGCTCCGCTCGATGTGGACGCCCAGCAGGAGGATAACGACGCCGAAGAGGACGTGCATCACGAGTTCGTACAGGGCAATCGGGACGCTCTCGGCCCCGGGAAGGGTCGATTGCGACCAGAACGTCACACCGCTCAAGACGAAGACGAGTCCGAGCGCCGCGACGAGTTCCGACCCGCCGAGCGGTAGTCGGTCGAACGACTCCGCGTCCGGCATCGAGAATGCGCTCATCTCGCGGAGTCGGGCGCCGTCCGGCCGCTCGGTTCACGTCTCGACCGGGCGGGACTCGCGGCTGTGCCACCGCCGGACCTGCCGCCACTCGTGCTCTCCCGCGTGCGCTCCCGAAAGCCAGTCATATCGGATGAGCAGCGCGGCTCGATATAAATCCAGTGAGTCAATACCACACGCACCGACTGGATATCAGTCGAGCGACGCGGCGAGAGGCGACTGGTTGGCGCTGAGATCTGCCGTCTCGAATCCGAGCGTCGGGCTCAGGGACCGCCGCTGACCTGGACGTACAGCAGCGAGAACAGGATGGCGTTGTAGGCACCGTGGATGAGTGCGGGAACGACGAGGTTCTCGGTCCGCTCGTAGACGAACCCGAGGATACACCCGAGGGCGAACGTGACGCCGATGTAGGCGAGGACGCCGGTTCCGGAGCCCGAGAGGGCGAACACGTGGGCAACGCCGAACAGCGCCGAGGCGATGAGGATGGCTGGGATTGGCGCGTACGCCCGCCGGAGGACCCCCTGGATGGCACCTCGAAAGAGGAGTTCCTCGCTCGGTCCGACGACGATGATCGCCAGCGGGATGAGGTAGAGCACGAGCTGTGGGTTCTTCCGCCCCTGCTCGACGATGGCGTTCTCGGCGGTGTCGACGCCGAGTTGCGAGATGACGACCGCGATGACGACGTATCCCACGAACACCGCAATCAGCCCGCCGACCGCCCAGCCGAGGTCTCGGAGCGTCGGCAACCGATACTGCAGGAGGTCGAACTCGCGCGTGGCCGCCATGTAGAGCGCGACGGCGACACCGAAGCCGATCCCCTGGAGAACGATTGCCAGTCCGATACCGAGGACCGGCCGGTCTTGCACGGGGACACCAGCGGCAACGAGCGCCCGCACGCCGATGAAGACCACCACCAGCGAGGTGACGAAGCCAGCCACGGTGAGTCCGATGCCGGCTCCGACGCTCCGGAGCCGCTCCGCCGGACTGGCGCCGCTCAGTCCCGTCAAGTCGTCCATAGGTCGAGTTCGGGCTGCAATCGAATACCTCTTTCTCACTCGGAACCGGGGGGACCAGCCCAGCGCCCGCCGCCCCTACTCGTCGCCGACGACGCGCGTGGTCTTTTCCGCGACGGCCTCGGCCTCCGCGAACTCGCCGCCGCCGAGCAATCCGCGGGCCGCGCGCTTGCCCCACTCCACGGCGGGCTGGGTGAACGTCTCGACGCCGAGCAGTTCGCCCGCGAGCACGCACGCGGCCTCCACGTCGAACAGGAGTCGACCGATGCCGGGTCCGTCGACCCGGGGGATCTCGATCCGGACGTTCGGCTGGTCGGCCGCCGCTAGCGACGCCTCTGTCGCCTCGAACTCAGCGTCCAGCAACGCTCCGAGCGTCGCGTCGCCCAGGTAAGACATTCCTTCCACGTCCGTCGCGGGAATATCCACGTCGGTGCGCTCGCGCGGCCGGACGAACGTGACGAGCTTGTCGTGGCGGCCGCTCCGATAGAGCTGGAGTTGCGAGTGCTGGTCGGTCGCACCGAGCGCTCGCACCGGCGTCTGTCCGAGTCCGTCCTTCCCGAGCGACTCGGCCCACAGCTGGGCGAACCACTCCGCGAACGGCTCCAGAGCCTCCGCGTATGGCAACATCGCGTTCACCGTCGCGCCACGTTGCTCCAGCGCGGACGCGACCGCGCCGTAGGCGTATCCCGGGTAGTCGAACAGCGAACCCCCGTCGAGCAGCGCCTCGCGGCCCGCCCGCCCGCCCGCCAGCACGCCTTCGATGTCCCCATCCAGGATGGCCGCCGGGACCAGCCCGACCGCCGAGAGCGCCGAGAACCGGCCCGGGACGCCCTCGGGCACGTCGAGCGCCGGAAGTCCCTGCTCCTCGGCGGCGACCCGGAGCGGGCCCTCTTCACCGGTCGTGACGACCGTCCGCTCGGTCCAGTCGACGCCGGCGTCCTCCAGGGCCTCGCGGACGACGAGGAAGTTCGCCAGCGTCTCTGCCGTCGTCCCGGAGCGCGAGACAACGTTGACCGCGGTCCGCTCGAGCGGAAGCGAGTCCAGCAGCCGCCGCGTCTCGACGGGATCGACGTTGTCCAGCGAGTGGTGGCGGTCACCGAGCCCCAGCGCCGCAGAGACGGTCACGGCGCCCAGCGCCGACCCACCGATACCGACCGTGAGGACGTGGTCGGCGTCGACGTCCGAGACTGCCGACTCGATGGCGGCGACGTCGGTCCGCTCGGGGAGGCTCAGGCTGGCGTAGCCGAACTCGTCGGCGGCCATCCTGGTCGTGATAGTGTCGTGTGCGCGAGCGACGCGCTCGTCGAGCCGTTCGAGGGCGCCCTCGCTGATGCCCGGCGTCGCCTCAACGTCGAGCGCGTTCCCGAAGTCCACCGTGAGGTCGGTCATACGCGGGACGTCGGGGGGAGGGTCAAAACGGGTTCGGGTTCCCCTGTCCGGAAAGCGCCGGGGACCGGCGGTATCCGGCGGCCGGACGCGGTGTCCCGTGCGGTGGTACAGCCACTCGCGGACGCCAATAGCTATTAACTGTCCGAAGCCCGTTGTTACCCGCGAATGTCCGGCATCTATCCGGCCGACCGGCCCCCGCTGTTCGCGGCCGTTGGGGTGATGGCAGTCGTTTCCGCAATCAGGGGCGTTCTCAGCGCCACCACGTACCTCGCTCTCCTGGCCGCGCCGCCCGTGGGGGCTGCCGGCGTCACTCACTATCTCGGCGACGGCACCGCGCATCCGGCAGAGCTCACAGAACGACGACCGTGACGCCCGCAGACGCTCACCCCGGACGGACAGCGGCTGATGTCGCCATTGCCGACGCCGAGGCGGACACGGAACGACGGCTCGTCATCCCCTCGCGCCTCGCACGGCGGCTCGGCACTACCGACGGCGAGGCGGTCGTGCTGACGACCGCGACAGGCAGCCGTGCTGCCGCGACCGCGACAGTCGAATCGGATGAGGATTCCGGGACGATTCGCGTCAGCCCCGCGTTCGCTGACCGCCTGGGACTCGGGGACGACGACCGTGTCGTTCTGGAACGGGCGACTCCCCACACCGCGACTGAACTCACGGTTGCCCCGCTCGCCGCACTCGCCGTCAGTGGCGGCCACGATGCCGTGGTTGACGCGCTGACCGGCCGTCCACTCCTCCGGGGGGAGACGTTCGATGTGTCGCTCGTCGGCGGAACACTCACCGTCCCGTTCCGTGTGCTCGAGACGGTTCCAGACGGCGTGGTCGTCGGCAGCACCGAGACGACCGTCTCCATCGAATCCGGTCCCGCCGGCACCGTCACCGACGAGTACGGGCCCGTCCCATCGACAGCCGTCGGCGGGTACGAGTCGACGATCGAGACGTGCCGGGCGACGCTCGTCGGCCCCCTCACGAACGCCGACGCGTATTCCCTGAACGGCACCTCGGCGGCGACCGGCGTGCTGTTCGAAGGGCAGCCGGGTGTCGGGAAGTCACATCATATCCGACACGCCGCGTGGCTCGCGGACGCGGAACTCGTCCAACTCGACGCGACACGACTTGCGAGCGGCGGATTCGACGCCACCACGGACTACCTCGACACGGTCCGAACCCGAGCGGTACAGCAGCCGCGTTCGCTCGTCCACATCGAGGGCCTCGATGCGTTCGCGGCTGACCCGGACCGCGGCGTTCCACCGACCGTCGAACGGTTCGCGACATGGCTCGGTCGGCTACAGCGCCAATCCAACGTCGTCGTGGCCGCGGAGACACGGGACGCCCAGGGGCTGGCAGACCCGCTCACTCGGGGGGACCGCCTCGGTCGCCGGGTCGAAGTGCCGCGTCCGACGGATGCCGACCGGACGGCCGTGTTCGCGACGCTGGCCCGGGGGATGCAGTTCGGCTCTGACGTCGATCCCGCGACAGTCGGCGAGCGGGCCAAGGGCTACGTCGCCGCTGACCTGATCGCACTCCGAGCGCGCCTCCTCGAGGCAGCGCTCAATCGGGCTGGGAGCGGCGGCGACGGCTCACCAACCATTACCGCGGCCGACCTCGAGACGGCGCTGGCGGAGACCACGCCCAGTTCGACGTCCGCCGCCGCCGTCGACGTACCGGACGTCTCCTTCGACCAGGTGGGTGGCCTCGAGGAGGCAAAGCGCGAACTCGTGCGAGCGGTAGAGTGGCCGCTCCGGTACCCCGACGCACTCACCCGATTGTGCATCGACGTTCCGGGCGGTGTCCTCCTCTATGGTCCGCCGGGGACCGGCAAGACGATGCTGGCTCGCGCCGTCGCGTCCAACACCGACGCCAACTTCCTCGCGGTCGACGGCCCGGAGCTGTTCGATAAGTTCGTCGGGGAGAGCGAGCGGGCCGTCCGCGAGGTCTTCTCCCGGGCACGAGAGAGCGCCCCCGCGGTCGTGTTCTTCGACGAGGTCGACGCACTGGGTGCCACCAGAGGCGGGGAGGGTGGCGCTGCCCCCGAACGAGTCGTTTCACAGCTTCTGACAGAACTGGATGGGCTCGAACAGCGTGAGGGCGTCACCGTTCTGGGGGCCACGAACCGTCCAGACCGCATCGACCCCGCCCTGCTGCGCCCCGGACGGTTCGACCGAACGATCCACGTCGGGCTGCCAGACCGGACGGCACGTGAAGAAATCCTCCGCATCCACGCCCGCGACCGACCCATGCGAGGGATCGATCTCGGCAGCCTCGCGGAGCGCACAGACGGGTTCTCGGGAAGCGATCTGGCCGCTCTGTTGCGCGAGGCGAGCCTCGCGGCGCTCGACGCGGCCCTCGACGAGGGACAGACGCCAGCCGACGTCCCGGATCTCGTCATCCGACGGGAGCACGTCGAAGAAGCGCTCTCCCGCGTCGACGCCTCGACGGACGGCGCCGTGGAGACCGCCGACAGCATCGCGGATCCGGACGATCGATAACGACCGGATACCGTGAGTCCTCCGAGCAGCTATTTGTAGCGGGAACCAACACAACTAGGTGTTCCACCCCGCTCATCGACCGAGACCCGCTCCGAATCGGTCTTCCATCGACCGAGACGAGACGTGATCCAACACATTCCGCCGAGATAGTGCACGAGAGAGTCCGAACAATCTGGGGCGAGAAATTTTATTGGCTCGGTTTCCACTTTCATGTGCCGCTGGAACAGTGACGAAGGTTCGCCACTCTTCGGTAGGGGGTTGTTGATAGAGTCCGGTTCCCGAAGCGGCGTTGCAATCGACGCTGTGACCGCGCAAATACAGGACCACGATCCACCGCTCACAGGAACAAATCGCAAGACAGCAGTCCAGTAACAACGTGCCAAACGAGAGTGATGTTCGAAGTCGAAGAGGAAATTCAGATCAACGCCCCAGCATCCGACGTGTTCTCGTTCCTCGACGACCCGCGCAACCACGTAAAGATCACCCCCGCACTGATCGAGGTAAACGAGATCGAGACGCTGCCGAACGGGGGAAAGCGGGCCACCTACAGCTACAAACTCGCCGGCGTCACCCTCACCGGACAGGTCGAGGACATCGAGCGTTCCCCCTCCGATCTGCTGGTCCAGGAGCTGAGTGGCGCGATCGAGGGAACGATAACGTACGACCTCGATCCGACCGACGGAGGAACGCATCTCGACTACGAGGCGGCCTACGAACTTCCAGATACTGTCGTCAACACGGTTCTCGCACCAATCACGGAGACGTACAATCAGCGGGAGGCGGAGTCGACTCTCGCGAACCTGAAAGCACACCTCGAAGCCTGAAGCCGGCCAGCGACTCCGCCAGGCATCCCGCCGCGTGCGACGACGTGGCGAGTCACTCGTCGAAGAAGGCGCTCACCAGTTTCCGCTCTGCGGCCTGGAGATGCTGGTGGTAGGTCGAGGGAACGATGTCCATCGACGCCGCGAGCTTCTTTCCTTCCGCCTCGCGGGGCCACTCGAAGAACCCACTGACGTACGCCTTCTGGAGCGCGGTTAGTTGCCGGTCGGTGAGCTGGTTCCGAAGTTCATCGCGGAATCCCTGGGCGGTCTGCGTCGGTTCCTCGACCTCCTGATACGCCTCGAGCGTGAGCTCGTCGTACGTCGCACGGAGTTCGTCGAGCGTGCTGCGCGCCACGTCCTCGACTCCGACTCGGAAGGCGACAGTGAGCGAGCGTCCGTCGACCTCCATTCCGGTCAGTTCCGCGCCATGTTCCGACAGAATATCGACGATCGACAGACCGTCGAGCCGGAACTGTATCACAGAGTCGTCGTCGCTGTCGACCAGAGTATCCACTTCGATAATTTCCTCGTACGATTCTGCGGTCGCCACGATATCGGCCAGTTCCGCGTAGTCCGTCCTGAACAGTGCCACCAGCTCACGATTCCGATCGTCGGTCATCATCGCCTCGTGTTCGAGGCGGCAGCCGACGTCGGCCGCAATGTCCGTGAGTGGTCCACAGTCGGTGACCTGCACTCGCACGTCGATGATGGTGTCGGCCACCATCGTTCGCTTCGTCAGGATGTCGTTGATCGACGTCCCGATGGTTCGGCCCAGCGAGCCGAGCACCATGCATTCACGCTCGTCGATGGTGTCGTCAGTCTCGACGGCCAACACGCCGTAAATCGTTCGCCGGTACGTGATCGGCACGAACACGAGGTCCCCGCCGGAACGGGTGAACGAGGCGTTCTCGTCGAGAGAGACGACCCGCAGCTCCTGGTCGGTCAGGACCTCCCGAAGCGTTTCGATGGTCGGCCCCGCATCGGAGAGGTCGATGATTTCTTCGCTCGCGTCGGGCTCATGGTCGATGGGCGCTCGCTCGACGATCGTCACCCGGTCCTCTGCCTCGTCGTAGCGACCGAACCAGGCGGAGACGTATTCGTCGCCCGCGCCGAAGCGCTCGGTCACCAGCGACTCGACGGCTTCCCGGGTATCACCTCGAACAAGGCGTTTGGTGACGTCGTCGACGATTCCGTTCACGCGATCGAGTATTCGGTCGAGGGCCGCGCGCTCGGCCGCGAGTTGTCGCTGTGCCTCCTCCCGTTCGGTGACGTCCATCTGGAAGCCGACCCAGTGGGTCACGTCTCCCGACCGATCCCGGATCGGACTCACGTCGACCTGATTCCAGAACATCGCCCCGTCTTTCGTGTAGTTGCGGAGGACGACTCGCGTGTCGCGTTGCTCCGCGATGCCGGCGCCGAGTTCACTGACCCGCTCGGGGTCAGTCTCGGGGCCCTGCAGGAAGCGGTGATTCACTCCGAGGAACTCTTCTGCGTCGTAGCCGGTCAGGCCCTCGAACGCGTCGTTCGCGTAGATGATTCGATTCTCCGGGGAGGACGCGTCAGAGATGGTTATTCCGATCGGCGCCTCGTCCAGCACTTCCTCTTTCAGTCGTCGCTCTGCCTCGAAGGAGAGGTCCTGAAGCTTTCGCCGGACGGTATCGACGTCGGTGCGCGGAACGGCATTCTCCTCGATCGCGTCGACGACTGCCGCGACCGCGTCATCGTCATCGACCGGAACGAACGCGGTGACGTCGTGGTCGACGGCGCGGCGCGCCACGTCGCCGCTCGTGACCTCGGTCAGCAGGACGACGGGCATTTCCGCATCCGCCTGACGGACGGCTCTGAGGAAGGAGAGACCGTCGAAACCGCCCGCCCTGTGGACAGCGACGGCGGCGTCGATGTCATTCGATTTGACGGCGTCCAGCGCCGTCGCGAAATCCACCTCGCGCATGATGGAGAGGCCCGCGTCTGCCGAGGTCACGTTGTCCGGTGTCGGACCATCAGCTGGCGGTTCACCCGCGTAGAGAACGCGGACGCTCGACGCCTCAGTATGCATGACCGTCGACCTCCACGACCGGTGAAACGAACACTGGTGTCATCGTTACGGGTTCTGGAACGCGTTGTCGATCGGCGATAGTCGCGTGTTCGGTACCGAAGACAGTCGTTGTGAGTCTGATACCGGGTGAAACAAACGTCCCCCGTAGTATAGAGTCTACGCTGCACTCGGGTGGTGTGACTCCCCCACACATCAGGCGATAATGCGACAGCAGGAGTGAACGGAACGAACGGCGAAATTGTGTGACAAACCCGACACGGACGGAACAGCCCCTGCTATCGGATGCATGGCTGGTGTTAATAGTGTTTGCGGAAAGACAGGCATAGAATAAAATTGATTCCCAATCAATTCGGTAGATGACCGAGGCTGGACGCGCAGCCAGTTCGAACGCGATTCTGCGCCGGAAGAACACTTAATCCGCGCTCTCCCTACCTTGGGATGGATGCCGATACGCGAGTTCGAGTGTCCGAGATGTGGAATGAGGGTCAGAATGGCCCTCCCCCAGGGCGCTGTGATGAAGGCTGTCGCGCGTGAGTCCCCGTCAGAGACCGTTCCCGCGGAGCAGAAAGTCAGGAAGATCACCTGCCCGAACGAGCACTCGATGTTCGTTCGGTTCGAACTCTGATCCCGGCGCGTGCATCAGCGCCCGTCCGCCCGCATCGACGGCACTTGATCGGCAGCGGAACGTCAACAGACAGTCACTGCTTGCCCCTCACTCCTCCCGAGCGCCGGTGGCTCGCCCAAGATCCGCAGAGCCGTTCGTCCTCGGTAGCAGACTTGCGAGTCGTTCGCCGGGCACTCGAGCGAGCCGTGGGCACGACCGACGTGAGACCAGGTCGCTGCCGGCAGTGCCTCACCGGGCCCGGTCAGCGCGCGGCCGACGCATCACGAAGGAGCGAGCGACCGTCCCCGCTCGAGAACACAGTCAATTTGGTACAGACTATATTCCCCCTAAGACCGATATTTCACCCGTATGGTGGACCCAATACTGCTACAAATCGCAAAAGGAAGCATCACGTCACGACCAGAGTGGATCTGGCTGGCGATCGGTACCGTCCTCATGGCACTCGGCGCTCTGTACTTCTGGACACGGGGCTTCGGTGTCGAGGACGAGGAAGCACGGATGTTCTACACCATCACGACGCTCATTCCGTCGATCGCGTTCGCGTCGTATCTCTCGATGCTGCTCGGATTCGGCGCGACGATGGTGACGTTCGGCGGTGAGTCCCACCTCATCTACTGGGCTCGATACGCCGACTGGCTGTTCACGACGCCGCTGCTGTTGCTCGACCTGGCGCTACTTGCGGACGTCGACCGGTCCACGGTCCTCGGACTGATAATGGCCGACGCGTTCATGATCATCACAGGACTCGTGGGGGCGGTGACGACGGTATTCAGCTACCGGTTCATCTGGTGGGCGGTCAGCGACATTGCGCTCATCTACATCCTCTACGAGTTGTACTTCAGCCTCGGCCGCAAGGCGTCCGAGCTGGAGAACGAGGACCGCCGCTCGACGTTCAATATACTCCGTAACGTCACTGTCGTGCTGTGGACGATCTACCCGATCTGGTGGGTCCTCGGCACGGAGGGTGCAGGTGTCGTCAACCTGTTCGTCGAGACGGCCGGCTTTATGGTCCTCGACGTCCTCGCCAAGGTCGGATTCGGCCTCATCCTGCTCCGTTCCCGCGAGGCGATCGGCGAGATGAGCTCTACGCCACAGCCGTCCGGCGAGCCCGAGGCCGCGGCAGCGGACTGACGGAATTAGTCCAAAACGTCCTCTCAGTTTATATGCTCCGGCCCACTGCACACGAGTATGAGTGATGGGGATCCTATTGCTTCGGACGAACGCGAGGAGGAGCCCGAAGCGACCGAAACGACGGAAGCGGACACCGAGTCCGAAACGGTAGAGACGGAGGCGGCTTCGGCCGAGGCGACCCTCGACGTGGAGGCAGCCGAAGAGCGCGAAGCGACAGTCGAAGAACTCCAGGAGCGTGTCGCCGATCAGCAAAATCGCATCGAGGAGCTCGAGGACCTGCTGCTCGATATGTCGGCGCGGGCCGCGCACGACGGCGGCACCGGCGTCTGCCCGGACTGTCACGGGCCGGTGATCAAGACGAGTCCGCTGTTGCGCAGCGCGAAAATCAAATGCACCGAGTGCGGCCGCGTCTTCCACGAGTACTGAGATCGGGCACCGCTCCCAGCGAAACGGCCTCGGAGATCGGACTGATGGTCGAGTAGCGTGACAGTAGGGGAACCGTGAGACAGAGAGAGGCCGTTACGCGTAGCGCTCGAGTTCCGGCCGGTCGATGTCCTCGAGGAGTTCGGTCGCGACCTCGTCGAGGAAGGCGCGGCCGTCGCCGGTGACGGCGCGACCCGCACTGCCCTCCTGCTGGATGTAGCCCGCGTCCTCGAGCTGCTGGAGGATGGTCCGGAGGATCTTGCCCGAGGCCTCGGACTTCTGCTCGGGACGGACGCGGTAGCGCGTCGAGCCCTGTTTCGAGTCGCCGTACGCGGTGCGGAGACGCTGGACGCCGACGGGCCCGTCGACCGCGACCTTGCGGAAGACGGAGGCGGCCCGGCGCTGCCAGAAGTCCTCCTGCTCGGGGGGCAGTTCGCGGCCGACGCCGGTCTTCGTGACCGTCGCCCAGTCGGGCTCGTCGAAGGTCTCGTCCTCGGCCAGCCGCGCCGCGAGGGCCTCGATGAACTCCTCGGTGGGCACGTCGTAGAGTGTCGCCATTACCGTCTCGTTCCCGACGCCCGGGTTTAATCCTGACGTTATCCGGGCCAGCACCGCTCGCCAGACAGCGAGCACGGCCGGACTCCGCGTGGGCGGTCAGGGGTCGTGGTCGTCGTCGTCGATGGAAGGATTAGCGTGACCGGCGCCGCTCCCGGCCCGCCGGGCGAGAAAGCCATTCGCCCCGAGCGCCGTGGCGGTGCCGCCGCCAAGCAACAGCGGGAGGAAGTAGGTTCCCATCCGGTGGATGAGGACGCCGGCAGCGGCCGCGCCGGCGGGGACGCCAAGCGCCACGAGGAGCGCGATGAGGACCGCCTCGACGCCTCCCAGACCGCCGGGGAGCGGCGTGATGCCCGCGATGGCACCGACCGGGATGACGACGAGCACGACCTCGATGCCGACTGGCGAGCCGATGGCCCAGAGCGCGATGTAGAGCGAGCCGGCCTGACAGAGCCAGCCGAGCGTCGAGAGCGCGAGTGCGAGCGCCAGTCGCTTGCGGTCGCTTGCGACCCGCTCGATGGCGTGGAAGAAGCCCTCGATGCGCGCCTCGATGTCGCTCGGGTCGAGGGGTTTCTTGCTGGGGATGACCCGTCCCACGCCGCGGATGAGCGGGGTGAACGCCCCGACGACGCGCCGCTCGACGGCGTAGCGGTTCTTCCAGCCGTAGTAGCCCGCGACGGGGATGGTCAGCGCGAGTGCGAACACCGCGGCCGCGGCGAACTGGAGGCGGCGGCCGAAGGCGATCTCGGTCGAGAAGTACGCCAGCCCGAGCGTCGCCAGCGTGATAGAGGGGACGAAGTTGAGGGAGTCGACGCTGGCGATGGCCGCGAGGCCCGTCTCGTACTCCGTGTCGGCCACTCGGGAGATGAACAGCGCGGCGATGGGCTCGCCGCCGACCTGCCCGAACGGCGTGACGTTGTTGGCGAACGTCGCCGCCGTGAACACGAGGACGGCGACGTACGCCTCGAGCGTCGCGCCGAGCACGGTCAGCACGGTCCGGAGCGCGAGGCCCCAGGCGGTGAGCCACGCCAGCGCCGCGACCAGCACGCCGACCAGCGCCCGAGGGTCGGCCCGCCCCAGCGCGTCCACGATCCGGCCGACGCCGACGAGCCCGAGCAACACCCCGAGCACGACGAGCGCGCCCACGAACCCGGCAGCGGTCGCCCGGAGGTCGATCTCCATGCACCTGGTCTGGACGCCCGCGACACGTCAATTCACCGAACACGGTCTCGTCGCCCGGGGGCGTCCGCCTCCGCTAGCGTACCAGCCGCGGTCCGTTCGAGCCGGCTTCGCCCGATCGGCGGACGGCCGAACGGCCATCGCTAAGTGGCACCCCGCCGACCCGCGACCATGGTCGATACGAAGACAGTCCTCATCACGGGCTGTTCCTCGGGCATCGGGCGGGCGACCGCCTACGCCTTCCACGACGACGACTGGCAGGTGTACGCGACCGCCCGCAACACCGCAGACATCCAGACGCTGGGCGAGGCGGGCTGTGACATCAACACGCTGGACGTCACGGATCCCGAGGACATCGAGCGCGTCGTCGACCGCATCGTCGAGCGCAACGGCCGCATCGACTGTCTCGTCAACAACGCCGGCTACGGTCAGCACGGCCCGCTGGAGGACATCCCCGACGAGTTGCTAGAGCGCCAGTTCGACGTGAACCTCTTTGGACCACATCGGCTCGTCCGCGCGGTCCTCCCGCACATGCGCGAGCGCGAGGACGGCACCATCGTCAACGTCTCCTCGGTCGCGGGGCGCCTGGCGTCGCCCGGGATGGGCGCGTACTCGGCCTCGAAGCACGCGATCGAGGGCTACTCCGACGCGCTCCGCAACGAAGTCGCCCCCCACGGCATCGACGTGAGCGTCGTCCAGCCCGGCCCCGTGAAGACTCCGTTCCGCGAGCGCGTCGACGAGGAACTCGACCGGTACGACCGGACCGACGCCTACGAGGACGTCTACGAGTTCCAGGAGGACGCCGCCCTGTTCGGCGCGGACTCGCCGGTGGCGGTCCACCCGAAGGAGGTCGCGACAGTCGTCCTCGAAGCCGGCGTCTCGCCCGACCCGGACCCTCGCTATGCCGTCGGCGGCTTCGCCGACATCATGCTCAAGACCCGGTTCCTGCCCGACCGGGTCCGTGACCGCATTTTCGGATTAGTTCGGAAATTATCTTGAAATAGGGGAAATTATCAATTAAAATGATGCTTAATCGCGTAATTTTGGATATGTATTCAATAGACATCGGTAGAGAGCGCCCTACAGCCGCTCGCGGGGCCCGCCACCGTCGCCGGTCAGCCCGCGGAGCGTCTCGGCGATGCGCCGACGCTGGTACGCCACCTCGCCCGCGCCCCACGCCAGCAGGAGCAGCGCGGCGAGGAACGCGCCCAGCAGCGCCCACGAGGACATCCACACCGGGCGGATGAAGGGCGTGACGTGCTGGTAGCGGTCCGCCAGGTGCTCGCCGAGCGAGGCAAACGGCGTGTCGGCGGTCACCCCTCGGAGCCAGTCTGGGAACGTCTCCCGGGAGGCCGGCCCCTCGTGGGCGCCACCCGAGACGGTGTAGGTGCCGCCCGCGTCGAGCGTGGCCATCGCGGGCCCGTTCGAACCCGGCCGGCCGCGCTCGGCGTCGTAGGGAGCCCACGCCGCGTAGACCTCCCAGACCACCTCGCCCTCGGGCGTGATCTCGACGACGCGGTGGTTGAGCGAGTCCGTCACGAGCGTGTTGCCGTTCGGAAGCCGGTCGGCGTCGCGCGGCCAGTTGAACCCGGAGACGCTCCAGACACGCTCCCAGCGGCCGTCCCGGTAGGCGTACTCGACGACGCGGTCGTTCTCGGAGTCGGCGACGAGGATCGTCGGCGTCCCGTTCTCGTCGAGGAAGAAGTCCGGGTTGTGCTGCTCGTACAGCCGGTCGTGGTCGTCATCTCGGCCGAACTGATACTCGATGTCACCCGTGGACCGATTCACCAGGATCACCTGATCGAAGTTCCGCGGCGAGACGAGATAGCGGCCTTCGCCGACCTTGTCCACGTCGTTGACGTGGGTCCAGTCCGGGCCGTATCCGCCGTCCATCGTCCGGGGGTAGTGCCGGCTGAAGACCCACTCCCAGACGACGCGGTCCGTAGCACGGTCGTAGACGAGGACGCGGTCGTTCGGGACGTCCGTGGTGGAGTTGTACGCCCGCATGTTAGCGACGAGCAACTGGTCGCCGTTGATCAGGTCCACGTCGTGGGTGTCGCGGTAGGGGAGCCGCTCGGACCACGCCACCGCGTCGGTCGCCGGGTCGTACGAGAAGACGACAGTCCCGTCGGGGTTCGTCGAGGTGACGAGCAGGTTCCCGTTCGGCAGCGGGTCGACGTCGTAGAACCACCTCGCCGGGAACGGGAGGTCGTTGTCGACGCCCGAGACGAGGACGCGGGCCGTCGCGTCGCCGGCGGCGGCCACCACCCGCGCGGGCTTTTTCGGGTTCCCGACGCCCTTGAAGTGAAAGCCCTGGACGGAGACGTACGTCGGCCGGTCGGCCGGCTGCTCGACGGTACCGGGACCGAGACGGGTTTCGGAACTCGTCGCGGCCGAGACGACCGTCGGCGAGAGCAACAGCAACAGCGCGACTGCGAGGGCAGCGCGGGCCTGCCAGACCCGCGACTCGGCGAGTCGACGCCGGACCGCCGCGAACCGGGCACGCAGGCGACCGGGGGTCGAATCCATGTCACGCGATGAGAGAGCGACGCTTCTTTCTCTTGTGGTCTTCGGGTCCGCGCCGGCCCCGGGATTGCAGGCGAGACGGGTCTCGGCCGCGCGTCGCCGAGGGCGTTAAGACGACGCGCGCGCTATCGCGGATATGGACCTGTCGCGGGTGGCCGAACACGACCCCGTCGCCGTCACCGACGAGGAGCGTGAGGCGGGGGTGCTGGTGGCGGTGGTCGATCCGGAGAACGAGGCGTGGCTCGACGACCACGAGACGTCACCCGAGGATCCACACCTGCTGTTCATCAAACGCCAGGACGACCTCGGCGAGCACGCCGGCCAGATGAGTTTCCCGGGCGGCGGCCGCGAAGACGTCGACCACGGCCTCGAGGGGACCGCACTCCGCGAGGCCAACGAGGAGGTCGGCGTCGACTCCGCCAGGGCCGACGTCGTTGGCCGCCTCGACGACATCCGCACGGTCACGCGCTACGCCGTCCGCCCGTTCGTCGCCCGCGTCCCGAACGACGACTACCGACCCCGCGACACCCGCGAGGTCGCCGAGGTGGCGACACTCGCGGTCGACGACCTCACGGACCGCTCGAACTACGACTCCGAGCGCCGCGACCACCCCCACTACGGCGACATCCGGCTCCACTACTTCCGCGTCGACGGCTACACGGTGTGGGGCGCCACCGCCCGGATGCTGGTGCAGTTCCTCGAACTGGCGACGGACTGGGAGATGCCGCCCGAACCCGACCGCGAAGTCGAGGCCGACGCCGAGTTCCCGGTCTGAGACCGCCCCTCGCGCTCACTGCTGCCGACCGGTCCCGTGTCGGTGGCGACCCCAGCCGTCTCGGAAACGGGCGTGAGTCCGACGCCTCTGACACGATCCGGCGTCCAGTGGTTCCCTGGCTCGTCACGTCACGACCGGCGGCGTCGGTTCCGACACGCCCTTACCTGCCCGTGTCTCACCCGAGAACGAATGCGAGGCGCGCTCATCGTACTCGACGGCTGGGGACTCGCGCCCCCGGACCAGCCCGGCCGCGACGCGGTCGGCGCGGCGGACACGCCGAACTTCGACCGCTACCGCGACGCGGGGGCGTTCGGTACGCTCACGACGCACGGCCGCGCGGTCGGCCTCCCGGAGGGACAGATGGGCAACAGTGAGGTCGGCCACCTCAACATCGGCGCCGGGCGGGTCGTCAAGCAGGACTCGACGCGCGTCACCGACGCCATCGCCGAGGGGTCGTTCTTCCAGAACGACGAGCTGCGATCGGCATTCGAACACGCCGACCGCCACAGCGGGCGCGTCCACCTGATGGGGCTGGTCAGCGACGGCGGCGTCCACTCGATGCAGGAGCACCTCCACGCGCTGGTCGAGTTCGCCGACCGGGAGGGCGTGCCCGCGGTCACGCACGCGTTCACCGACGGCCGCGACACCGCACCGAAGTCGGGCGCGGACTTCCTCCGGGAGTTCCAGGCGGTCACCGACGAGTACGGCACCGGCGACGTCGCGACCGTGACGGGCCGCTACTACGCGATGGACCGCGACCAGAACTGGGAGCGGACGAAGCGAGCCTACGACGCCATCGTCCACCGCGAGGCCGACCACGAGGCCCCCTCCGCGGCGGCGGCCGCAGCGCAGTCGTACGAGCGCGACACGACCGACGAGTACGTCGAGCCGACGCTGGTCGCGGGCGGTCCCGCGCTCGCGGACGGCGACGCGGTCGTCTTCTTCAACTTCCGTGCCGACCGGGCGCGCCAACTGGTTCGCATGCTCGCGGACATCCGGCCGGAGTGGCCCTTCGACACCGCGCCGCCCGACGTCCGGATCGTGACGATGACCGAGTACGACAGGACGTTCGACCTCCCGGTGGCGTATCCGCCGAACCAGCCCGGAGACGTGCTCGGCGAGGTGCTCGCCGACCGGGACCTGACGCAACTGCGCGCGGCGGAGTCAGAGAAGTACGCCCACGTCACCTACTTCCTCAACGGCGGCCGCGAGGTGGCGTTCGAGGGCGAGGAGCGCGAGATCGTCGAGAGCCCGGACGTGGCGACCTACGACCAGCAGCCCGAGATGCACGCCCACGAGCTGACCGACGCCGTCGTCGGCCGCATCGAGCGCGAGGACCCCGACGTGCTGGTGCTGAACTACGCCAACCCGGACATGGTGGGCCACACGGGTGATTTCGACGCCGCCGTCGCGGCTGTCGAGGCCGTCGACGAGCAACTTGGCCGGCTGGTCGAGGCGTGTCACGACGCCGGCGCACACGTCCTCGTCACGGCCGACCATGGCAACGCCGACGACATGGGCAGCCTGGAGGACCCACACACCGCTCACACGACCAATCCCGTGCCGTTCATCTCGCTTCCCGCGTCGGCCGCCGCGCCCGATACCACGGTTCGCGAGCGGGGCGTGCTGGCAGACCTCGCGCCGACGCTGCTGGCCCAGATGCGCGTCGAGACGCCCGAGGCGATGACGGGCGAGTCACTCCTGGAGTGAGGCGGCAGGTCGACGGGCGAGTATCGGTACGACCTTCCGAGCGGTCGACCTCACCCCCGCTGTGTCCGGAGACCGACGCGCCGCGACGGTCGCCAGATGGGGGCGCCTCCTCGCGCCGGTTGTCGTCGCCGCGTTCGTACTCGTCGCGAGCGTGACCGAACCGAGCGGCGGTCCACCAACGCCGCCGGTGTTCGGCCTCCCGGCCGACAAGGTGCTACACGGAATCGCCTACGCGGCGCTCGCGGCCGCGCTCGGCCTCGGGCTGGCGACCCCCGGCGGCGGCGAGTTGCGACGGCGTCGACCCCTCCGGCAGGTTGCCCTGCTGGCTGTCGCCAGCGCGGTGGCCTACGGGCTGGCGGTAGAGTGCCTCCAGTTCCTCATCCCCTACCGGGCGTTCGACCTCCAGGACGCGGCGGCCAACGCCGCGGGCGCAATCGCGGGGGCCGCCCTCTGGGCCGGCGGCGCCACGCTCCGCCGTCGTCTCGGTGGCTGACGGGACCTCATCGTCTCGGCGCCTGATTGGACCACCGTCGTCTCGGCACCTGATTGGACTGCCGTCGTCTCGGTGGCCGACAGGGCCTCCACCGCTCGGTGGCTGCAGGAACCGCCGTCGACCCGATAGCTGACGGGGGTGGTCACGCCGCCGCGGTCGTCGCCGGTGGCGCCGAGCACGCGCCGGTCCCGACCCGACACCGCTTTCCCGCCGCGTCGGCAATCCCGCCGTATGAGCACGGACGAGCCCAGCCCGGAGGTCTACGAGTCCGGTCGGGGGATGGACGCGCACAACGAGGCGATGCGTGAGATCCGCGCCCGCCGCGACGAGACCTACGACCCCCGCGAGCCGACCCGGGTCTGGCTCGACGAGGACAACACGCCGGACGGCACCCGCCGGTCGCTCACCATCATCCTCAACACGGGCGGCTGCCGCTGGGCCCGCGCCGGCGGCTGCACGATGTGTGGCTACGTCGCCGAGTCCGTCGAGGGCGGCAGCGTCAGCCACGAGGACCTGCTGGCACAGGTCGAGAAGTGCCTGGAACACGAACGGGAGAACGCGGACGAACCCGCCCCACTCGTCAAGATCTACACCTCCGGGTCGTTCCTCGACGAGCGCGAGGTGTCCGCCGAGACGCGCCACGCCGTCGCCGAGACGTTCGGCGACCGCGAGCGGATGGTCATCGAGTCGCTCCCCGACTTCGTCGACGCCGAGAAGCTCGCGGACTTCACCGAGCAGGGCCTCGCAACGGACGTCGCCATCGGGCTCGAGACGGCGACCGACCGCGTCCGTCACGACTGCGTGAACAAGTACTTCGACTTCGCCGACTTCGAGGCCGCGTGTGCGGCGGCGCGTGACGCCGACGCCGGGGTGAAGGCCTACCTCCTGATGAAGCCGCCCTTCCTCTCGGAGAGCGAGGCCGTCGACGACATGCAATCGAGCGTCCGGCGCTGTGCGTCGGTGGAGGGCTGTCACACCGTCTCGATGAACCCCTGCAACGTCCAGCGTTACACGATGGTCGAAGACCTGTTCGACGAGGGGGGCTACCGGCCGCCGTGGCTCTGGTCGGTCGCCGAGGTACTCGAAGCCACCGCGGACGCCGACGCCATCGTCGTCTCCGACCCGGTCGGCCACGGGTCGGACCGCGGCCCCCACAACTGTGGCGAGTGCGACGACCGCGTCCAGACGGCCATCAAGGATTTCGACCTCCGCCAGGACCCGTCGGTCTTCGAACAGGTGTCGTGTGAGTGTGAGTTGACCTGGGAGGCGGTTCTCGAGCGCGAGCGGAGCTTCGGGATGCCGCTCGCGCGGTAGCTCGTGTCGGGCGGTTCGCGTTCTCTGGTTCTGTCGTCTGTTCGTGGCGACGGTCGGGCTGGCTCCGAAGTTCTGGCGCTCTCTTGGGACAACTTAGGCGACAGAGACAGCTTCGAAGCCCTCGCCCTCTCTCACGATGACACCAGCGGCGACACCGAAGACAGCTTCGAAGCCCTCGCGCTCTCTCAGAACAACCACGACGATAGAGACAGCTTCGAAGCCCTCGCGCTCTCGACCGTCTGTCAGAGCAAGCTCTGACGACCTTCGCCTCACTCTGTTCGGCTCAGCTTCGAGTCCGCCAGGGGTGTCGAACGTGCCACGGGCGCGGTGGCCCTGCCCTTCCCCGGGTTCTCGCAGCTGCGCCGCGAGGTACGGGGGACGGAGTCCCCCGGCACGCGCGGGCTCACCCAACGGGATTCGCCACGCGCTCCCGGCCGACGATCGGCTGGTCGGCCAGCCGGTTCCGGGATCAGGAAGCGCGCTCGCGCCCCCCGCCGTGGAGGCCGCGACCAAAGGGAGCGTGCCGGAATACCAGCAGCGCGAGCGCGGGGAGGAGTGGGGCCACCCTGCTCGGCCGGAACCACCACGCGCGAACGCTCGGGGCGACGAACAACAGGGCGGGACTGATAGTGATTAGTTCGAGTCTTTACCGCCGCAGAAATCTATATCAGTAGCTAGAGCCTCCGAACCTGCCGCTTCCGACTCCGTTGATGAAACTATTCGCGCTAATCACTATGAAAGGGGCCGCCCGGCTGGCGGCTACGCCGCCAGCTAATAGATTGTCGGCGGAGCCGACAATCCGCCTCGACCCGTCCCGGGCGAAGTAAGCACCGCAACGAGCGA
>JBDGSA010000016.1:21409-25778 GCA_042217755.1 Haloglomus sp. | reverse complement strand
TCCACGTTCGCCTCGCTCCCCACGGCCCCCTCTAGCAGGACCACCCGGTCGACATTGAGTTGATCGCGCACGAGCGGCGCGATGAGCCGGTCGTAGTCGAATCCGACCGGGACGATGTGCGTCTGCATACGTGGGACGTGGGGCTGGTGTTTATATAAAGCACCAGTCTCTCGACCACACAGACAGACATCGCTAATGTGCCGCGGCTTGCTGTACCGGGGTCGAGAGGAACGAATCCGGGAAACTCGACGAAGAGGGCAATCGCGAGTGGGGTGCTCCCATCCGACCGCCCATTCACGAGTCGAATCGAGGAAGGAGACCGTACCGACGAGCCGCCTCGGAGGGCCGGAGCGCCGGGGCAGATCTGCAAACCGTCGTCACGAGAGGATGCCCGTTACTCCCGGCCCGTCCGGTAAATACCCGAAAACACCCTGGATAGCCAGGCGCACCTGATTTTCGTTTTGCGTCTGTACGTTCGGCCGCGGACTCACGGTTGGAACAGATGACCGCCATCGACCCGTGCCACTGTCCCAGACAAAATCCCTGCCAGCCCTCTGAAACCGTGGTCCGCTTTCCGCTCGCCGCGACTCGGGCAGGATCAATTCGGAGCTCCCGCGACCCGAACGCGATGGGTTCGAGCGCCACGACCGCGACATCTGAGTTCGAACCTGCCCGATGAGCTCCTGAATCGACAATCTAATACATTATTCGAAATATATTTCTATTATGACGGGGTTTGAATAATTATTCTGTCGTCAGTACACCCGCGTTCCGTCGGGTACCTCGCGCTCGGGCTGGAGGTGGACCACGTCGCCGTTCTCGTCGTCGACGCCGACGACGAGGCACTGTGACTCGAAGCCCGCGATGTTGACGGCGCCGAGGTTGACGACGGCCAGGACCTGCCGACCCTCCAACTCGGCTTTCGTGTAGTTGTCCGTCAGCCCCGCGGCCGACTGCCGCGTCTCCGTGCCGAGGTCGACCGACAGTTTGTAGACGTCCTTTCGCGCTTCGGGAAAATCCTCGACGGCGGTGACGGTGCCGACGCGCATCTCCACGTCCTCCAGGAAGGCGGTCGGGTCGATGTCGGGTTCTTCGATTCCCATGCTCGATGCGCTCGCGGAGCGGTGACAAGAGCGTTCCGCGTCGCCGTGGCACGGCGACAGCGGTCCATGGCGTTCGCGGTGTCGGCCCGCCGCGCCCCGCGTTCCCGGGATCCGGATACCGTTCCAACCCTTTTAGACGCTCGGGCACCTGACAAACAGGTGTACATGGGTCACCTCATGGGCGGTTCATCACCACGCGGTTCACCATCCGGCGGTTCGTCATCCAGCGACTCGCCACCACGCGGTTCACCACCCAGCGGCTCACCAGTACGCCCCTCATCGGGGCAGTTCGCACATGCCCGACACAGCCAAGTACCTCATTCGTGCACGCATCAGCGCCGACGGGATAGTCGAGCGGAACGATGTCGTCGGGGCCGTCTTCGGTCAGACCGAGGGCCTCCTGGGCGACGACCTCGATCTCCGGGACCTCCAGGATTCCTCGAAGGTCGGCCGCATCGACGTCGAAATCGAGTCCGAGGGCGGTCAGTCCTTCGGTCACCTGACAATCGCGACCAGCCTCGACAAGGTCGAGACGGCAATCCTCGCTGCCGGCCTCGAGACCATCGACCGCGTCGGCCCCTGCCGGGCTGACCTCGAAGTCACGCGCATCGAGGACGTCCGCGCGGCCAAGCGCAGGGAGGTCGTCGACCGGGCGAAGGAACTCCTCACGGAGGCCTTCGAGGGGTCGATGATGTCTTCGGAGGAGCTGGTCGAGGAGGTCCGGCGCTCCATCCGCGTCGAGGACATGGCCGGGTACGAGGGCTATCCCGCCGGGCCGAACGTCGGCGACAGCGACGCCGTCATCGTCGTCGAGGGGCGCGCGGATGTGGCCCAGTTACTCAGCTACGGCATCAAGAACGCCGTCGCCGTCGAAGGGACCAACGTCCCCGAGGACGTGGCCGAGTTGACCCGCCACCGGACGGTCACGGCGTTCCTCGACGGGGACCGCGGCGGCGACCTCATCCTGAAGGAACTCGTCCAGGTCGGCGACGTCGACTACGTCGCGTTCGCTCCGGAGGGACGGTCCGTGGAGGACCTCTCGCGCCACGAGGTGATGGCCGCGCTCCGGGACAAGGTCCCCTACGAGACGATCGCGGACCGCGCTGGCGGGCCCGCCCACGAGGTCGCCGCGACCGATGGATCCAGTCGCCCGGCGCCGGATTCCGACACCGACGAGCCGAGTCCCGTCGGGCCGGACGAACTCGAGACTCCGACGACGCCGGGAGAACCGAGCGCGGAAACCGTCCCGGACGCGGCGGCCATCACAGAGTCCGAGAGCGAGTCCGCGTCCCGGGACGGCGCGACGCCGGCGGTCCGGCCGGTCGAGGGCGAATCGGTCGGCGAATCCGGCACGACCGAGAGGAGCTCGGAACCGAACGCGACGGAGGGAGGCTCATCCGAACCGGACGCGACGGACGCCGCGTCCACGACGACGACCGAACCGACCCCCGACGAGGCGGAGTCGGCCACAGACGAGTCCGGGTCATCCGCAGACGAGGCCGAGCCGTCGGCAGGCGAGACCGAGGCGGCGACCGCGGCCGGGGAGCCACAGACGTTCCGGGCCCACGTCCGGGCTACCGTCGACACCGGCGACGTCCGACTGCTCGACGCCGAGATGGACACCCTCGCGGTCGCGGCGGCGGACGAAGCGTTCGATCAGGTACAGGAGGCAGATCACGTCCCGACGGCCCTCGTGCTGGACGGGGAACTGACCCAGCGGCTGCTCGACGTCTGCGCCCAGCGCGGCGTCGAGCAGATCGTCGCGGCGTCCGTCGGCGAACTCGTCAAGCGACCGACGAGCGTGCGCGTCCGCACGACGTCGGACCTTCTCGAGCGCCCCGACCAGTAGTGCGCCGCTCGACGCCCTGGATCCAGAACGCACCGCTCGACGCCCTGGATCCAGAACGCACTGCCCGGTGCTCGGAACTCGGAGCGCGCTCCTCTTCACCTGAAGCAGAGATGCATTGGCACTCCGCACTCGGAGCACGCTCCTCGACACCCGAATCAGGAACGCGCTACTCGATGGGCCGGACCAGCAACACGCCGTCGGTTGCGTCGCCGGGTTCCTCCGCTGTGTCCCCGTCCTGAGAGTAGTAATCCGGTAGCTTCCGTGCCTCGCGGAAGCCGAGCGACGCGTAGAACGACCGTGCCGCGTCGTTGTCGACCCGGGTGGCGAGCCGTACCTGCTCGCGGTCCGAGTTGCGCGCCGCGACCGCGGCCAGCAGGCGCCGTCCGTGGCCCCGGCGACGGTGACCCGGCGCGACCGCCAGTTCGGCGACGTATACCGACTCCTCGTCGATCGTGAACAGAGCGTACCCGACCGGGGTGTCGGCGTCAACGCCAGCGGGCAGAGTGTCCGCGACATCGCGCTCTGCAGACAGTTCGCCGTCGGACAGCCACACGTTCTCTGTCGGTCCCTCGACCGCGACGAGGGCGAGGCTCGCGCGGACGCTGCCCCGGAGCAGCGTCCGGTCCGAATCAGGGAGGGCCGCGCCCTGGATCGCCAGCAACCGGGACAGGTCAGCCTCGCGTGCGGGACGGACGGCCGAGACGGCGGTATCGGCCGCCGGCCGGTCATCGACGGAATCGCTCACGTGAACCCCAGCGCGAGTGCGAGTGCCGCGCTGACGACCGCGCCGGCGAGCGTGGCGAGCAGGTTGACGCCCTGGTTGCCGAGGAGCGGCCCCTCGAGGGTGGCACCGAGGAGGCTGTCGGCGAGAGTGCCGGCGAACCCGCCCGCAACGACGACGGCAGTCGCGACCGGCCCCAGGTTGAAAAAGAGGGCCGCGATACCACCGATGACCGCGGCGCCGACGACGCCCGCGAGTTCGCCCTGCCAGGTGACCGCGCCGTCGGTGCCTGGCTCGACGCGCTCGAAGGTGGTGATGAGGCGCGGCTCGTCGAACAGCCCGCCGATCTCGCTCGAGAGCGTGTCGGCCATCGCGGTGGCGACGCTCCCGGCGAAGGCAAAGCGGAACAGTTCTGGCGGGACCCCGACGCGCCCGGAGGCCGCAAAGAACACGACCGCGACGAGCGCGACCGCGGAGTTGGCGAGGACGTTCCCGCTCCCGCGGGCGCCCTCGTTGGCCTCGGCGATGCCGCGCGCTCGCTTCTCCTCGTAGCGGTACTTCGAGGAGAGCCCCCCGAGACCGAAGAAGGTGATGAGCAGTGCGAACCAGCCGTAGTCCCCGAGAACGATTGCCAGAAGAGCCAGCAACACGCCCGTCAGCATGCCCGTCAGGGAGGCAGTGCCGAGCGCGAATGCG
>JBDGSA010000016.1:19986-21399 GCA_042217755.1 Haloglomus sp. | reverse complement strand
TAGCCGAGGAGCGCCGAGACTCCAATTCCCACGGCGACCTGGACCGGCGGCGCGGTGGCGCCGAGTTCCAGAAAGCCCCACAGCAACAGCGCGACCGACACCAGGACGAGCGGGTCGTCGTGCTCGAACAGCATCGTCCGCAGCAGCGCCGCGGCCAGCGCCCCGACGGCGGCGAGGAAGGCGGCGAACGGCAGCGCCAACTGACCGCCGGCGATGACCCCGACGGCGAGCACGCTGCCGAGTCCGGCGAGCGTTCCCCCGACGGCGAAGCCGGCCGTCACGGCGAACGGCTCGGTGGTCCGGAGTCGAACGACCTCGCCGGTCAGGTTCCCCAGCACGAGGACGGCCACGCTCCCGACGAACGCCGCCGGGGGGAGGCCGAACTGTTCGAGGGTTACGAGGAGCGCGAGGCCGGCACAGGCGAAGGCGAAGGCGGCGAGGTCGAACAGGCGTCCCTCCTCGTAGTCGCCCGGCCGCGCGAGCAACTCGAACAGCGGCCCCTCGTCGACGACGTACAGCGCCGCCAGCCCGACCGCGATAAAGGGGAGGGCGGCGGCGCCGGCGGTCGTAAGCGGGTCCAGTCCCCGCCCGGCGAGCAGTGGCACCACCAGCGCCAGCGATCCGACGAGGGTGTACGCCCCCGCCCGCCGCACGTTGCCCGTCACGACCCGTCTGTTCCCGCGACGCGCACTTAACGCTCCCGAAGGGGGTGTTCGAGGGGGCTGCCGGACCTGGGCGACCGCGACCACACGGTTTAGGCCACGCGCCCGGCAAGCCCGCTCGTGGGCATCTACGACAGGTACCTCGAGGCGCGGATCCGGCTGAGCGACGCGGACCGCCCGGCCCATGTCGCGCTGGTCATCACCGAGCGGGACCTGCTGGAGCCGGGGGCCTACGACACCCTCGCGGACTTCTTCGGCTGGGCATTCGACCTGGGTGCCGGGCGCGTGACCGTCTACGTGAGCGTCCTCGACGAGGAGGCCGTCCCGACGCTGCGCCGGGCGTTCGACGAGGTCGACGCCCCCCGCGAAGTCGCGGCCCGGGGGCCCGGCGACGAGGAGCGCGCCGACGCGCCCATTCGGGTCTCGATCGGTCTGGGCGGCCGAGACGAGTTCGCCGCCGCCGTCCGCGGCGTGGCCGAGAAGGTCCGTGCGGGCGACCTCGACCCCGAGGACGTGACCGAGGCCGACATCGAGGACCTGCTCGTCTTCCCGGAGCCCCCGGACCTCGTCCTGAAGACCGGCGCCGAGCGCCTGTCGGACTTCATGATCTGGCAGTCCGTCTACTCGGAACTCTACTTCACGGACGTCAACTGGCGGGACTTCCGCTACCGCGACTACCTCCGCGCGGTCCGTGACTTCCAGGACCGTCAGCGGCGGTTCGGACGGTAGTCCGAACCTCGCGACGAGCGAG
>JBDGSA010000016.1:0-19886 GCA_042217755.1 Haloglomus sp. | reverse complement strand
GACGAGCGCGAGGCCACGGGAGAACTGCTTTTCCGCCCGCGCCGCCTCGACGACCACGTGACCGAGTTCGATCCCGAAAAGTTCGAAGCGAAGTACGTCCACTACTTCGAGGAGCTGGAACAGGCGTACTCGGCGGCGTACCAGGACCTGCACGGAGAGGTCGACTCGGCGATACTGCGGCCCATCGACCGCCGGGTCCTCTCGGAGAGCGAGCCGTTCTACGAGGGCGACGGCGGGTTCCGCATCGAACTCCCCGAAGACCCCTACGAGCGCGCCGGGCGACCGGGCGACCGCGACCGGTTCGAGACCGTACTCGACGAACTCGTGGCGGCCATCGAGCGCGAACTCCGCCGCGAGTTCGACTTCGAGGACGGGTGATACAAACCAGTAATATCACCAGGTTTTAGCCCGAGGGCGTTCGACGGTCGGCTATGGACGCACACGAGCACGGCAGCCGGGTGCCCGGCGACGCACGCGAGGCCGCCAGGACGGAACCGTCGCGAGGTGAGCGGCCGTGGTGAGCACCGCGGTCGCGCTCGGGGCGACCGTCGTCACGCTGGCCGTCTTCGCGGCGATCGGCGTCCGGTACAGCGGCGGCGACAGAGGCATCGAGTCGTTCATCAGCGCGCGGGGCAGCGTCGGCAGCTACCGGCTGGGCGCCACCGTTCTCGCGTCGAGCATGGGCGCGTGGATCCTCTTTTCGCCCCCCGAAGCCGGTGCCGCGTTCGGCGGCATCGCGGCCGTGGCCGGCTACGCGGTCGGAAGCGCGGTCGCACTCCTGGCGTACGTCAAGCTCGGACCGCGCATCCGCGAACTCATCCCGGAGGGTCACTCCCTGACCGAGTACGCCTACGTCCGGTACGGACCGGCGGCGTACGCCTACGTGCTGGCGGTGAGCGTCGCGTACATGTTTGTCTTCCTCGCCGCCGAGTTCACCGGCATCGCCGGCGCGCTTTCGCTCATCGCGGACGTGCCGGCCTGGCAGACGGCCGCGCTCATCGGCGGGTTCGTCCTGCTGTACACGGGCTACGGCGGGCTCCGGGCGAGCATCGTGACCGACACCATCCAGACCGCCGTGTTGCTGCCGCTCATCGCGGTCGGCTTCGTCGGCGCGGTGGTCGCCCTCGGCGGGCCGGTGCATCTCGTCCGCGAAACGACCGCCACGAACCCACAGCTGCTGGACCCGACCTTCCTCCCGGGAGTGCAGTTCGGCGTCTACGTCGTGGTCGCCATCGCGGGCGCCGAACTCGTCAACCAGGCGTGGTGGCAGCGCGTCTACGCCGCCGCGGACGACGCGGCCGTCCGGCGCGGGTTCGGCCTCGGCGCAGCGCTCGTGGTTCCGATGGTGCTGTTCTCCGGCCTGTTCGGCGTCGCGGCCGCGGGCCTCGGCGCACTCGAACAGGGCGAGGCCTCCATCGCCTTCTTCGTCCTGCTCCAGCAGTCGTTCCCCGAATGGGTGGTGCTCGTGGTGGTGCTCGTCGCGGTGCTGCTGGTGACGAGTTCTGCGGACACACTGTTCAACGCCATCGCCAGTCTCGTCACCTCCGATCTGCCGCGGCTGCTCGACGACCCGTCCGACGAGCGTCTCACGGCGGCCGCGCGGGGACTGACGGGCGTCGTCGCGCTGGCCGCGACGGTCGTCGGCGCACAGGAGTACAGCGTCCTCGCCATCTTCCTGACGGCGGACCTGCTTGCGGCGGCGACGTTCGGGCCGCTGCTCGCGGGGCTGTACACCCCCCGGCTGTCGGGCGGCGCGATGCTCGGCTCCAGCGTCGCCGGCCTGCTCGTCGGCCTGACCTTCTTCCCGACCGCGCGCGGCGTACTGGCGGGTCTGCCCGGCGCGAGCGCGCTCCCCACGCCCTCGTTCCTCTATGCCTTCCTCGGGGCGGCGGCCGTCTCCGTCGGGCTGGCGGCGCTCGCGACGCGCGTCGCGCCCGCGGACTACGACCTCGACCGGCTCTCGACCGAGATCCGGACGCTCGACGGGGGCGACCAGTCAGCGGACGCGGCGCCTGCCGACGACTAGCGGACGAGTCGGCCGCTGGCGCGGGATTCAGGGCCGTCCCGCCCCGACAGCCGGACATGACCGACGACGGGCCCGAGTACGAGACGAACTTCCGAGAGCATCCGACCGAGTACCGCGTCGGCCGCGGCGAGGAGGGGGCGTTCAAGATCCAGCCGTACAAGGACGAACTCCTCCCGCTGTGGGGGATCAAGACCGTCGAGGCGGCCGAGGACGGCGCCGCGGCCATCCGCGAGAAGTTCGAGGAGTACCGCGCGAACGGCGAGTTCCCGGGGATGGACATGGCTCGCAAGTACCTGCAGATGGGGTGGACGCGGGCCATGCGCTACGCGAAGTATCCGGGCGGACAGAAATACGAGGAGAGCGGGGCACAAAGCGCCCCGGATGCGAGCGGCGAAGCCGCGAGCGGGAACGACGACGGCGAGCGCGTCGAGCGCGAACCACAGCAGTGGTACGATGAGGAGAAACGCGAGATCGCGCTCGTCTACAAGGAAGCACTCGACGAGGTCCGGAACGACGAGGAGTACCAGCGGCGGAAAGCCGAGTGGAAGGAGAAATACGGATAGCGTACGATATCATGAGACGCTATTTTTCTATAATTTCTCCTATAAATATATCTTATTCAATATTCTACAGTTATCCGAGTCGGACGGGGTCGTCCGTCGGCACGATATCCACGCGCACCGCGTCGCCGACGGCGTGTTCGTGTCCGGGACAGACCACCTTCGCGCCGAGGCGCTCGCGGCTCACGAACAGCGAGAGACCGGTTACGGGCTCCCCATCGAGCTGGACGGCCACATCGGCCCAGCGGACGTCCCGGCCGTCGGCGACGCCGACGCGCTCGCCGAGCAGGGTGACTGGTCCCTCGTGGGCCGCGTCGGCCGAGGCAGTCGCGGTGGCTCCGTAGCGTCCGCCGCCGGCGTAGTGGCGCAGGCCGCCGTCCAGGGACCGTCCCCCCTCGCTCGCGAGGCCGGCCCATCCGCCGCCCGGATCCGGATGCGCGGGCGCGTCCAGCCGGACGTACGTCTCGCCGGCGTCTACCACCCTTCCGCGGCCGTCCCAGGGGGCAGGTTCGACAGTTACGTCGGCGGCGAGGACCAGTCGCGGGGAGCCCCGAGCCCGGAGCAGGTTCGCGCCTCGCGGGCGGAGTTCGAGGTGGAGGTGGTTGGCGACCCAGGGCGCGAAAAAGCCCGAGCGGACCAGGCGACCCAGCGACTCCCCCGGTTCGACGCGCTCGCCCGGCGCGACCGCCGGGTCGACGTGGAGGAGCCGCGCGACCCACGGCTCGTCGCGTCCATCGCCGTCGCATCCGTCACCGTTGCATTCTCGACCGTCGAGTGCGAGCCCGGGCGTCGCGTCGGCGTCCACCGCCACGAGCAGGACCGTGTCCGTGGCCTCGGCGTACGCCTTGGCGGGAACCCGCCGCTCGTGGACCTCGAGGACCTCCCCCGCCACCGGCGAGGGTGCCAGACCGTCGTCGCGATCCGGATACAGGTCGACGGCACAGCCCCTGTCGTGGGCCGGATACGGCGAATTGTACAGCGAGAAGCGTAGATACCGCGAGAGGAGCGGATTCCCGACCGTCGGCATACCCGGCGTTGGCGCGGCAGTCGTTTAGCGCCGTCGCTCCGCGACCGGCTCACCGACAGCGGGTGCCAGAGGCCGCCACAGCTATATGGCCGTCGAGGTGCACGCACCGGGCATGGGTCGCGTCTCGGAGTTCGCTTCGAAAGCGAGTGACGCCATCGTGACGCCGTTCCGGCTGGCGGGGCGCGGAATAGGGTATCTGATCGCGCTCGCCCTGATCGCGGCAGCGGCAGCAGTCGTGGTCGCGGCCTGTACCTTCGTCTGGGTGCTCGCGCTCTTCGTGGTCGATCTGGCCGTCGGCTTCCCGCTGGAGCCGCTCGGCGTCGTCGCGCGATTCGGTCTTCCGGCAGTCGTGAACGGCGTGCCACTCGTCTATCCGCTGGCGCTGGGCGTGCTGTCGAGCCTCGCCCTCGGGTTCCCGAGCGCGGACCGGGAGACGGACTTCTCGCCGCCAATCATCCCGCCGTAGCACACCGGGACACGGCGTTACGCCAGTCCGAGCTCGGTCGCGACCGTCTCGTAGGTCTCGGAGAACGCCGCGGGTTCGGCGAGCGCCCCGGCCGCGACGCCGAAGACGTTCACGGTGGCCTCGCCCTCCGGCCCCGCCAGTGCGACCGACCAGTTCGACCGCCCCCGCTGCCACTCGCCGCCGTGGCTCCGGACCAGGGTCTCGCCGAAGTAGCTCCCGAGCTGGGCAGCCACGCCCGAGAGCGCCTCCGGGTCGCTCTCGGCGGCAGCGTCGTCCGGGCCGTAGTACGTGTCGACGAGCGAGTCGAGGTGGCGAAGCGACGCGGGCGTGAAATCCAGCGGGTAGTCGTCCCAGTAGTCGACGAGTTCCTCGGCCGCGACGCGGAACGACTCGGGCGGACCGGGATCGGCGTCCGAGGACACGCTCACTCGAACAGCGGGCCCTCGGTGACGGGAATCTCGGCCGGGCCGTCGTCGGCCGTGGCATCCACGTCGTCCGATACCGGCGTGCCGCCGTCGGGGACGAGAGGTGGCTTCGCTTGCGCTTTCGCGTCGTCGAGGAGGCTTCCGCCGACGTACCCCAGCGCGGCTCCGAGCCCGGCGTTGAAACCGGTCGCGAACGGGCCGCCCAACTTCGTACCCGTCTTCGTTCCGAGGTACGCACCAGCCTGGGCGCCGTAGCGGGCGCCGCGATCGCTCGACTTGCAGGGACAGAGCGTCATACGTCAGCATGCAGGGGCGCGACGGGCTTTAATCCGTTCCCGTGCAGACGACGGAACCAGGAGCGCCGACTCGTCGGGGCCGTCAGTGCTCGTCCGTCAGCTCGAGGTCGGCGACGAGCTGGTCCGGCGAACGACCCTTGCGGATGCCGTCGAGCAGCAGGAACGCCTCGTCCGGCGCGAGGAAGTGCCGGCAGACCGCCCGTCCGAGCGGCGTCGGCGTCAGCCCGTCGATGAACTCGTACTCCAGCAACTTCCCGAGGGCGTGCTTCGTCGGCACCTCGCCGACCATCCGGGCGTTGAGCCGCTTTGCCTGGTCGCCGCCAACGACGAGGTTCGCGAGCGTCTCCTCGACGGCGGCGCCCTCGTCGTAGGTCGTCACGACGGGCTCCATCTCACCCTTCAGCAGCTTGAACGCCACCTCGTCCTCGGTCATCTCCATCGAGTTGTGGTAGGTGCAATCGGGCTCTACGAGCAGGTAGACGGTGCCCTTGTCGTGGTAGTCCGGGCGCCCCGCGCGCCCGAGCATCTGAGAGAACTCCTGGACCGAGAGCCACTCGATGCCCATCGCCAGCGAGTCGAAGATCACCTGGGAGGCGGGGAAGTCGACGCCGGCGGCGAGTGCAGCCGTCGTGACGACCGCCGCGAGGTCCTGGTCGCCGAACTGCTGTTCGACGCGCTTGCGGCGCTTGTAGTCCAGTCCGGCGTGATACGGCGCGGAGTCGTACTGCAATCGCCGCGAGATCTCGTGACAGCGCCGCCGCGAGTTGGTGAAGACGATGGTCTGCCCGCGGTAGCCCTTGCTCGATTTCGTGTCGAACGCGCGCTTGACGAGCCGGTCCTCGATGTCGACCTTCTCCTGGTCGTCCGCGAAGGTCACGTGGCGTTCGATGGGAACCGGTCGCTCCTCGAACTCGATGAGCGTCGCCCGCAGCGACTTCGCCAGCGACTCCGGGTTCCCGACCGTCGCCGAGAGGTAGATCCACTGTGTGTCCTGGGTCCGCTGCTCGCGGCTCCGTCGCCCGCTGGACCGGGATGCCTCCGTCGTCCCGCGCTCGGTGTAGTATTTCAGCCGCGAGATGAGCCCGTCGAGCCGGTGGCCGCGCTCGTCCTCGCCGAGCGTATGGACCTCGTCGATGACCACCGTGCCGATGTCACCGAGGTCGCGGCCGGTCCGGAGCGCGTGGTCGATACCCTCGTACGTGCCGACGATGACGTCCGCGCCGGGGTCGAATCGCTCGCCGTCGTCGTTGACGCGGGACGCCCCCACCCGGAGGGTCACGTCCACGACGTCGCCGTACTCGTCCCGGAAGTCCTCGTACTTCTGGTTCGCGAGCGCGACCAGCGGCACGAGGAACAGCATCTTCCCCTTCCCGTTCAGCGCCCGGTCGATGCCGGCCATCTCGCCGACCAGCGTCTTCCCGGTCGCGGTGGCGCTCACGACGAGCTGGTCCTGGCCCTCGGTGGCGCCGTTGGCGACCGCCAGCGACTGCACCGGGAGCAGCGAGTCGAAGCGGGCCTCCAGCTTCGACTGCATCCCGGGATGGAGGTCGAGCGAGTCGACGGGGATAGGATCGACCTCGTCGACGGTCGCGGAGATCTCGTCGAACTTCGTCAGGTCCGGATCAAGATTGCCCGAGAGCAGGTTCCGGATGCGCTCTAGGTCGCCCACGTCGCGGAGCAACTCCTCCAGCCGGTCTCGGGCCCCCGAGCGCAGGCCGCGGTACTCGGCCTCGCGCTCGAGTTCCCGCATCGCACAGTCCGGGCAGATGTACTCGTCGTTGGACTCGATCTGTCGTTCGCTCGTGAGCGGCGAGTACCGGCCCGCGCTCGCGCACTTCCGGCAGGTGCGGACGGCCTTCGTCTTGTCGTCGAGCTGGTAGCCGGCGAACAGTTCGCGCAGGCGGTCGCGGGCCTCGGGCGCGGTCTGCTGGGAGATGCGGATGCGCGAGGCTCGACGGGCGATGTCGACGAACTGGTCCGGCGAGCGGGGCTCCTCGTCATCTCCCCGGACGACGCGGAACCGCCCCGGCCGGGCCCCCGCGTCCGTCTCCTTCAGCTGGAGTCGGCCGCGGAAGACCCGTTCGCCGTCCCGGATAGCGGCGACCGTGAAGTCGTCGTCGTCCCGCTGGTGACAGAACAGCGTGTCCACCGACGCGACCTGCTGTGACACGGTACGAGATAGGGGAAGGGGGGATTTCAGCGTTCGGAGTTGCCGGCCGCCGTGGGTATTTTTCCCGTGCAGCCCCTCTGTGCGGGCATGAATCCGGGGACTCAGGGACGAATCGTACTCCTGGTGGTGCCGCTCTTTTTGATATCGGTCGGCGTCGCCGCGGCCGCCGCGGTCGGCACCCCCGTCACCGAGTTCGTCCCCGGCGTGGCCGCGATGGTCCTGGTCGGCGGGGCGATGTACTACTTCGCTGGACAGATCATTGCGCTCGGGGAGCCACCCGAGGAGTGATGCGCGTCGCTCCTGGCGTCCCTATTCGACGAGGTCGATGCTGTCGTCGCCAGCCGGGACCGCACAGAGGAAGGCCCCTTCCTCGTCGCTCTCGTTGCGGTACCAGTGGACGGTTCCGGCCGGGATGAACAGGGAGTCGCCCGCACTCACGGTGTGCTCCTCGTCGCCGAGGCCGACGACGTACTCGCCCGCGAGGACGTACTGCTCGTGTTCGACCTCGTTGGTGTGTTTCGGGACCTCTGCGCCCGGATCGAGGACGAATCGACGGACAGCGAAGTTCGGCGCGCCGTCGTCCTCGTCAACGAGGACGCCCTTGCACATCCCGTCGGCGGCGCTCACGTCCTCGTACTCGACGTCCGACCCTCGACGGACCAGCGGTTGCGGGCCCACATCGGTCTCGCTCATACCGTCGGCTCCGGCCGCCAGGGACTTTATCTCTACCGCGCTCCCCGTGACTATCTACCTGGGCAGTAATATTTTCGATAATATAATAATTGTCCAACAAATAACGTTATTGATTAATATTTACCGCTATTACGGCCATATTTATGATAGCAACGCGTAGAATCTGTGCATGCTAGCAAACGGTACGGACGGGGAGCGAATGGCACCGGCAGCCGATGACCCGCCGGTGACCGAAGTCTCGCCGTCGCTCCCCGAGAACGTCTCCGTGACGCTGTGGCTCCGCGGCTCCGTGCCGCGGGTGGCACGGGAGCGCCAGCACCGCATCGAGGCTCGGATCGAGGCCGTCCGGGAGGCGGGTGTCTCCACAGAGGTCAGGGAATGGTCAAAGCAGGTGACGGACCCGGCGGCCGAGCGACAGCGAGACGCGGTCGAGGCGTTCGATCGCTACCGGGCCGTCGCCGAGAGAGAGGGCGTCCGGCTGGACCCCTTCTTCGAGTGTCGGACGAACCCAGACGGCACCCGGACCATCCGGTTCCCGATCGCCTGTCTGGCGTTCGAACGGGACGGCGACCTCACGGGGCTGTACCCCTGCTACGTGGACGGTGACCACGCCGCCATCGAGGACGGCCTGGACGCCATCGAGGCGGGCGGCGCCGAGAACCTGCGCTGAACGGGTGCGCCGGCCGCGACGTCCTCCGAACCGCGTTCGGAAACCCATTTATCCGCGCTCGCGGAACGCCTCTCTATGTACCTGGCATTCCGCGAGTCCGTCCGGGAGGCGGTCCGGGACGCCCTCGCCGCCGCGGGCTATCCGACCGACGACCTCGGAGTGGAGGAGCCGCCGGAGGGCGTGGACGCGACGCTCGCCTCCAGCGTCGCCTTCCGACTGGCCGACGAGGCCGGCGCGCCCCCCCCGCAGGTGGCCGCCGAGCTCGTCGACGCCGTCGCCCCCGACGACTACGCGTACGTGGCCGAGATTCGCGCGCAGGGGCCGTATCTCAACTTCTTCACCGACGAGGCGTACCTCGCGGACACCCTGGCCGCCGCGACCGACCCCGGCTGGGGCCACCTCCCCGACCGCGACACCTCCGTCGTGGTCGAGCATACCTCCGCCAACCCGACGGGGCCGATCCACGTCGGGCGCGCGCGCAACCCCATCATCGGCGACGCCGTCGCGAACGTGCTCGAGGCCGCGGGCTACGACGTCGACCGGCACTACTACGTCAACGACGCCGGGCGGCAGATGGCCGTCTTCACCTGGGCCTACGAGCGGTTCGACGAGGCCGACCTCCCGGAACCCGAGCGCGACCGCGCCGAGTACCGGATGGTCCGCTACTACCGGAAGGGCAACGAGTACCTCGAGAACGCCGACCCCGAGGCGGTCGAGGACGCGGAGGCCGAGATCGAGGCCATCCTCCAGGGACTGGAGGCGGGCGACGAGGAGACCTACGCCCGCGTGAGCGAGGTCGTCGACACCGTTCTAGAGGGGATGCGCGAGTGTCTGGGGCGCCTGCCCGCTGAGTTCGACGAGTTCGTCAAGGAGACGCGGTTCATGCGTGACGGCTCCACCGACGACGTCGTCGAGCGCCTGCAGGACCTCGACTGTGCGGTCTACGAGGAGGACGCCTGGCAGCTCGACCTCCCCGACTTCGAGAAGAACCTCGTCTTCCTCCGCTCGGACGGGACCTCGCTGTACACGACCCGGGACCTCGCCCACCACGAGTGGAAGTTCGACAACTACGACCGCGCTGTGACGGTGCTGGGCGAGGACCACAAACTGCAGGCCGGCCAGTTGCGGGCGGCGCTTTCGCTGCTCGGCAACGACACCGACCAGTTGCGCACCGTCATCTACTCCTACGTCGACCTGCCCGAAGGTGGAATGTCCACCCGGAAGGGGACCGGCGTGGACCTCGACGACCTGCTCGACGAGTCCATCGCCCGCGCTCGCGAGGAGGTCGAGGACCGCCTGGAGGGCCGGCTCCGCGACGACGACCTCGACGAGGAGGACGTCGAGCGCATCGCCCGGCAGGTCGGCATCGGCGCCGTCCGCTACGACATCGTCTCGAAGCAGCCCACGAAGGGCATCACCTTCGAGTGGGACCGCGCGCTCGACTTCGAGGCCCAGTCGGCGCCGTACGTCCAGTACGTCCACGCGCGCTGCTGTGGGATCCTCGGGGAAGCCGGCCTCGCGGTCGAGGACACCGACGTGGGCGACGTGGACGCGAGCGCCCTCGACACGCCCGAGGAGCGCGACCTGCTCCACACCATCGCCCGCCTCGAGGGCGTCGTCGAGGAGGCCGCCGACACGCTCGAACCGCACCGGATCGCGACCTACACCCGCGAGTTCGCGGAGACGTTCAACGCCTTCTATCGAGAGTGCCCCGTCCTGAACGCCGGGGACGAGGACACCCGCCAGGCCCGTCTCGCGCTCGTGGCGGCCTCGCGGCACACGGTCGCTAACGCCCTCTCGATGCTGGGCGTGGCGGCGCCCGAATCGATGTAGCCACGAGCGTAGCGTTCCCGTTCACCGGGACGCTCTCGGTCTCATTCCGGCCGCCTCGCCGTCCTCGACGCCGAGGGGCGGGGGGCGGTGCCGGGTCCGATGCCGCCAAGTCGGCTTCCGGCGCTACTCCAGTTGGTGGTAGTCCAGCTCGTGGCCGGCGTCGAGTGCGGCCTGGACGGCCTCGCTCGGCTCGGTCACCTCGCTCGTCGTCAGCCGCATCGCCCCGAGCGCCCCGCGCTCGTAGCGGACGTTCCGCCGCCAGTCGGGGTCCATCTCGGGGTGGTCCGTGCGGAAGTGAGCGCCCCGTGACTCGGTCCGCTTGCGCGCACCACGCAGGATCGCCTCGGCGGCCGTCAGCGTGAACCCGAGGTCGACGGCGAACTCGTACGAGCGGCTGGTAGGGCCGCCGACCGCGAGATCTGCTGCTCGCTCGCGGACGCGGTCGAGTCGTGCCAGCCCCTCGGCGAGCTCCTCGTCGTCGCGGCGGATCCCCGCGGTCGCCCACAGGAGGTCTCGCACCTCGTCCAGCAGCGTCTCGGGGTCGTAGCTCCCGTCGCTGTCCGCGAGGTCGACGAGGTCGGCAAGGTGGACCTGGGCGCGGTCGTGAAGCACCGCCTGCCGGTCGTGTCCGAGGTCGCCGTCGGCCAGCCGCTCCGCGATTGCCCGGCCGGCAGCCTCTCCGTAGGCGATGGTCTCGGCCAGCGAGTTGCCGCCGAGCCGGTTGGCGCCGTGGACGCCGGCCATCGTCTCGCCGATGGCGTACAGTCCCGAGACGCGGGTCTCACCCGCGTCGTCGACGGCGACACCACCCATCCCGTAGTGTGCGGTCGGCGCCACCTCGACCGGTTCCTCGGCCATGTCCACGCCCAGCTCCTGGAACCGCTCGTACATCCGGGGGAGTCGCTCCCGGATGAAGTCCCGGTCGCGGTGGGAGATGTCGAGGAAGACGCCGCCGTGTTCGGTGCCCCGGCCCTCGGCGATCTCGCGGGCGATGGCCCGGGCGACCACGTCGCGGGCGTCCAGTTCCATCTGATCCGGAGAGTACCGCTCCATGAACCGCTCTCCGTCGGCGTTGAACAGCCGGCCGCCCTCACCGCGGACGGCCTCGGTGACGAGGCGGCCGTCCCACGCCTCGCCGTAGCGGTCGCCGACCATCCCGGTCGGGTGGAACTGGACGAACTCCATGTCCATCAGCTCCGCGCCGGCGCCGTACGCGAGCGCCGGCCCGTCGCCTGTGTTCTCGTCGTCGCGCGAGGAGTGGCGCCGGTAGAGGCTCGTGTAGCCACCCGCGGCCAGGACCACGGCGTCCGCGTCGAACACGACGAACTCGCCCGTCTCGAGGTCGGTCCCCGCCGCGCCGAGCACGCGCGGGTCGGTGCCGTCGTCCTCGGTGACGAGCCGGGAGATCAGCACGTTCTCGCGGTACGGGATACCCAGGTCCTGTGCCTTCGCGACGAGCGTCTGCATCAGCGACTCGCCGGTGTGGTCGCCCGCGAACGCGGTCCGGCGGAACGACTGCGCGCCGAAGTAGCGCTGGTCGATGTCGCCGTCCGTGGTCCGGCTGTACGGCATCCCCCAGTCGTCGAGCTGGCGCAGCAGCCGGGGCATCCGCTCGGTCACCGTCTCCACCTTCTCCGGGTCGTTGATGTGGTGGCCCTCGTTCAGCGTGTCTGCGGCGTGGACGGTCCAGTCGTCTTCCGGGTCGTGGGTCCCCAGCGCCCCGTTGATGCCGCCGCGCGCCCAGGTCGTGTGGGCGTCCCCGTGGTCGCGCTTCCCGATGACGAGCACGTCCGCCGGGTCGACGCCCTGCGCGACGAGTTCGATGGCAGCGCGGGCGCCCGCGGCCCCCGCACCGACGACCAGCACCCGCCGGTCGACGGTCTCGTACGTCGGGCGTTCGACCCGCTCACTGGTCCGGCTCTCAGCAGAATGCTCCATATCTGTTTGGAGGGGCCCGACACATTTCAACACGTCGCGGCCGTGCGTGGCCTCAGTACTGTTTTCAGAGGATACGAATACAGATTTCTTAATTTTTAGTGTAAAATATATGCGCTCGTCGCCGAACTCGGGCGCCACCACCCACCGCGCACGACCGACGGCGCGTCCCGACACGCTTTCCCCGCCGCCCGTTCGACCTGAATCTATGCCCCCCATCCACGACAGTCAGCGAGTGGCGGTGCTCGCGGACTCGCAGAACCTCTATCACACGGCCCACAGCCTCTACTCCCGGAACATCGATTACACCGCGCTGCTCGACGGCGCCGCGCTGGACCGCGAACTCGTGCGGGCCATCGCGTACGTCATCCGCGCGGACTCGCCCGCCGAGGAGGACTTCTTCGACGCGCTCCGTGACATCGGCTTCGAGACGAAGATCAAGGAGATCAAGACCTTCGGCGACGGGTCGAAGAAGGCCGACTGGGACGTCGGCATCGTGCTCGACGCCATCACGCTGGCCGAACACGTCGACGCCATCGTCCTCGCCTCGGGCGACGGCGACTTCTCGCGGCTCTGCTCGCACGTCCGCCACCAGGGCACCCGCGTCGAGGTGATGAGCTTCGGCGAATCGACCGCCGACGAACTCGTCGATGCCGCCGACTCGTTCGTCGACATGAGCGAGAACGTCGACAAATATCTGCTGTAATCTTCTATATATGCCAGTTACTTTTCTATCATGCCGAAATTTTTAAATAAAATCGCGTGATAAGTGTATTATCAGACGTTCAGTCCCTCGCCGGACGCCCCCAGCAGGATGGTGCCCGCGACGATGCCGACCGCGCCGGCGGCCGCCGCGACCGGTGGGATGGGGCCGTTCTGGAGCCCGTAGCCGACCACGACGACGCCGCCAGCCGCCAGCAGGAGCACACCGAGCGTGACTTTCCGCCAGTCGGAAGCCATACGCGATAGGAGCAGTCTCAGGGGGATAAGTCTCGCTTTCCCGGACGCGAGAGCGACTCCGGACGGGTCGAAAGGCGTTTGCGTGGCCGCGGCGCCCGTCCAGATATGACCGAGGACGCCGACAGGGGCGAACCCGAATCCGGGCCCGAATCCAAATCTGAACCCGAACCCGAATCCGATACAGCGGCCGGCGCCTCCGTGTCGGGCGGAGTCGGCACAGACTCGCCAATCACCAACGCCGAACTCGACCGGTTGCGGACGGTCGCGGCCTACCAGTTCGGCGCGGGCGCCGAGGCGCTGTTTCGAGGCGACGAGGCCGTCCAGCGGACCGCGTCCGACCGGCCCCGGCAGGTGGCGACCGCCGACGGCAGAGAGCGCCTCGTCACCTTCGGCACGGACGGTCGGTTCACCCTCGGCGTCGCCGGCGGGAAGCGCCTCCAGACGCTCGACGCGCCCGCCAACCGCGTCGCCGTGAACGCCGAGTCCGTCCCGTTCGTGGCAGAGGGCCGCAACGCCTTCGCGAAGTTCGTCGTCGGCGTCGACCCCGGCGTCCGACCGGGCGACGAGATCCTCGTCGTCCACGGCGGGCCGACGGTCGACGAGGGAGTCGATCTCGCCGCCCCCGACGCCCCCGCCGATGCCGGCGGCGACGACCCCGAGCGGTTGCTGGCCGTCGGGCGCGCCGAACTGCCGGCGTCGGGGATGGTCGACTTCGAGACCGGGATGGCTGTGAAGGTGCGCGGCGGCGTCGAATCCTGAGGCGGCCGCGGTAGAGCATCGCGAGGCGGCCGCGGTAGAGCGTCCCGAGGCGGCCGCGGTAGAGCGTCCCGAGGTGGCCGCGGCGGAACTCGGAACCCCTTTACCCGCGCCTGCCCGACGCGTGCCTATGTCGGCTTCGAGCTCCGACCCCGGTGTCCCCGAGAACACCGAGATCAGTACGACGTGGATCGTCATCTTTCTGCTGCTCGTGCTCGGCCTCGGTGCCGCGGCCATCCTCTTCACCGGCGGGTCGCTCATCGCCGGCGGCCAGCTCGTCGTCCCCGGTGCGTTCTGACCGTCCGACGCCCGCGCTCCGATCGCTCGATGCTCGCGTTTCGATCGCCCGACGCCCGTGTTCTAATCGCCCGACGCCCGCGTTCTAATCACCTGACGCCCGTGTTCTGATCGCCCGACGCCCGCGTTCCGACCGCCCGACGTCGAGCCTCACTCGCGGGGCCCTAGAGCTAAGCCCCGACGACCCGCATGCGGCCCCGTGACAGACACCTTCCAGTCGGCCGCAAACATCGCCCGCGAGGTGCGCGCCGGGGAGCGGTCGGCCGTCGAAACCGTCGAGCCGTTCCTCGACCGCATCGCGGAGCGCGGCGACGCCACCAACGCCTTCGTGACCGTCCTCGACCAGCGTGCCCGCGACCAGGCCGCCGCCGTCGACGAGCGGGTCCAGACCGGCGGAGACCCCGGCCGGCTGGCGGGCGTCCCGCTCGCCGTGAAGGACCTCACCGAGAAGATCGAGGGCGTCCGCAACACGCACGGCCTGCAGCCGCTGGCGGACAACATCGCCGACGCGACCAGCGTGACCGTCCGCCGGTTGGAGGCCGCGGGCGCGGTCGTCGTTGGGACGACGAACACGCCCGAAATCGGACACACACCCCTCACCCTGAACGAGTTGCAGGGGCCGACGGGGACGCCGTTCGACCTCGACCGGAACGCCGGCGGCTCCTCCGGCGGGTCGGCGGCGGCGCTCGCCGACGGCCTCACCGCGCTCGCGACAGGGAGCGACGTCGGCGGGTCGCTTCGCAACCCGGCCGCGTGCTGTGGCGTCGTCTCGATCAAGCCGTCGTTCGGCCTCGTTCCGAAGGAGACCCGCCCGGACGCGTTCTACTCGCACTCCCCGTTCGGCGTCCTCGGCCCGATGGCCCGACACGTCGAAGACGCCGGGCTGATGCTGGAGGTCCTCGCGGGGCAGTCCGACCGCGACCCGTTCTCGGTTCCGAGCGACGGCGACTACGCCGAGGCGGCGGCGGGGGACACGCCCGCGAGCGAGTTCACCGTCGGCTACACCCCGGACCTCGACCGGTTCGCCGTCGAGCAGTCCGTCCGGGACGTCTGCCGCGAGGCCGTCGCCGCGTTCGCCGACGCGGGCGCGGCCGTCGAGGACGCCGCGGTCGGCGGCCCGTCGAAGGGGGACATGACCTTCGACTACGGCAAGCAGGCGACCGTCTACTTCGCCACCATCGTCGACCGCCTCGAGGACGAACACCCCGACCTCGACATCGAGGGAGAAGACGCGGACGCGGTCTCGCCGACCCTGCTCAACACGGTCGGGATGGGGCGGGGCTACGACGCAGAAGCGTACCTGGACGCGAACGTCGGCCGGACGGCCTTCTTCGACGCCGTCGAGGACGCACTCGACGAGCGCGATGCACTCGCCCTGCCCGTACTGGCGACGCCGCCCCTCCCGCTGGAGGGCGGTTTCCCGAACGAGATCGACGGCGAGAACGTCTCCGGCCTCCCGACCGACTGGATGCTCTCCTGGCCGTTCAACATGAGCGGCCACCCCGTCGTCACTGTCCCCGCCGGTCTGACCGACGACGGCCTCCCGGTCGGCCTGCAACTGGTGGGCCACCGCTACGCCGAGGAGCGACTCCTGTCGCTGGCGGCGGCGTACGAGGAGGCGAACCCCTGGTCGTACCCGGACGCCTGACCGACCCCCCGCGCCCCCGCGTCGGGAGCGGCGGGCTCACACCCGGAGTTCGCCGTCGATGACGAGTTCGGCGAGCAGCCCGAGGTACTCGGCGTGGGGTGCGCCGCCCGACGCCGCTCCAGCCGCCACCTGGCGGCAGTGCAGGTCGGTCCAGACCGTCGCGAGCATGAACGCCGCGTAGGCGAGGTGGAACCGCTCGTTCTCGAACGTCCGATCCGTCCGCGACTCGTAGCGTTCGACCACCGCCTCGCGGTTCGGACTGCCGTCCCGGGCGGTGAAGGGCGCGAGGCCGCGAGCGTTCGTCTCGCGCAGGTCGTCGATTGCATCCGCCCTGTCGGGGTAGCGAGCCGCGATTGCGTCGATGTCCGGCGTCGGGTCGCCTGGATCCCGCCAGCGCAGGAGCAGGTATCCCAGGTCGATCAGCGGGTCACCCAGCATCGCCGTCTCCCAGTCGAGCACGCCGCCGACGCCGGGACAGTCGTCCCCCACGAGGAGGACGTTGCCCGGACGGTAGTCCCCGTGGAGGAGCGTCGTCGCGTGGTCTTCGGGGGCGTTCGCCCGGAGCCAGTCCGCCACTCCGCGGAGACCGGCCGGCTCGTAGTCCACCCCGGCTGTCGCGTCGTCGAGCAGGGCGGCGGTGCGGTCGACCTGCTCGCGGGGCGTGAACCGCGTGCAGATCCCCTGGAAGGGTGCCGTGTCGACGGCGTGGATGTCCGCCAGCGCGTCGACCAGCGCCACCGCGACCGCCCGGCGGGCGTCTGCGGTCTGGAACCGCGCCGGGAGCGACTCGCCGAGCGGGACGATATCGCCGTCGAGGTACGTCGCGACGAGGAACGGCCCGCCGAAGACGGACCCGTCCTCGCACAGCAGCACCGGCGTGGGCGCGGGAACCGCCGTCGGCGCGAGTCGTTCGAGGATGTGGTACTCCGCCCGAACGTCGTTGGGACAGATCTCCCCGCGGGCGTCGTTGGGGCGCCGGACGACGTACGCCCGGTCGGCGTCGGGCGTCGAGACGGCGACGACGCGGTTGAGCCCGTCGCCGAGCACCTCCGTCTCGGTGACCGCGACGTCGAGTTCCGCCGCCAGGTAGGCTTCGAGGGCCGACGTATCGACGTCGGGGGGACGCTCTCCCATGCGGGATGGCGGACGCGCGGCGCGAAGAATCCAGCGGTGGCCCGAGAGCCGCTGACGGGGCCTCTCGCACGCGGCCGTCTCGTCCTCGACACGAGACGCGTCGCTGAGTACCGCGCCAGCGCCTCGGATCCGGCGTCAGACGCCTCGGCTAGCTCGTCGGCACAGCGTCTGAGGCCACGTACGACGCAGGCTCGGCTCATCCGCCGCTCACTCGCGCCCGACGACGCCCGTCACCGTCGCGGCCTCGCGAGCGGCCGTCTCGTCGACGCCGTCGCCGAGGATGGTGTAGCGGTCGCGGATGGTGTGGGCGGTCGTCACGGCCTCGAGGAAGTCCGCGTCGTCGATGCCCAGCGCGGCCGCCGAGGTGGGGGCGCCGAGGTTCTCGAGCGCCCGGCGGACGCTCTTCCACTCCCCATCGGCGCCCGAGTGGAGGTACTCGGTGACCAGGGAGGCGACCCCGACCTGGTGGCCATGGAGCGCCGCGTCGGGGGCGATGCGGTCGAGCTGGTGGGAGATGAGGTGCTCGGCGCCGGAGGCCGGCCGCGAGGAGCCCGCGATGGACATCGCCACGCCCGACGATACGAGGGCCTTCACGACGATCCACGCCGACTCCTCCAGGCCCTGCTTGATGGAGTCGGCGCTCTCGACCAGCATCTCGGCGGTCATCTGGCTCAGCGCGCCGGCGTACTCGCTGTACTCGACGTTCTTCAGCCGGTTGGCCAGCTGCCAGTCCTTGACCGCGGTGTAGTTGGAGATGATGTCGGCACAGCCCGCCGTCGTCAGGCGCCACGGCGCCGCCGCGAGCAGTTCGGTGTCGGCCACCACGGCGAGCGGGGGGTCCGCGGCGACCGAGTGTCGCGTGTCGCCCTCGGGGACCGAGCCTCGACCGGAGACGATGCCGTCGTGGCTCGCCGCCGTGGGGACCGAGACCAGCGCGAGGTCCAGCTCGTCGGCGGCCATCTTCGCGATGTCGATGGGCTTGCCGCCGCCGATGCCGATGAGGAAGTCCGCCTCGGCCGCCCGGGCCGCCTCGACGACGTTCTCGACGGCGGCGAAGGACGCCCGCTCGACGATGGTGGTCTCCGGGTCGATATCCGCGGCCCTGAACTGCTCTGCGACCCGCCCGCCGGCGAGTTCCTGTGGCGTCGGCGAGGTGACGAGGAGGGGCGTCCCGTCCAGGTAGAGGTCGGCGACCGCCTCACGCACCTGGTCGAGGACGCCGTGCCCCACCACCACGTTCCGGGGCAGACGGATCCACGTCGACTTCTCGAACATACCCCGTGTGGTGGGCCGGTCGGGGGTAAACGTTCGGCACCCAGACGGCTACCAACGGACGATGCTGGATAATACAATAATTCGATTGGTATTTATTTTATACGGCTATTTAATACTTCAATTATTGGATTATTTATTTTTGTTGGCCTTAGCGATAGCGACGACAAGAACGACTCCGAAGCCCTCGCGCTCTCGACCATCCGGGAGTCGCTGTGCTCCTCACCTCGCTCCCCGCGGTCGCTCGGTTGCGGTGCTTACTTCCTCCGGGATGGGTCGAGAGCGCTCGCCCTTCGAGTCCGCCAGGGCGTGGAACGTGGCACGAGCTGGTGGCCCTGCCCTTCCCCGGCACGCGCGAGCTCACCCGCGAGGGGTTCGCCACGCGCTCCCGGCCCGTGGATTGCCGATGGGAACGCATCCTCCGTCAGTCAGACGGGCGCGCGCTGGCGGCCGTGCCCGAAGGGCCGGCCGGCGCTCGGCGCGCGAGAGCCGAGCACCGCGGGAAGCGAACGGAGTGAGCGACCGAGGCGCGCGGGCGGTTGGAGAGACGAGGCTCACACTGGCTGACTGACCGATGCGCGGTCCTGGCGGACTCGAAGCTGAGCCGAACAGAGTAAGGCGAACGGAGGGAGACGAAGGCAGTCAGAGCACGCTCTGACGGAGGGTCGAGAGCGAGAGGGCTTCGTAGGGGTCTCTGTCAGCATCGCCAGAAACGCCGGAACAGCGAAAAAGACGGAAACGCGAGCGGGACGTCCCCTACTCAGTCATCCGCGGGCAGCGACTGGCCCTGACCGTCCGTCGGTGCCGGACTCGCGTCCATCGAGTCGTCTTCGGCATAGGGATACCAGGTCATCTTCGTGTTGTGCATGTAGGGGTCGTGGTAGCTCGTCTCCTCGGGCTCGCCCATCTCCTGGAGTTCCTCCTCGGAGTGAGCGGCAATGAAGTCGCGGAAGCTCTGGCCCTCCTCGCGGCGCTCCTCGAACTCGCCGAGGAGGTTCTGGATGTAGCCGGGCACCTCGTCGGCGGCGACGCGCATCTCCACCCAGTCGGCGAAGTGCGGGTCCTCGCCGAGGCCGCCGCCGAGGCCGATGTCGAACGCCTCGACCGGCTCGCCGTCCTTCCGGGTCTTCATCCCGCGCAGCGAGATGTCCGCGATCTGGGGCTGGGCACACGAGGCCGTACAGCCCGACAGGTGGACGTGGAAGTCCTCGACGCCCGCCGGAACGTCGACGTTGTCGCGCATCCAGCGCGCGTACCGGACCATGCGATTTTTCGTCTCCGTGATCGAGAGCGAGCAGAACTCCGTCCCCGTACAGGCCAGCGAGCCGCGCATGAACGGATGCGGGTCAGGCGAGTAGTCCTTCAGGAGCGGCTCGTCGAGGAACGCCTCGAGTTCGGAATCGGGGACGTCCGTGACGATGATGTTCTGACGCTGGGTCAGGCGGACCTCGCCGGAGCCGTACTCCTCGGCGAGGTCGGCCAGTTCGAGGACGTCCTCGGCGCCCATCCGGCCGACGAGGACGTTCAGGCCGACGAAGTACGTGCCGTCCTTCTGCTCGTGGACGCCGACGAGGTCGTTGCGCTCGCCCTCGCCGGTGTTGTAGGTGTACTCCTCGCGGACGTCGCGGCCGGCGGTGCGGAGCTCGAAGTCGACGTACTCCTCCTGGAGCGTCTCGCGGACCTTCTCGGGCCCCCACTCGTCGACGAGGAACTTGATG